>NZ_QUES01000013.1:0-169598 GCF_003478085.1 Eisenbergiella sp. OF01-20 | reverse complement strand
TGCTATAAAATCAATGTTTGGTAGATATCACGAATTCACTTTGAAATTTTACCATTTTTCTCAAACCCATTTATGATTACTGTTCACAGCCCCTTGTGCCCCTTCCTGTGGTTTTGAACAGTAACATGGAGGAATCGTATGGATAAAGATAAAACATTATTTACCATAAGGGAATTCGCCGATCTCCACGGCATCAACCGCCGTACGCTCCACTATTATGATAATATCGGCCTCTTTTCCCCTGCCGTCAAAAAAGAAAATCATTACCGGATGTATTCCATAAGGCAGAGTACCGAACTGGAAATCATCCTGGCTCTGCGGGAGCTTTCCATGTCCGTGGAGGATATACGGGCTTTTCTTCGGAACCGCTCTTCCGCCTCCTGCCTTGCTTTCATCCGGGAAAAGAAAGAAGAAACAGATGCTTCCATCCGTACCCTGGAAAGCATCCGTCAGCTTCTTCTGGAAAAAGAAGAGTTTCTGCTGACGGAACAGTCCGGGGATACCGAAGAAATTACGCTCGTCACCTGCCCGGAAGAAACACTCCTTGTAAGCCCTTCCCTGCATCTGCTCCCGGAAGAGGAAAGCTTTATCGCCCTGATGCGCCGGGCCGGCCGGAACCATTCCCACAGGCTGTTTAACCACGGCCTTGGCAGTATGCTTCCCGTTTCCTGCATCCTGTCCGGAGACTTTGATTCCTACTCCTGCTTTTTCATGAAAATGCCCGTTTCTTCCGAAGAAAATATCCCAATCCCCGCCGAAGACGATTGCCGGCCGCACCGGAAGCCGGCCTCCGCTTATTTGCGCGCCTACTGCCGGGGGGACTGGTCCCGCCTTCCCGGTACCTACCGCCGTATTCTCGCCTTTGCCCGGGAAAACAGCCTCACCCTCACCGGCTATGCCTATGAACAGGGCATGAATGATCTGTCCGTCTGCCGGATGGAGGATTATCTCACCCGGATCCTGATCCCCTGCCGGCGCACAAAGGAGGCGGCGGAGCGGCGGCATACAGGAAAGGCTTAGCCGGAAGCCGGGAACGAAGCCGACTGCCGCCCTTCCTTATATTTTCCCGGCGGGCTCCCCGTCCGCTGCCGGAACAGGTTGGAAAAATAATGTTCATCCGAAAACTGAAGCCGGTAAGCGATTTCCTTTACCGTAAGGCCGGTATTGCAGAGAAGCAGACAGGCCGTATCCACCTTGCGTGTCAGGATATAATCATAGGGCGTCTGTCCGTAGGTACGCCGGAAAATGCGGGTGAGCTGGGAGGGAGACAGGCTGGCGGCTTCCGAAAGCTGCCGGATTGTCAGCTTTTCGTAGATATGCTCATCCACATATTTTCTGATCTGGACAGCGGTTTCCGGCATCGGCTTCTCCCGGCGGCCGCCGGCCGCTTCATGGGCCGCCAGGTTCAGCAGGATTTCATGGAACAGGAGGGAGGTTTGCTTTGCCAGCTCCGTCCCGCTTCCTTCTTTTTTCTCACACAGCTGGAGAAATTCCCGGAAAAGGGGATAGATGCCGCAGTTTTTGAACAGCACCACATCCCGCAGCCCATAGCCGTCCACCAGCGTATCACACAGCGTCCCTCTAACATTCATCCATATTTTCTGCCAGGGATGTCCTGTATCTGCCTGGTAGTCCTGGTTTTTCCCCGCTGCCAGGAGATATACGTCTCCTTTCTCCGGGCGGTATACCTCTTCCCCGATCCGGACCGTCCCGGTCCCTTCCATCACATATTCCAGACAGTAGATGGGGGAATTATCCCTGACAATATGGTAATGGCTGTCGGGATAGGTAATTCCTGTCATTTCAATCCCGAAAACCGACTCTCCCGGCAGCTGTCCGGGCAGGAAGGTGATAATGTGTTCCATAATGCTTGTTTTCCTCACTCTTTTGCGCGTATAATCCATTTATCAAGGTATATTATAGCGGTATACTACAAGAAATACAAGAGCACCGGTTATCCGGCAGAATGGAGGAATTTATGGAAACAATGCCCAGAGCGGAGCATCCCTTTCCGCAATTTATAAGAGAAAACTGGATGAACCTGAACGGAACATGGGATTTTGCATTCGATTTTAACTGCAGCGGCCTGGAGAGAGGCTATGGAAAGAAAACGGAATTCCCGGATAAGATTCTGGTACCCTTCTGTCCGGAAAGCCCGCTGAGCGGAATCGGCTATACGGATTTTATCCCGGCGGTATGGTATCACCGTACCGTTACGGTTACTGCCAAGCAGCTGACCGGAAAGGTTTATCTGCATTTCGGTGCCGTGGACTACGAATGTCTGGTATTTGTTAACGGTACGGAAGCCGGAAGCCATAAGGGCGGCTATGTATCCTTTGCGTTTGAGATTTCCGCTCTCCTGAAGGAAGGGGAAAACCATCTTGTGGTTTATGCCAAAGACGATACCAGAAGTCCTATGCAGCCTATCGGCAAGCAGAGCGACCGGTATTATTCCCATGACTGTTCCTATACCCGCACCACCGGCATCTGGCAGACGGTATGGATGGAGTTCACCCCCGTTTCCCATATCCGCAGCGTCCAGTACTATCCCAATGTAGCGGACGGGACCGTTACCATCAAGGCTGTTGTGGAAGGAGAGGGCACTTTCTCCGCCTCCGCGTCCTATGACGGAACCGAATGCGGAAACGCTTCGGCGGAAACGATATCCGGCAATGTCATGGTCACCATCCCGCTGACACAAATCCATCTTTGGGAGGCAGGGGCCGGCCGGCTTTATGACCTCACCCTCTCTTTCTGTGAAGATACCGTGGCCAGCTATTTCGGGCTGCGTGAGGTGAAGCTGGACGGATACCGTTTCCTGATTAACGGCAAATCCGTTTTCCAGCGCCTGATCCTGGATCAGGGTTTCTACCCTGACGGCATTTATACCGCCCCTTCGGATGAAGCGCTGGAAAACGACATCCGTCTTTCCATGGCAGCCGGCTTCAACGGCGCGCGGCTTCACCAGAAGGTATTTGAGCCTCGTTTCCTCTATCACTGTGACCGTCTTGGTTATCTGGCCTGGGGTGAAATGGCCAACTGGGGTTTTGACTATAGCTCCTATACCGGCTATGAAGCTTTTATTCCGGAATGGATCCAATCCATAGAGAGGGATTTCAACCATCCTTCTATCGTGGGCTGGTGTCCGTTTAACGAGACCTGGGATTATGAAGGAAGAAAGCAGGTGGACGGCTTGCTGGCTCTTACCTGGCAGATCACCAAACAGTATGACACCACCCGCCCCTGCATCGACACCAGCGGCAATTTCCATGTGGTTACGGATATTTTCGATGTGCACGACTATGAACAGGATCCGGCAAAATTTGCGGAAACCTACCAGCCTCTGAAGGACGGAACAGGCATTTTCTATGACCGCTTTGCCGACAAGCAGACTTACAGAGAAGGCCAGGCTATGTTTGTCAGTGAATACGGCGGCATTAAATGGGCCCCGGACAGCACGGACGATAAAGCCTGGGGTTACGGCAACGGCCCCAAAACGGAAGAGGAATACAAGGAACGGTATAAAGGGCTTACCGATGCTCTCCTGGATAATCCCCGCATGTTCGGTTTCTGCTATACCCAGCTCACCGATGTGGAGCAGGAACAAAACGGCGTATATTATTATGACAGGACCCCGAAAATGGACATAAACTTCTTCCGGGAAGTAAACAGCAGAAAAGCTGCTATTGAAGAGTAAGACGTTACTATGCATACCGTTCCCCCAGGGGAAACAGGAACCATTACAACTAAATATTGCATATTCTGTTAAATAATGTTAGAACAGGTAGACAAAATGATTATTTTGTCTACCTGTTTACGATAGTTATACTACATTTTTATGTTTTTTTTATTGTTATATTTTTCTATTAATCATGATACATATCCAATTGTTGAAACAAAGACTTCTGCGGTGCCTTTTTAAGACTCCATGTCTGTTCTGCAGCTCCTTTCATGTAATTTACAAATCCTCCTATATCTCCTGTTTTATCATAGATCATTAATGCACCATAATATAGATCCTTCGTTTCATTAGCTACTACAAGCGGAGGATAATTATGGATCATTAAATAATAATTCATCAGTGTTCGGCCTACACGCCCATTTCCATCAGCAAAAGGATGAATATTTTCAAATTTACAATGTAGATATGCCGCAGTTTTAAGAATGTTCTCCCCTTTATCCGGAATTTCTGCTATTTCTTCACATAACTGTACCATATCATTAGGCACTTCTTCAGGCATATCCCCTTGCCCATCGCCCACAACATAGTCATGCTTTTTATACTCTCCTGGACGCTCTCCCTTTTCCCATCTATTCTGATCATAAGTACCTGCTGTCAATTTTTTATGAATTTCTCTTATCAGTTCCGGCGTTATCGGTTCACGCGCTACTATTTTCTGAATCAAAAAATCATAACATTTTTTTTGATTTTCAATTTCATATATAGTCCGTAGATCACCGGTAAAGTTAATTACTTTACCATTTTTGAATATTTCTCTCGTATTATGGTATGTTATTTCCGGGTTTTCAATAACTCCTGAATTATAGGCAAAAATAATTTTGAAATTATCCAAAGCAGTTTCATAATCTTCTTTTTTTTCAATTTTTCGCTCTTGCCAAGCTTTTTTTATATCTTCATAAGCCATCTTCCATATCCTCCTCACTTGTTCCATTCCCGTTCTGCCTTTCGAAATTCTTTACGAAAACCTTCAAGGGACATGACGGAAGGACGACCATATTTTTCCCATTCTCCCCTTGCTTTCATATCTTGTATCCTAAATGCTGGTCTTTCGTGTTTGTCCTATGAAACCCATATACCATATGATTATCCCCTCTTTCATTTTAAATAATTATATCATTTTATGCACCTACTTTCTATCACTAACTGCATAAACTCTTTATATCGCTCACTCTTCACATCGGCAAGCCGGCCGCTGTTTTTATGAAAAAATATGGAACAAGATAAAAGCGGGCTGTGAAAAAAGTCCCCAAAAAAAGAACGCTTTCAGGCATGAAGCCTGGAGGCGTTCTTCCAAACGGAAGGAAATTTCATTTTGCTTACCGAAGACCAGTAAAAGGGAATCAATACGGGAGGCAGGAACAATACTATACCTGTGAGGATTGCAGTGGCTGCCCCTATGCAGGGAAATGTAAGAAGAGGGCTGAAATCATACTCTGCCTTCCATAATAATATTCTGCGGCTTCATGCCCATGGCCTCATAAAAACCTCTGGCGGATTCATTAAAAGCCCATACTTTCAATTCCACCTTCGTGATCCCCATAGGACGGATACGTGCCGCCAACGCTTCGTACAATGCCTTTCCCACGCCCATATGGCGGTAATCCGGCAAGATACAGATGTCATCTATGTAGGCATATCTGCGGGGTACCACGACGGGATGGACGGGCGCTTTTTTCAGCTTGACATTGCACATCCCCGCCTCTTTTCCATCCACCAGGGCCACCAGGAAGAAGCCGTTCTTATCCTCCATAAGCTCCCTGAAATCTTCCGGGCTGAAGGGGCTTTCCTCCAGATCCGCAAAAATATCCGGCCGGTTCATGGCATGGATATGCTGCTCTTCCCCGATGCCGTCACGCAGAATCCAGTAATCCTCCCAGCCGCCTTCCCTGACGGTTATTTTATTCTTTTCTTCCATTCCTTCTCCTGTCCGCATACTTCATGCATACAATCCGGATGAAACCACTATTCCTCCACCGCCGGAAACGGTTCCCCGATTTTACTGATGATCTTCCTGTTAATCCTTCTGTAGAAGAAAATCGTCATGCTCAGGGACATCAGCTCCGCAATAGGAAACGCCCACCAGACATTATCCACATTTCCGGTAAGGGAAAGCAGATATGCCACGGGAAGCAGCACTATCAGCTGTCTGGCTACCGAAACCGCCAGGCTGTAGACCCCGTTGCCCAGCGCCTGGAACACACTTCCCATTACAATACAGAATCCGGCGAATATAAAACTGATGCTGATGATTCGCAGCGCCGGAACACCGATTGCCAGCATATGTTCCGAGGCATTGAACATGCCAAGCAGCTTGTCCGGGAAGAACTGGAATACCAGAAGCCCGGCCAGCATAATAGCAACCGCATAAATAACACTCAGATGAGTAACTTTCTTCACCCGCTTTTTGCTCCCGGCCCCATAGTTATAAGCCACAATAGGCACCATACCGTTATTCAGGCCGAACACCGGCATGAAAATAAAGCTCTGCACTTTATAATACACACCAAAAACAGCCGTTGCGGTGGAAGTAAACTGAATCAGGATCAAATTCATGCCATAGGTCATCACCGATCCGATAGCCTGCATAATAATCGAAGGAACGCCCACGGCATATATCCTTCCGAT
Organism: Eisenbergiella sp. OF01-20; assembly: GCF_003478085.1. Lineage (NCBI taxonomy): Bacteria > Bacillati > Bacillota > Clostridia > Lachnospirales > Lachnospiraceae > Eisenbergiella > Eisenbergiella sp. OF01-20. The sequence goes on along the minus strand of NZ_QUES01000013.1, from coordinate 163,231 downwards.
CATCCGCTTATCCGGCCGGAAGCGTTTAAAATCCAGCTGGATATCTTTATTGACCTTCACATTGAACACAATGGCAAGGGCACCCGCCACAGCCTGTCCGAACACGGTTGCCGCAGCAGCCCCTGCCACTCCCATCTTTGGGAATCCGAATAGACCGAAGATCAGAATGGGGTCAAAAATAATATTGATAACAGCCCCAACGGACTGGGTAACCATGGTATACATGGTACGTCCCGTAGACTGCAGCAGCTTTTCAAAGGTCATCTGGGTAAACATGCCCACGGAGCAAATACATACGATGGTCAGATAAGTCACCCCGTAGGAAACGATTGCCTCATCCCTCGTCTGGCTTAAATAAAAGGGCCTGGCTATCAGAAGGCCGATAATCAGAAAGGCCGCATAGGACACAAGCGCAAGAAATACGCCGTTTTCCGCCGCCTTATTCGCGTTTTCCTGATCCTTTTCCCCAAGGCTCCTGGAAAGCACCGCATTGATACCCACGCCGGTTCCCGCACTCAGGGCGATCATCAGCGACTGGATGGGAAACGCAAGGGAAACGGCTGTCAGAGCCTCTTCATTGATCATGGACACGAACACACTGTCCACAATATTGTACAGGGCCTGGACGAGCATGGAGATCATCATAGGAAGCGCCATGGACAGCAGAAGCTTATTCATGGGCATGGTACCCATTTTATTGGTCATCTCCCGCTCCGTGTGCTCTCCGTTCCCGGCCGTCTTTACCGCCTTCCCGTCTTCAGTTACTTTGTTCTTTTGTTCTTCACTCATAAATAACACCACTTTCTATCACTTAACTAGCTAACTGTATAAGTATAATAGAAAGAACAGCAGGTTGCAAGTAAAACAATCCGCTTGGGTGCAGATAAAAAAATTTGGCGTCCCCCGGCCCTGCTTCCCTGTGCGGGCAGCAGGCCGCACAGGGAAGCAGAGCGTTATGCGTGAGGGATATTGGTAAATTCCGAAATTTCCCGGCTGATGGTGCATAAATCACTCACGTTCAGATCATGCAGCCTTGCATGGCCGGTTATCCGGGCGAATGTTTTCAGATCCTCCAGGGATCCGTTCAGGTAATTGGCAACCCTGGCCGCCGCCGCATCCGTTTTCAGCCGCGCCCGGAGCGTTTCGTCCTGGGTGGCGATCCCGACCGGGCATTTTCCGGTGCCGCAGATCCGGTACTGCTGGCAGGCCGCCGCCATCAATGCCGCGGAAGCCACCGCAACGGCATCCGCTCCCATGGCAAGGGCTTTGGCAAAATCGGAGGATACCCGCAGGCCGCCCGTGATCACCAGGGAAATGTCCGACTTTACGCTGTCCAGATACTTTCTTGCCCGGTAAAGGGCATATACGGTGGGAACGCTGGTAGAATCCCGTACCAGCCTGGGGCTGGCTCCCGTCGCCCCGCCTCTTCCGTCGATGGTTATAAAATCCGGGCCTGCGAATACACAGTATTCCAAATCCCGTTCCAGCCGCCCGGCGGCAATCTTGATACCGACAGGCCGGCCGTCGGATTCCGCCCGCAGTTTATCCACCAGTGCTTTCAGATCCTCTCTGGTATCTATTCCCGGAAATCTGGAAGGGCTGATCACGTCCTCTCCCAAAGGTTTGTTCCGTATTGCCGCAATTTCCGGCGTCACCTTGCCGCCCGGCAGATGGCCGCCCATCCCCGGTTTGGTGCCCTGCCCGATTTTAATTTCCACCGCGTCGGCCCTGCGCAGGTTCTCCGGGGTCACGCTGTACAGGTTGGGCACATATTCAAAAATATATTTTTCCGCCGCTTCCCTTTCCTCGGGAAGGATCCCGCCTTCCCCGCTGCACATGGCGGTATGGGCCAGTGCGCTGCCTTTTGCCAGGGATACCTTGGCTTCCTTGGACAGGGCGCCAAAGGACATGTGGGATATGTATACCGGATGACTCAGGACCAGAGGCTTTTTGGCATTGGGGCCAATCACCGTAGTGGTGTCCACGTGCGCATGTTCCTCCAGCGGAGGCGGGTTCAGCTGTGCCCCCAGCAGGAGGATATCATCCCATCCCGGCATGGCCATCTGCGTTCCCATCGCCTCGATAATAGGTTTTCCCGTCATCGCCATTTCATGGATTTGTGCCATGTAACGCACATTTCCATCCTGCCGCCGGTATTCCTTCGGATAGGATAAATCCGGAACGCGTTCCTCCTGCGAAACGCGCTCCGGCTCCGCCCCGTTTTCTTTCTCCGCCCCGTTCTCTTCCGCCGGACGGAAGTTTTCCGTTTCCCGGCCGCAGACCGGACATCTTTCCAGCGTGGAAAACAGCTTTCCTTCCGTCTCTTCATCAAAAATGTAACCGCAGATTCCGCATTGGTATCTTGCCATACGTTTTACCCCCTGTTTTTTTATCATTTGCAGGCCCGGCATTACCGGGCCGTTACTTTTTCATCTGTTCCCTTACTTCCTCTATCCCCTGATCCTTATTTTCCAGCGGCTGGATCCACATATGGCTGTCGGGGTTCTGCACATCCTGGCAGATGGGCACCCTTCCCTCCAGATCTCTGCCCTCAAAGGTTTCAAATACACCGTCCTTTGCCTTCCCTTTCCATTCCTGGACATTTTTATCCGAATTCAGGGTGTTGATATACATTTCCCCGTCATAAAGGCCGTCTTTGAAATTTCCGATTACATTCTGGAAATAACGGCTGCCGGGCTCCGCTTTGCCCACATCCAGATCGTAACGCTCATGGCCTTCCCCGTTAGGCAGGTTATTCAGCCATGCGCCGTCGTAGCTGTGGCTGATAAAAACCGGATCCGTGCCGGCATCCTTTCCGTCACCGAAATACATTTTAATCCACATTCCCTGGCCGCTGCGGAAGCCGTCCTTCCATTCCCCGTAATAGTACTGATCCTCGCCATAGACGGCTATGCCGGTCCCCTCCGGGCGTCCTGCGCCGTTCCTTTCCCCATAATAATAGAAGTATGAGGCGCTTTTCAGGGAAGCCGACATGGCCCGGTAATGTGCCAGGCCGCTTAAATCCTCCACCGCCTCCACGTTGCCCTTTGACCAGTAATCCATCATTTCCGCAAGCATCTGGGCGTTTGTTTTCTTCACCACCGTAACCGCAGCATTCCCGCTGACCTGGGGCGTAACCGGACTGTCGGAACCCGATACCGTTCCCGGCGTCTGTGCGGAGGATGTTTCCAAAGGCTCTTCCGCCTCCAGCTCGATGGTTTCCTGTACTTCCACCGGTTCCTTGTCCGGCACGGCATGCATGCTTTCCCCGCCGGTCTCTGAGGCCGGCTCCTGGGTTTCTTCCGTGAGGGTTTCCGTGCTCTCCGCCGCCGTTTCCGCCGACGTTTCCTGTTCCGCCCTTTTCCCTCTGGCGCTCACTACGCACAGAACCAGGACTGCAATGATAAAAAGAAGCAGTGCAACTATCGGCACCAGCTCCCTGATTCGTTTATTATCTTTCATTCACCTGTTCTCCTGCCTTTATGCTGTCTCTGTCTGCAACGCTTCACAACTGTACAGACCAGTCCAAAGCGTTACCCTTATTTTATCATATTTACGACTGACGGCACAGTAAAGATTTTCTTAATTCTCCAAGCCGCACTTCCTCTGTTGTGAAAAAGCTACAGGGTTACGCCTGTTCTGTTAATAGTTACTTCTGTACATATACCTCCGCCCAGGCGGGAAGGAATCCGGCACGGACGGCCACATTCCTGGATACTCCGTGGGATTCGCTGGTTCCGTAAAAAGGGATTTTTCCCCGCCGCAGGATTTCCTTTTTTAAAAGGGAAACCAAACCGGAAGCCAGTCCCATCCCCTCGCAGGAGGGAAGCACATCAATCCCTATCTGCCACAAAAGCGGGCTGTCCTCACTGGCTCCCGCCACCGCGACGGTTTTGCCGTCCAGTACCGCTGCCGCGGCGATTTTATCCGGCATCAGCTCCGAACCGCAGATCGCATGGCGGAACGCCGTTCCTTCCTTCCAGCCGGCGATCTCGTCCTGTTCAAACCAGCGCACCTCAACCGAAGGGGTGAGCGGAGCCTCCTCCTCCCCTCCCGGCAGGAAATAAATATGGGTGTCCGCAATACGACGCCGGTAACGCCCCAGCTGCTGATCCAGCCGGCGCAAATTGGAAAACCGGCAGAACCATTCCGGCCGGATCCCGCCCTCCCCGTACTCCCGGCAGCACCAGTCGTATATGGCGTCGTCTGCCAGAAGGTAACCCTTCCCGCAAAATAAAATGGCCCGGAAAAATAAATCCATCCCCTGGTATACCCGTGCCCGGGAAACAATTCCGTAGTCCTTTCCGGTGAAAGCCTTTTCCCGGTACGCCTCCATATAGTCCCGCATCAGATAGCCGTAGGAAATATCCGTCATAAAATCCTGTTCCGGCATTTCCGGTTTCCTCCCGATCAAATAGCCCTGCCCCGTTCCGGCACAGTCCGGGGAAAGCGCGCAGTCCATCAGAAACTGGGCCTGCGTCCGTCTTAGTATCTCCTTATCCATCCGCATGATACACACTCCAATCTTTTGCCGGCTGTTCCGCAGTCCGTATGCAGACATGCAGAACAAATATCCGTTTGTTTTTGATTGTTTTTTTATAATTTTCTTTCCATTTTATGAATTATTCCCCGCTTCTCTTGACAGTTTTCACCGGTCTGACTAGAATGTAACAAGAATATGGGGGAAAGTGCTTTTTATTATATATCAATTTACGTCCTGCGCAAAGGACAACGAGGTGTAACATGAAATTTCTTAAAAAAATAAAGGACAGCAGGCTGAACCTTCTTCTGATGCTGCTGTATCCGGTTGTAACCTTTTATCTTCTGGAGTGGTTTACCCATAATCCCTGGAAAACCATGAAGGCAACTCCCCAGGTTTTGAACATCATCATGTTTGAACTTATCGCCCTGCTGCTGTTTGCCGCAATCGGCAGGCTGCATGTGGCGCTTATGGCAGAGACGCTTTTTTTCTTCCTGTATGGGCTTGTGAATTATTTTGTGCTGAATTTCCGTTCCGTACCCATCCAGCCCTGGGATCTTTTTTCCATCCGCACTGCCGCTAGCGTGGCGGACAATTACGAATATTCCCTGGATAAACAGGCGCTGCTGGTGGTGATCGGTTTCCTGGTACTTCTGTTGCTGGAATTTTTCTGCCGCTTTACGCTGAAAAAGGGCACCTGGAAATTCCGTATTCCCACTGCCGCCGTTATCTGCGGTATGCTGATTGCCTTCGGCGCCATGTTCCATTCCGACGAAATCGTACAGCAGAAGCTCCGTCTGTATGACAAGCTGTTCACTCCCACCACGATCAGCTTTAAAAACGGCACCGCCCTGGCTTTTGTCATGGAGCTGCGCTATATTTCCGTCGACAAGCCCGCGGGTTATAATGCGGACACGGCCAAGGAAGAACTTGAGGCCTACGCCGCGCCGGAGGAAACGCCGGAAAAAACACCCAATATTATTGTAATCATGAACGAAGCGTTTTCCGACCCGTCTGTGCTGGCGGACTTTCAGACAAATGAGGACTACATGCCCTTCACGCACAGCCTGATGGACGGTGCGGATAATACCATATCCGGCTGGCTGAATGTTTCGGTCCTCGGCGGAAATACTGCAAATACGGAGTTTGAATATCTCACCGGAAATACCATGGCCTTTCTTCCGGCGGGCAGCATTCCCTATCAGCAGTATATCACCGGGGAAACGCCGTCCATGGCTTCCCATCTGGCTTCCCTCGGTTATAAAACGGTAGCCATGCATCCGTATAAAGCCACCGGCTGGGACAGGGATAAGGTCTATCCTTTCCTGGGCTTCCAGGAAGCCTATTTTCTTCCGGACTACAAAAACCCGATCCTTGTGAGGGATTATGTCAGCGATAAATCGGACTATGATAAGATCATAGAAAGCTATGAGCAGAAAGAAGAGGGACAGCCGCTCTTTTTATTCAACGTGACGATGCAGAACCATTCCTCTTATACGGAAAGCTTTGCCAATTTCCAGCCGGATATCAAGGTGGAGGGGACCGAATCCGCTGCCCTCAATAATTACCTGTCCCTGATGAAGCTCTCCGATGAAGCACTGCAGGATCTCATCGCCTATTTTGAAGGACAGGACGAGGAAACTATCATTGTCTTTTTCGGAGATCACCAGCCGACCAATTCCGTGGTGGAACCGGTCTGGAAGCTTAACGGCAAGCGTAATTCCACCCTGACGGAGGAAGAGGTATCGCGCCGTTACAAGGTGCCCTTCCTTATCTGGGCCAACTATGAAATCGATGAGGAACAGGATGTGGAAACCAGCGCCAACTACCTCGGCACAAAAACTCTGGAAGCTGCGGGTCTTCCCATGCCTGCGTACTTCAGCTATCTTGCCGCTTTCTCCCAGGAGGTTCCCGTCATATCCGCAAACCATGTGGATCTTCAGGACGGCACCTTTACCAACGCGGAGGATCAGGAAAGCCTGCTGTCGCAATATAAAGGCTACCAGTATTATCAGCTGTTCGATTCCAGCACGCGTAAATAACGGTCACGCCCAAACGGGGGACACGGACCGGCCACACAAACAATGCCCCGGAGGTATAAAGACAAAATGAAATTTGTGCATAACATTACGGCGGGCCGGCAGGCCCGGAAAAACGAATCCCATCCTGCTTCCGTCCCGCCTTCCTTGCTTTCCCGTATCCGCAGTAACTGGGTCTGCCTGCTTTCCTTCGCCATTCCGTTTCTGATCATGCTCACTATTTTCATCATTAACGGTATTTTCCCTTTCGGCGACGAAAGCTTTATGCATTCCGACATGTACCATCAATATGTCCCCTTTCTTTCGGAGATGCTGAGCAAGCTGCGGAACAATGAAAGCCTTGGCTACTCCTGGAATGTGGGGGTGGGAACCAATTTCCTGGCTCTGTATGCTTATTATATGGCAAGCCCCTTCAACTGGCTTGTTGTGCTGTTCCCGGATCAGTACCTGATAGAATTCATGTCCTATCTGGTCATCCTCAAAATCGGCTTCTGCGGTTTTACCTTCGCCTGGTATCTTACCAGACATTTTAAAACCCGGAGCGTGGCTGTGGTCCCCTTCGCCGTATTTTATGCCATGTCCGGCTATCTTGCCGCCTACAACTGGAATGTCATGTGGCTGGACTGCATTTTCCTTTTCCCGCTGATAGCCCTGGGGCTGGAAAAACTGGTAACGGAAGGAAAATATAAGCTGTACTGCATCAGCTTAGGGCTGTGCATCCTGTCCAACTACTATATATCCATTATGGTCTGCATCTTCCTGGTTCTGTATTTCCTGGTACTGCTGCTGACCAAATGCCATACCTTCCGCCATATCGGGAAGGCTATTCTGCGTTTTGCCTTATTTTCCGCTTTGGCAGGAGGAATGGCCGCCATTCTGCTCATTCCGGAGTATTCGGCGCTGCATCTGACCAAATTCAGCGATATCAATTTCCCTTCCAAGCTGACCTTTTATTTTTCCACCATCGATATGCTGGCACGGCATTGTATGGACGTGGCTGTGGAAACGGGGTTGGATCACTGGCCGAATATCTACTGCGGCGTGGCGGTTTTCCTTCTGGTCCCCCTTTATATAGCCAACGGGAAAATTTCCCTGCGGGATAAGGCGCTGCGTATCGGCCTTCTGGCTTTTATGCTGGTGAGCTTTTCCGCCAATATGCTGAATTTCATATGGCACGGCATGAATTATCCGGACTCCCTGCCCTGCAGACAGTCCTTTATGTACATTTTCCTGCTGCTCACCCTCTGCTGCGAAGCGATCCTGCGCATCCGGGAGTGCTCCTACAAAGCGCTGGGAGTCAGTTTCTGCCTTTCCCTGGGTTTTGTCCTCCTGTGCGAAAAGCTCATCGACAACGAAGAAGCCTTTCCTGTGGAAACCTTCCTGCTCACGGCCGCATTTTTATGCCTATATGGGATTTTCCTCTATTATTATAAGAAAAGGAATTTCAGCCTGAAGCTGCTGGCCGTCCTCACACTGCTGGCCGTGACGACGGAAGCCTCCGTCAATATGTACCAGACCAGCGTATCCGTAACCAGCCGCAGCAAATATCTGGAAAACCATGACAATTACCGGACGCTGGTGGAACGGATCCAGGAACAGGATCCGGACTTTTACCGGTTTGAAAAATTCAGCCGGGTGACCAAAAATGACGGCACCATGATCGGCTATCCCACGGCTTCTTTATTCTCTTCCACGGCAAACGGCCATGTGGAGGAGTTCTACGAAAAACTGGGGATGAGCCACAGCAAGGTATTCTACTGCTTTGACGGCGCGACGCCCTTTACCTCTTCCCTTCTTTCGGTGCGGTATATGTTCTCCAAATCCTCCCAGGAGGATCCGAACCTGTATACGCTGATTGACAGTGAAGGGGATATCTACCTGTATGAATGTAAATACACTCTCCCTCTGGGCTTTATGGTAAGCAACCATCCCGGGTTCAATACCTCCTCCGGCAACTCCCAGACAGCTTCCGGGGAAAACGGGGATGGCACAGCCGCGCAGCCAAACGAGACGGAAACGGAAAACGGGGGAATGCTGGATGAATTTCTGGGGAATATAGAAGATACCCAGACCGATGTCCTGGAAAAGGTGCTGGACCGGGAGGGCAGCAATCCGGTGGAAACCCAGAACCTGATGGTACGGGCGCTGGGACTGGACGAAGCGCTGTTCACCGGTGTGGGCACCCAGGAGGACGGCAGCGCCACCACCATAACCGTGGAGCAGAGCGGCCACTATTATGCTTATGTAAACAACGGCAAGGTGGATACCCTGAAAATGGAATCGGAATCCCTTTCCAAATCCTTTACCAAACTGAAATACCGCTATATCTGTGATTTGGGCTGGCATGACGAAGGGGACGTAATCTCTCTGCATTCCGAGGACAGCAGTTCGTTAAGCCTTTCCGCTTACCGCCTGGACGAAACGGTTATGGCCCGGGCCATCGATATCCTGAGCCAGGAAACCATGACGGTGGACTCCTTTGATTCCACACATATCAAAGGCCATATTGATGTAAGCCAGACCGGAGAGCTGCTCCTCAGCGTCCCCTATGAACCGGGCTGGAAGATACGGGTGGATGGGGAAGAGGTACAGGCCGGGCTGTTTGATGATACCTTTATCAGCCTGTCCCTGGAACCGGGCGCGCATACGATTGAAATGCACTATTCCCCCACCGGATTTGCCCTTGGAATCGTTATCAGTCTGCTCAGCCTGGCCGCATTTATCCTTATTGTCGTGTTGGAAAGACGGCGCAGGCTGCGGCTTCCCGGCAGCGGCGCACCGGCCGGCCAAGCTATGGCACAGCCTGACATACCGTCTTTGAAAAATGGAAAGGGACAGGAATGAGCGCAAAAAAAGTGCGTACCCGTTATTCGCTTCTGGATCTGGTGAGGGGGCTGACGCTTCTGAGCATGATCGCCTATCACGGAGCTTATGATTTGTCTTATCTGTTTCATATAAAAATACCCTGGTTCCGCGAGGAACCGGGGTATCTGTGGCAGCAGAGCATCTGCTGGACCTTTATCTGTTTATCCGGCATGTGCTTCTGCCTGGGGCGCCGTCCGGTAAAAAGAGGGCTTATTCTCAGCGGCTGCGGCCTGCTCATCACCCTGGCAACCGCAGCTATCATGCCGGATTCCCTGGTTATCATGGGGATCTTAAGCTTTTTCGGCCTTGCCACGCTCATTACCGCCGTCCTGCAGCCCGTCCTGCGTCGGATTCCGGCTTTCCCGGGGCTTGCGGCAAGCTTTCTTCTTTTTCTGCTCACCCGTGAAATTTCCTCCGGCTATCTTGGTTTTGAGGGGCTGCGGCTGGCTGCGCTCCCCCGCTTTTTGTACCAGGGGCGGCTGATGATGGTTCTCGGTTTTCCTTACGATGGCTTTTATTCCACGGATTATTTTCCCCTGTTCCCCTGGATCTTCCTGTTCTTCACCGGATATTTTATCTGGAAGCTTCTGACGGCGGTAAACGGTGCTTTCACCGCCATGCTGTCCAGGCCGAAATGCAGGCCGCTGGAGCTTCTCGGGAAATATACGCTGCCGGTTTATATGCTGCACCAGCCGGTATTGATGGCGGTCTTTTCCGTGATCGACTGGATCGGGGTCATTTAGCGGCGGAAGGGGACGTATGGAAAATATATACGGCCTCTCCGTTATCCTCCATCCGGCCTACTACCGCAGGCTGCGTTTCCCCGATCCTGGCTGCCAGCAAATCAGGCCCCTGGCGCAGAATGCAGCCTTTTTTCTCCGCTTCCTGTCCCGGATGTGTTTTATGAAAGCATCTGTCTTCCAGGTATACAGGGCAGAAGGCTTCCCAAAGATATACCGCCGGTTCTTTCCCGATTGGCAGGTACAGCATATTTGCTTCTATTCTTACGGGAAGCGGAGTTCCTCCCTCATCATACAGGGTGGACGGCCCGGCCCAGTCCGGGATACGGACGGCTATTTCCACCGGGTGTTCCGTTCCTGTATTTTCTGCCGTTCCTGTATTTTCTGCCTTCCCCATAATCCGCCATCTCTTCAGACCGCCGGATGTCCCGATCTCTTCCACGCTGACAAACACCTCTTCATTCTGCGCTTCAAAATCAAACAAAAAAGGAATGAAATAAGAGCCGTCCTTCTTTTTTTGTTTCATTACCACATACTTTTTCAGGTTCTGTAATGCCATCGCTCCGTGGAAGTCGCAGCACCACAGCGCCTCTTCTTCATATTTCCCATAGCCTGCCACTCCGTACTCATCATAGAGTACCCGTCTATGGCCGAATCCGCCCGTTTCACACTGATTGATCCGAAACTGGTTATAAAGCACACGTTCTGCCATATCCAGATATTTCACCTCACCTGTCAATTCATAACATAATAAATTGACCCTGATCCAATCTGCCTGGGAACAACCTTCATCCCGGTGAAATCCAGGCACTCCTTTTTCCAGCAGCCCGCCGCTTGGCGTTACGTATCCGCCTTCCACCAGATCCGTCCAGTTTTTCTCCGCCATGGAAAGCCATCGCTTTTCACCGCTTTCTTTGTAAATCAGCAAAAGGCTGTAAACGCAGCAGAGATATCCGTGCGTATGTTCAAAGGGCAGCCGGTCAAACCCGTATTTCTCTCTGAAATCCGCCATATTTCTTGCCTGACCCAGGTATTTATCTTCCCCCGTGACTTCATAAAGCCTTACCAGCCCCTCCATACCCGGAAAATAACAGGTGGCATACCCCGCGGCATAGGTGCCCGTGGCATGGTATTCCTCCACCCGGAGGGGTGATGCAAGCTCTTCTCTGGTATTGATATAAAAATCCCCCAGCTTTTTGGCACAGGCAAGCATTTGTTCATCCTGAAAGGCCAGATAGGCTTCTATCAGGCCGGGAAACATTCTGCTGCTCCCCCACAGAATCGGCATCATCCGGGGAACCGGAGGCTGTGTACCGTCCGGCATAGGCTGTTCATAATCAATAGGCCCGCTCCAGTCAACCGGAATACCGAAATGCCCCGCATCCCTCTGGTTTTCCGGAATCTTTTCCAACATAAAGGAAAGAGCCGGATGGTAATCCTTACTCCCGTTTCCTGCAAGCGACATGATCTCCAGAAACCGTCCGGATATATCCCCGCTGTAATTCGTGAACCAGCGCTTTTGATTAAAATCAAGATCCGCTATCAGAAACAATTCATTGAATTCCGGTCCCCGGAGCCTGCTCAAAACCCTCTGCTCCATTTCCCCTATTCTGCCCTTCAGTCTGGTCCTGCCCGCATCTTCCCTGTCCGCAGAACCAAATAATACCTTATATTTTTTCATAATTATCCCCTTGCTTCCCAACGGTAACCACATCAGCCGGTGAGGCCGAAAACCTGTGGTTTTCAGCCCCTTCCTTTTTATTAATCTGTTTATCCGTTCCTTTGCCTGTTTTACTGAAATTGTTTTTCCATTTCCTTCGCTTTTGCAAACTGCTCCTGCACCTGGGTCAGTGCTTTTTCATATCCCATTGCCAGTATATCGGTGATCATTTTCTGTTTTTGTGTTTCAAAGGCCGCCTCATCCTCGCAGGTTATGATTTTGGCAATATTGGCCTGGAAATATTCATCCGCCTTAGAGAAAATCTTAACCGCTTCATCCGATACAGGCTCCATCAGCTTTCCGGTTATCCGATTGGTATCCAGCGCTTTCATCTTCCCGTCCTCTACCAGCTGTACATAGGCTTCTCCGGGATATTGTGCCTTACCTGCGCTATAGTAATCTGAAAAATCTTTATCTGCAGCCGATACGCTAAGCATGGTATATTCCTTTGCGTTCGTCAAATCATAGGGATATCCGTCCGCCGCGGGATTGATAGCCTGGGTAGAACACATCCAGGCATATTTGCCGATTCCCTGGGGGCTTGTTTTTTCCGCATAATCCTTTTCTTTTGTATTGTTGCTAATAAAGTTGTCAAGACGCTTTCCTGTCAGTTCCGGTTTCCCGTCCACAACATCCCAGTCTTCCCCCTGTATCCCTGTGCGTACCAATCTGGATCCTTCATCGGAGTTCAGGTATTCCAGCAGTTCCATGGCTTTTTCCGGATATTTACAGTTGGCGCTGATGCAGATAGCATTCGTGGTGGTATAGCCCAGTCTGCTTTCCAGCGGATAGATACCTGCAATATAAGGGAACGCTCCGGGCAGTACATACATTCCTGCATTTTCGCCGCATATTGCCAGATCCGGCGTATCCCAGTTCGCGGCGGCTACCAGTACCTCACCATTAGCGACCTTGGAATGGTACTGCGCATTTTTCATGGTAAAGGCTTCGGGATCCATGATTCCCATACGGTAGGCTTTGTTAAAAAATGCCAGGCTCTTCCAGAAAATACCGTCCTCCTTAGTAAACATATCCTCCAGTTCACCGGTTACATGGCTGAACAGCTGGTTGTTATCCAGGTTTTCATAACCGAAGCTGAACGGATAGGAAATTTTATAAGGCCAAAGGCCCCAGTCCGTCCATCCCGACAAGGCGTAAACCTTCTTTCCGTCCTCCGTTTCCGGATGGGCATCCACCATCTGCTTCAGCACATTCAGATAATCATCCTCCGAAGCGATTTCCGGGCAGCCAAGCTCCTTATAGTAATCCCATCTTGTAAAGAAACTTACAAATCCGTTTTTCTTGGGATTTTCCTTATCAGTCACTTCAATGGCAACGGGAAGGACATAGGTCTGGCCGCCGCCCAGGACATCCTTTGACCATTTCAGGCCGTCCGGAAGCTTGGTTTTAATATTTTCCCCGTTATTTTCCAGCCAGGAGTCCATGGGATATAAAGCTCCGGCGTCAATCAGGCTCTTTGCCATAGTAGGCGCTTCATGAAGTTCTATAATATCCGGCAGATCCCCTCCTGCCGCCATAACCTTCAGCTTATCATTGGTTACCATGGTACATTCCAGCACGATTCCCAGTTCTTCTTTGATTTTACGTCCGATAGCATCATCGATGGAAATGCAGTCATTTCCCACCTCTCCCATAACCGTGAGAGTAATAACTTCCTCCCCGTCATCCGCTTCTTCTCCGGCTTTGGCACTCTCTGCCTGCGCAGCCGTCCCGGCACCGCCGGTTTCCGTTTCCTTCGAACAGGCGCCCAGGCCTGCCAGCATTGCCGTACACACAAGAACTGCCGTTGTTTTCTTCCATAATTTTGTTTTTCTCATTATTGCTCTTACCTCCCAATCCCATTCTCTGGTTCTTTTATACCTGAAGGGTTTCATCCCTTAACAGCCCCCAGCATTACTCCTTTTACAAAATACTTCTGTAAAAAAGGATAGACCAGCATCACCGGCAGAACCGCCACCACCGTGGTAGCCATCCGCAGGCTTTCCGCCGACACGGTTACCGTTCCCGGGGACATAATCGCCCCGTTTTTCATACTGTCCGCAATCCTCTGCGCGTCATTAATGCAATTGTACAATATCAGCTGCACCGTCTGCAGCTTTGGATTCGTCACCAGCAGATAGTTATCCTGCCAGGAATTCCATGCCCCCACAGCCGCATAAACCGCAACCGTCGCTATAATCGGTTTACTGAGAGGCATGATGATACTCGCATAGGTCCTCAGGAAACCGGCTCCGTCCATTTCCGCCGATTCCTCCAGGGAAGGCGGTATCTGCTCGATAAATGTCTTAATCAGAATCACATAGAAGGCGTTGATTATTCCCGGAATGATATAGAGAAAATAGGTATCCTTCAGGTGATAGGCCTTCATGGTTATGTAGTAAGGTATCAGACCGGCCCCGATATACATCGTAATCACCACAAACCGGTATACAAATTTTCTTCCTATCATATCCCTTTTGGTGACCAGGTACGCAAACAGGGAGGAGCCAAGAATACAAAGCCCTGTATTGATAATGGTCCTGGATGCCGATATCAGGAAGGCGTGCCCGAAATCCGTCTTTTCAAATATTCTCTGATATATGGAGAAGGTAAAACCTTTCGGCAACAGATATATGCCCTTGGCAGCCAGCGTCGGATCGGACAGAGAATAAATAATCAGATAATAAAAAGGATAGACGCACAGGATGACGAACAGCGTTACCAAACAATAAATAACAATCTGCAGAATACGTTCCGAGAGAGAGACTTTAATCTTATTCTTACTCATGGCAAATTCACGCTCCTTATACGATGGATTCTCCCCTGACCTTTTTGGACAGCATATTTGCTGTAAACAAAAGCACAATACTTATCAGTGATTTCAGCATTCCCAGCGTAATCGAATAAGGATAATCGTTGATCAGGAATCCGACTTTATATACATAATAATCAAGGACCTCTATCTTATCCGCCACTACGGAATTGTAAAACATAAAATACTGGTCAAATCCGTTTGACAGGATATTGCTGACTCCCAGAAGGAACATGACCACATAGGTGGGCATAATTCCCGGTATGGTAATATGCCATATCGTTTTAAGCTTATTGGCCCCGTCCACACGCGCCGCGTCAAATAACTCACCGTCTATCCCCACAATTGCAGCGATATAAATAATTGCCGACCAGCCAAGCGTTTTCCAGATATTCAGGAACCATTGGAAGAGCCATACGTAATCCGGATTTCCCATAATCCCCGCGCCCGCTATATCGATTCCAAATTTCTTCAGTACCATATTGACAAACCCATTCATGGAGAAAAAAGAAAAGGCAATCCCATACACAATGATCCAGCTGATGAAATTAGGAAGCGTTGTGGCTGTCTGGACAAACTTCTTAAAATATTTTCCCTTCAACTCATTGATCATGATGGCGAACAACACGGGAAACGGTGTTGCCAGAAGCGTGAGCGCGCTCATTACAAGCGTGTTGCGCAGGACCCGGAGCACCTCCGAATGTTCGGCAAATAATTTTCTGAAATTATCCAGACCGATAAACGTAAGATTGCCGAAATCCAGGAACTGCTGGCCCATTTTGTAATCAAACACGGTGTAAATCCAACCGATGAGCGGCACGTAATTCATAGCGAATACATACAGCAGAAATGGTACTGCAATCAGCAGATATTTATACCCCCTTACTTTTTTCCTCCCCAGCCGTTCCACCAGGGTTTTCCGTATCTTTATATCCGGCATGTGGTAACCCCCTTTCGATAAAACAAGAATAATAAAAACCGGAGGAATGCTCAATAAACATTCTTCCGATTTTTACAAAAATCATATCAGATTTCCGGTGCCCCGGCGGTGTTCTGGTAAAATCTGTGGATTTATACAAAAATATTACGGCTTATCGAAAGCAAGCCGCATGGTTACGCAAAAGCCCCTCTCCTTTATACTGTCTATTTCAAGGCCGTAGCCAGGCCCGTACAACAGCTGGATCCTCTGATGTACATTGGAAATCCCTATATGATTGGTTTCCCGGCTTTCATTAAGGCTCTCATGGAGGCTTTCTCTTAATTGTACCAGTTTTGTTTCTTCCAGCCCCTCACCGTTATCCGAAATACGCAGAAGGAGATCCCCTTCTTCCCGCCAGCCGGAGATGGTTATTACCGTAATTTCCTCCTTTTCCGAAACCCCATATAGAAAAGCATTCTCCGCAATCGGCTGAAGGACAAACTTGGGGATTTCAGCTCCATACAACTCTTCCTTTATGTCAATTTGCAAAGCAACCTTCTCCCCGTACCGGTAATTCATGATTTTCCCAAAGCTTATTATATAATTTTTTTCGTTTTCCAGGCTCCAGAAGGTACGGTTATCCCTGTACAGTGGCTGGAGCAAATCTCCCAGGGCGCTGGTACAGTCCACGATGCTGTCCTCACCCTTCATAATTGCCATCCACTTTATCGTATTTAAGGTATTGTATAAAAAATGGGGATTCATCTGGGATTTCAGCATTTTAATCTCCATCTCCCGTTTGTTTTCCTCCATCCTTGTGTTTTCTTCCACAAGCTGCCTGATCTTCTGTGACATCTGATTAAACTGGCTGACCAGCAGACCTATCTCATCCCTGCCCTTGGTCTTCTGCACAAGAGTAATTCCCAGCATCCCGTTTTCCATACATTTCATGGCCTCCACAGTATCCGAAAGGGGGCGGGTAATATACCGTACCCAGAATACTGTAAAAAATATGGATAAGGCCGCCACTGCAATTACCGCAATGCGGAAAACAATCTGGATATCCTTGATATCTTTCAGGATAACGGAAAGCGGTGTTTCATTCACCATTGTCCAGCCGTTCAGATGAAGGGGGTAGCAGAGAATCTGCTGGTTTCCTTCTTCAAAGGTATAAGGCCCTTCACTTTTGCTGCGGATATATTGTTTATCCTTCTCTTTCCCAATGACGGCCTTGTCCAAATGGGAAACCGTTTTTCCCCTTTCATCAATGATGTATGTCGTGCTCAGCTGGATGTTTTCCTTATCTGGGGAATTATAAATATCAGTGAAATAATCCAGATTAATGTTAATCACCAGCCAGGCGGTATGGGACCCCCAGTAAACCGGGCGGCAGGCGGTGATGTAATTGATTTTTTTCCGCCCTTCATTCTGCAGGGCCTTAATTTTGAAATCACCGTTTGTATAGCCGCCGTACCATTTCACTCCGTTCCCTGCACCATAGCCGTTGTCCGCAATCTGCTCCTCATAGAATCTTCCCCTGGAATCCCTGCTGTTCATCAGAATATTCTGTTCCTTATCCGCGATCAGAGTCAGGTCCTCGGAATTATAGAAACAAATGGATTCCACATAGGTATATTCTGTAAAAACCTTTTCCATCTCCCGGAACAGATCCGCCTTTAAAATTACTTCCCGGCTGTTCTCCTCCCCCACGCCGAATACCAAATCCGTAAGGGCCGTTTCACTGATGAGCCTTCTTGAAATCAACTCCACTTCCTTGCCAAGCATATCAATGTTGTGCTCCAGCTGGCTGAAATTCTGTATTTTTTCCGAGTCTGTCTTTTCTTTCAGGGAATCCCTCACACTGGCGTAGATATAGAGAAAGCTGCCCGAGATAATCACCAGGAAGCTGACGGAAAGCGCCAGGATCATTTTGGTAAATACACTTCGGTAAACCGGTATTTTCATATTTTTGTCCTTTTCCGGAAAGAGCTTGGAAGCCTGCCTGTAATCTTTTTAAAAGTCTTGCTGAAATAGCTGTCATCCGCAAAACCTGTGATCTCCGCCACCTCATGCGTTTTTAAATCCGTTTCCAGCAGAAGCTCCTTCGCCTTTATCACCCGTTTTTCCGTAATATAATCCACAAAGCTGATATGCAGCTCCTTTTTAAACAGGCTGCTCAGATAATTGGGACTCAGCCCGATGTGGCCGGCCACCTGGTTCAATGTCAGTTTTCCGCTTAAATGCTCCTCTATGTACCGGACCGCTTCGTAAATCTCCACGCTCAGTTCATTCCGTCGTTCGAAACCTTCCCGGCAGCAAGTCACAACCGTCTGCACCGCGTCAGGGAAGGTAGTGCTCTCCCGGATCTGCCCTGCTGCCTTTTGCAGCATTTCTTCGCTGAAATCCTGCTGCTTTTCCTTACACCGGTACAGGAAATGAAGCAGCGCATCATCCGCATTTTCTTTCGTTAATTCTTCCTCCGAGGCATAAGAAGTGAGCTGCTTCATAAGTCCGTCCAGCTGCGCACCGCAAAAGGGAGTGAAAGGGAGGAACTGCCTGCCGGCTTCCCGGACTGCCTGCAGCTCCAGCCCTTCGGAGGCATCCCGCATGCCATAGGGAAACAGGATGCCTTTTTCCAGGTATGCATGTTTCATAGCCCTGCAGCATTCCTGGTACATTTCGGGAAGCCTGTCCCAGGATCCATAGACTCTGCTGATCCCCCAGATCACATGGGAATCCAGATAACCGGAAAGGATGCGGGACACCTCCTGCAGCACATATTTTAATTCCTGGCATTTCTCTCCCGCAGTATTATCCACGTTAATCAGGAGGAGATAGCAGTCCTCCTTCTCCTGAATAATTTCTCCTTCCCCGTATCTCTTTATGATTTCTCCTGCCATATTCATGATCAAAAACCGGATCAGCATTCCCTGTGCATCTGATATCTTAGTTTGTACTTTCTCATATTTTCCCAGCATCATCCGGCACATGACAATATCCTTTTCACGGACACCCAAATGCAGGCCGCCAATACGTGCCCGGAAAATATCAATAGGTATCTGATGGTAAAAGATATATTGTTTAAAGATATCCTCCTTCTGGCCTGTTCTTTCACCGGCCGCACTTCCCGATCCGCCCCTGCTTTCGTCCAATTCCCTTTTCAGCTTTTCCATAGCCTTCTCAATTTCGGCAGGCTTCATTTTCAGCTTGGATATATAATCGGACACTCCCATCCGCATGGCTTCCTGCAGATACACAAATTCCTCATAACAGGTTAATATGACGATTTTTGTTTTCTCATCCGTTTCCCGGATTCTGGCAATCATTTCAAGTCCGTCCATCACCGGCATCTTAATATCTGTCAAAATAATATCCGGTCTGTCTTTCTCATAAATTTCCAGCGCAGCTCTCCCGTTGGCAGCATCACCGATGATCTCCATCCCCAGTTTTCCCCAGCTAATAACACTTTTAAGGCCGCCTCTGACAAGAACCTCATCCTCCACGATCAACACTTTATATTTATCACCCAAAGCTCACCCCTCCGTCCTGCAGCGATTCCCCTAAACCGCTGCTTTTAATTACTGGATAGTGTAACACAGAAAACATCCGCAAACAATTGCTTGACAGAAACTCCTTTAGACAGCAGAATATATATTACTATTTTAAGGAGGGGGAACAGATGGAAACAATTACCTTTACACGGGAGATACCTGTCACAAAACAGGTGGACGTCTTTATTGCCGGAGGAGGGCCTGCGGGTATTGCCGCAGCCGTAACGGCTTCCAGGATGGGAGCGCGGGTCTTTCTTGCTGAAAAAGGACAGTGTCTTGGAGGGGCGGCAACGCTTGCAGGGGTTCCTGCCTTCATGCGTTTTTCCGACGGTGTACATTTTCTGGCGGGTGGTATCGGACGGGAGGTTTTCGATGCGATGTATGGCCCGGATACGGACGATACTGCTGTGGAATATCCTGTTTATACGGAAAAACTGAAACTGTTTTATGACAGACTTGTCTCGGAAAGCGGCTGCGAATTGTTATTCGATACACAGTTTATGGATGTCCAGGCCGACAGAGGGAGGATTCACTGCGTCATTCTTAAAGGACATGAAAACCTCTTTGCTGTCAAAGCGCACACCTATATAGACTGCACAGGAGACGGTACTCTGGCTGTAAAAGCAGGCGCCAGGTGGGAAAAGGGAGACAGTCAGGGACGTATGATGCCGGCTACCCTATGCACACTCTGGAATGGGATTGACTGGAACCGCGCCATCGCCGAATTGGGAAAGGATCCGGATGCCAGAATGCTGGATCAGGCTTTTCGTGACGGGGTATTTACCCTTCCCGATCCGTCCCTGCCCGGGATGTGGAAGCTTCGAGGCAGTTTGGGCGGGGGGAATATCGGACATGTATTCGGCATAGACGGTACGGACGAAGAACAGCTTACCAAAGGAATCCTGGATGCCCGCAGGAGAATGACGGAATACGTTACTTATTACACCCATTATCTGGAAGGCTATGAAAAAGCGGACGCCATTTCCTCCGCCTCCGTATTAGGGATCCGGGAGACAAGGCGTATTCTCGGCGAATATGTCCTCTCGGTTGCCGATTACGAAAAACATGCCGTCTTTTCCGACGAAATAGGGCGCTACTGCTATCCCATTGATTTACATGCCGTCACACCGTTTGCTGCAAAGACCGCATTCGATGAAGCGTATCAAAAAGGGTATGGAAAAGGAAACAGCTATGGAATACCCTATCGCTGCCTGCTGCCCCAAAATACCGACAATCTGCTTGTTGCCGGCAGATGTATCAGCACCACCCGGGAAATGAACGGTTCCACACGGGTCATGCCCTGCTGTTTTATTACCGGAATGGCCGCCGGCGCGGCAGGGGCACTGGCCGGAAAGGGATCCCTGCGGAAGCTTCCTGCGGATACGCTGCGTAATGCCCTCCGGGAGCAGGGGGCCTACCTGCCGTAACAAGTAACATACTTTTTGGTGTAGGTATCCTAAGTTCGAAGCCCCGTTGCTTGCAGCGGGGTTTTTGCCTGTACCATCGGCAAGGGTAGCCGGCCCTGCTGTCTCCTCATACAGATTATGTTCATTTGGCCAAGAGACTCTTCTTCCGTAAAATTTCACCATCTATATTCCTTTTTATTCCATTCACTATAAGCATAACAATGGAGCTTTCCCTGTCCATTCACATAGAAATGAAAATCTGTTATGCCTGTTTTTATCATTTCGGGCAGTGTTGAAACACAGTCAGAAATAGTTGGATAACCATTTCCTGATTTACCGTTTCCAATTTGCCCACAGCTGTTATCTCCCCACAAATATAATACTCCATCCCGTGTAATCGCCGCAGAATTATAGCTGCTAACAGCTATTGAAACAACATTATCCATAACATGGACAGGTGTATTGGAATAGGAATCAGGAGAGGAAAAGTTGTTTACCCATTCTTTTTTATTGCCTAACTGACCATTCATATTATCCCCAATTGCCCATACGCTTCCATCTTCCTTTAAAACGATTATATGTGCTTGCCCAAGAGCTGCAAAACTTACATTTTCCAGAATTTTTACCGGTTCTGGGATAGAATTATATGCATAACGGCTATTATCATTAAATCTGATATCCTGTCCAAGCTGCCCTCTATGGTTCAGGCCAACGCCAAAAAGTTCATTATCTTCTGTAATATATATGAGAGTTTCACCGTTAAAGTCAATATGCTTTACATGCTCTGCTATTATCAATGGTTCATATTCTTTTGATAAGTCATCAACTTCTCCCGTACCAAGCTGTCCAAGATTATTGACCCCGGAACCATATAGTATGCCATCTTTTATTTCATACTTGTTCATTACCCTATCTATTTCTGTAACAAATACATTAGGAGATACGTTTATATCTTCTTCCCGGGTTTCTTTTTTGTCAGGTTCTCCCATGCATGAAATAAAAAAAAGGGAACTTAATAAAAGGAAAAATAACAGCCAATATTTACGCATTAAAATCCTCCCTTACGCAAATAAGATTTCTCAATTTTTCACAGCACCCCTTAGCGGGCGTTCATATTACAAATAATCAGCCACCCCTAATTCAAATCTTCACTCTTCCACAGAACTTATTTGCATAAAACTCTGCAAAGCTTCTTATAAAATGAAATCCCATACTTAATGAAGTGACGGTATCCTTCCAATCTCAGCTTTGCATCGTATTGCTTCTCTTCCATCTGTTCCAGCGCCGCTTTTGCTTTCTCTTCTAATTGAGCATAGGTTTCTGCCACCTTAATCTCAATAATAATAGCAATTCCCTCATAAGGCGCGGACAGCAGCAGGAGATCGCTTCTTCCAAGGCCGCTCTCCCGGTTTGATTTGATAGTATAACCTTCCATCATTTTCAGAAGCCCGCCCAGAAATCCATGATAATAAACTTCTGTTATTCAACAGTTCTTTCACGAATCCGGTTTTATCCACGTAATAATAGTTGTTCTCTATAAGTTCCTTAAAGTCTTCAATCCCAATTGGCAACGGACAATTCATGTAATTACCTCTCTATCCCCACTACCGGACAGACTCAAATATCTGCCTGAATTTTTATCTGGTTTTCCATCTTTATTGATAGATTCTTCTTAGAAACGCAAACTTCGGAGGGCCATTTGGCACCTGCGAAGTTTGCGTTAGAAATCCTAATTTATTATACCTTTTCTAATATCATTTAGCAATCTGCTATATAAAATAGGGTGTAGATAAAAAAGCGGTTTTTGGAATATTCCAGGAAACAGTTCAGACAAGTTTGAACCGTTTCCGTTCCAGAAACCGCTTTTTAACATATTTTCTAATTTTTACCCATGGGATTCTCTGCCGTTTCCTGCTCCAGCAGCTGCGTCTGTGTACAGCGCACGCTTCCGTACTCCGCAAAAACACCTACCGTTCCTGTCCCGATTTCATAACATCTGCTGGTCAGTGCCACATCGTCCACATATACCAGCATGATATTCCCGCTGACCACCAGCGTTATTTCCGCTTTGTTTTTATGGAAGGTGACGGGCCTCTCATCCTGATAGGACTGATCGCCGTCCACACGGTTATAGCGGTCCATCAGGATTTTTCCATGGCGGACCTCCAGACGGAGCTGGCACCATTTTTCCAGCGCGGCGTCCGCATGGATCATCAGGCCCACCGCTTCCGTTCCTTCTTTCCAGGAAATGGTTGTACGAAAAAGGCAGGTCTCCTCCAGGCTGCCTAACGCGGCCCAGCCGAAGCCGTCAGGCACATCACCGGTAATTCCTTCCGGATCCTCCCTGAAGCTTCCCTGCATCGGCACTGTTTCTATAGGCAGAGCCTTGCCGAAAGACTTCCGGATGGTTTCCGGCAGCCGGACTCCCAGCCGGCCGTCTTTCCGGGGTACAAGCTCGTGTACCAGCAGATTGCCTCCCCAAAGATGCCTTCCGCTGTCCCGGCAGTCCTCCCGGATGGATTCCCAGCCGACCATATAACGTTTGTTTCCGTCTGTTACGGACTTCGCCGCATAGAATTCCCGGCCGTCGAACATATCGTCCTGTTCCGGTACCTCCCAGGGGCCGTCAAAGCTGTCCGCCACACGGTATCTGGTCTCCCACCAGCGGGAGTAATTGGAAAAGGTCAAATACCATTTATCCCCCATGCGGAAGCAGTCATGGCATTCGTGGGTAATAAAAGTACGGGGTGCATAAAGCGTCTTGTAATGCTCCCAGTTTCTTACATCCTCCGATACATAAACGGCGGTACAGCCGGTCCGCAGACAGGCGCCCTCTTTCTGGGTTGCCGTAATCAGCATACAGAATTTCCCCAGCTCTTCATTCCAGATCACATGGGGATCTCTCCAGTGCAGGTTTCCGTAATATCTGGTGTCGGGCCGGAAATAAAAGTCCGTATCCTTTTCCCAATGTTTTAAATCCCTGCTTGTGGCCCGCATGACCACCTGCTCGTTTTTGCCGTCCACATCCTGGTTGCCTTCGCAGAAGCCGGTATAATGGAAGAGGAACAGGCCGTCATGGGCAAATATACTTCCTGTTCCGATGTGCCAGTCCTGGTCATCGGGCGATCCATTCCGCAGAACCAGAAAGGGCTGTCCAAAGCTTACAAAATCCGTTGTTTCCACCGCATAGACACAGTATTTATACAAGTAAAACAGATAGTAGGTCCCCTGCCAGTAAAAGGGCATGAAGTCTCCGCACATCTCGCCATGGGGCATTCCCGGATATTGCTTTTCCGGCGTGTAAAATATATTGTAATTTCCTTTCATATCGCAAGCCTTCCCGGATGATAATCCTTTTTTTATCCGGGCGGGGTGTCGTATAAAAACCAGCCGCCCGATTTTTTGCAGCCGCCCACTCTGCACAGAGCTGCTGCGTTTTTTTCTTACTGTTGCATTCCTGACAGGTCTGAGCCATCACTGCCTACTGCAGATCGCCGAAGGTGGTATGATACCAGTCATTTACTTCCGTTGTAATCTGATCGCCGCCCAGCTCCTTCCAGCTCTTTACAAAATCATCAAAGGTATCCGGCTCCTGTGTCCCCATAATAATGTTGACATAGGTTTCCGCCTGCATTTTATCCATGGAGGAAAGGTTGGTGCTCATGGTAGGGGTGGGAGCGCCGAAGAATACGGACTGCACCAGCTTGTCATTTGCCTTGTAATCATTGATGATAGTGTTCCAGCTGCCTTGTGGCCCGATGAATTTATAGTAATTCCATCCCAGGGAATCCGTACCTTTATTACTGCCGTTGTCCAGGAAATTTTTGATTACGTTGTAATATCTGGCAGCTTCCGGATGGATATCCTCCACCTTGCTTTCACCGTTCAGGGTATCTTTGATTTCTTTATAATAGGTGTTGCATTTCTGAATAGCGGGATCCATAGCAAAAGCAGCATATTCCGCGAAGTTAATTCCGGTGGAAGGATCCACGCCAAAGGTATTCAGCGTTTCTTCCGTGGCATCCAGGGAATTGATCTTATCCTGGAATACGTTCGCAATTTTTACCAGGGCTTCCGGATTCTCACATTTGGCATTTGCCGCATAGTAACGGGAAATCCTGACATAAGTGATAGGTTTTGCCGGTTCATCCGTGGCGGATACGATGGGATAACACTGCCAGTCCGCTTCCGGATCATTTTCAATATTACTCTTGCAGGCGCCCCAGGGCATTCCTTCCAGGCCGTAGAACATACCCACCTTTCCTGCTGCGATATCCTCCCCCAGCTTTACGGTATCCTTAACGCCGAATTCCGGATCGATCAGGCCGTCCTCATACATCTGATTCAGCTGTGCAAGCGCATCCTTCATTCCCGGATGGATGCCGGAATAGGAAATCTGGCCGTTTTCATCCTTCACCCAGGCCTTGGCATATGCGCCGTAGGCTGCAAAAAAGCCTTCATAGCCTCCGGGGCTGGCTCCGTCATCCTTCACAATATCCTTCTGGAAACCGATTCCCCAGGTATCATCCTGTCCGTTTCCGTCCGGATCGTCATAACGGAATGCCCGGGCTACCTCCAGAAGTTCGTCCATCGTGGACGGCGCCTTAAGCCCCAGATTTTCCAGCCAGTCGGTACGGATCCATAAAAGATCGCAGGTACCGTCCGCTGCGGACAGCTGGGGAAGGCCGTACAGCTTACCGTCCACCTTGGCGGATGCCAGCTGGACCCCGCCGTCTGCCTCAATCGTTTCCTTCAGAAGGTCGGAGGCATAGGTATCATAGGCATCCGTTATATCCGCAAGCATCCCTGCATTCGCCAGCTCGGAGAACTCCTCCGGAGGCAGATCCATCAGATCGGGAAGATCATTGGAGGCAATAGCCATAGTAAGCTTCTGGGTATAATCATCTCCTGCTGCCGCAATGGTATATTTCAGAGTAATGCCCAGCTCGTCCTGATAGCATCTGGTATACACGTTATTGTTGATATCATCGCTTCCCACGTATTTTTCCGTACCGTTGAGCTTGTGCATATAGGTCAGCTCCACATTTTTGCCTGCATCGGCCTGCGTGCCTTCCTGCGTACTTCCGGCGCCCGCAGTGCCGGAAGAGGTTCCCGTATCCCCGCCACCTCCGCAGGCCGCCAGGGATACCGTCATTGCCGCTGTCAGAAACAGCGCTGTTATTTTTTTGATTTTCATAAACGTAAAACCCTCCTTATTTATTTATTCCTTCACACTTCCCATCACCACTCCCGCCACGAAATATTTCTGCAGGAACGGATATACCAGAAGAATGGGAACCGTACACAATAAAATCAAAGCCCCCTTGATCCCCCTTCCGGTCACTTCCATCAGATGGGGATTGCGCATCAGCTGCTCCGAGGTAATCTTGGTAACATCAAATTTCAAAACCACGGACTGCAGGTAGGTCATCAGCGGATATTTTTCCGGCAGATTCATATAAATCAGGCCGTCAAACCAGGCATTCCAATGGTTAACAATCACAAACAGGGATACCGTCGCCAGGGAAGGCTTGGAGAGAGGCAGGTAAATTTTCCACATGGTTACAAACCAGTTTGCCCCGTCCACCAGAGCCGCCTCTTCAATGGCTTTGGGAAGCCCTCTGAAAAAATTCATCATGATGAGCACACAGAACATGGGCAGCGCTTCCGGCAGAATCAATGCCAGGAACGAATTGATCAGGTGCATCCTGCTCACCACAAGGTAGGTGGGGATGAGGCCGCCGTTAAACACCATTGTCACCAGGAAAAACCAGGTATAGTATTTCCTGCACCTGAAAATTCTGGGATCATCCTTAGACAGCGGATAAGCCACCAGGATAATCAGAACCAGGTTGATGATCCAACCCAGCAGCACTCTCGCAATGGTAATTCCGAAAGACTGGAAATACTGTTTGTTGGAAAGTATGTACTCGTATGCCGCGGTATTAAAACCTTTGGGCCAGAAGGAGACTGTATTGGCATCCACCATGGATCGTGCGCTGAAGGATATGGCAAACAGGTTGATTAACGGCAGCAGACAGGTAAGGCTCAAAAAGCCCAGCAGGACATAGTTGCTTATCATGAACAATTTTCTGGATGGCGATTCTTTTATTTTCATTCTTATCCCCCCTGCATATCGCAGGCTAGCCTGCGATACCGCATTAATGAATAGTTTGAAAGGAACTTTCAAACTTTCTTCCTCTTTCTCATCAAATGACTGTTCGTGAGGCCTCACGAACGGCCATAGCCTCAGAAAACTTTGTAGCCGGCAAGCTTATCGGCAAGTTTATATCCCGCGATGATAAGCACAAAGGATATGGCGGATTTGAAAAGCCCCACGGCAGTAGCCAAATCGAACTTCGCTTCAATGACACCGATACGGTACACATAGGTATCAATGATATCCCCTGTGGAATATACCTGGGGGCTGTACAGGTTGAATACCTGTTCAAAGCCTGCCTGCAGGACATTTCCCACACTGAGTACCATCATGAGGAGAATCATGGGAAGAATACTGGGAATCGTCACATACAGCACCTGCTTAAACCGCCCTGCGCCGTCCATCCGCGCCGCCTCATAATAGGTGGGGTCGATACCCGTAATCGCCGCCAGATAAACGATGGTTCCCCAGCCCAGCTCCTTCCAGATGTCGGTTACCGCCATGGTATAAGGGAAAACGGCGGAATCCCCGAGGAAAAATACCGGTTTCAGCCCAACAGCCGACAGCAGCTGGTTCACAATCCCGCCCGACGGGGAAAGAATGTCTATAAAAATGCCTGCCAACGCCGCCCAGGATATGAAATGGGGCAGGTAAAGCACCGTCTGCACGGTTTTCTTAAAATGCCTTGCCCGGATTTCATTCAGCAGCAAAGCTACCAGCACCGGGAAAATCAGGTTACCCACCAGCTTCATTACCGCGATAAACAGGGTATTCCAGATAACGCTCCCGAAGCCCGGCAGGGAAAAGAGGTATTGGTAATTATCCAGGCCCACCCATTTCTGCCGGAAAAGCCCTTTCAGCGGGGTATAGTCTTCAAAGGCCATGGAGATTCCCGCAAAAGGAATGTATTTAAAAATAAGGGTAACTATCACTGCAGGCAGCAGCATGAGGTGGAACGGCATTTCCTTCCGGAACCAGCCCTTTCTTTTCTTTACGGCAACAGCTCTCATATCATCCCTTCCTTTCTGTATTTCCAATATAACAGGGGATAAATAAGAAAAATATAAAACGATTTATACTTTTATAGTAATCATTTAATAGATTTCTGATTATCTCTTTAGGTTTTCTTATATGCCGGTATAGCTCGTAACTTGGGGCTTTTCCGGCACTTTTCCTATCGGAAGAACCTCACAAACATTTTTATTACCCCTCATGTTTCCGCTCTCAAACGTAGTACAAACAGTAGTACATTCTACGCACTGCTTTATGCGGCTTGGGCTTCCTGGGCGCTCTCTGGCGCAGGCTGTGCGTTGACTGCTGCGGCGGTCTGTGCCTGGGCTTGCAGCCGTTCCATTTCCTCCTGTGCGGAATGGAACGTGGCGTGGGCGTAATAGTTCAGCGTCATAACGATATTGGAATGGCCCATGATGTACTGCAATGCCTTGGGGTTCATGCCTGCGTTTGCCATTCTGGTACAGAATGTATGCCGCATGGTGTGTGGCGTCATGACTTCGGGCAGCGGTTCCGCATGGAACTTGTTGAACTTCTTGGCAAGGCCCTGAAACATAGCATCATAGTGGACAGCCGCTTTCGGCAGCCCGTCCCGGTTTAAGAACAGGAAGCCCTTATATCCGTCAACTACAACGCCTTTTCCATTTTTTCGCCTGTGCAGCACGCGCTGAAACGCTTCATAGGCTGCTGCGCTCATCGGCACTTGGCGATAGCCGCTGTCAGTCTTTGGCGCTTCGATGTAGTAGCCGTCCTCGGTACTTCTCAAAAGCTGGTGGTCTACATTCACACAGCGCTTTTCAAAATTCAGGTCGGCAGGCGTCAGGCCGCAGAGTTCGGAAACGCGAAGCCCGGTTTCCAGCAGAATCAATACCTCGTCATAATACTTGGCATAAACAGGATCGTTCTGCATGAACTCCAAAAGCTCCTTTTCCTGTGCAGGGGTAAGCGGCACCTTTGGTACGGTATCGTCGTTGATAACCTCATTGATCTGGAAGTCAAAGGGATTCTTGCGGAGGCAATCGTCCTGTACGGCCATGTAAAAAATGGCTTTCAGGGAACGCTTGCCGTTGCAGATGGTGTGATAAGCCACGCCCTTTTCCTGCATACGCAAGGCCCATTCTTTGGCGTCAGACAGCTTCACGCTGTCGATGCTGGCCGCCCCAAGCTTATCGTCGGATAACAGTTTCATCAACTGCTGGCGGCTCTTATGGGTTCCCCGCTTCACATTGCCCCGCTGCCGGATATATTTTTCATAAAGCTGGCACACGGTCATTTTCTTTCCGATGGTGTCAATCCCATCATCAAGGTCTTTTTGTATCTGCTTGATTTTCTCACGCAGAGAAATATCCGGGCGTTTTCCGGCAGGGATTTTGTCCGTGGGGACTAACTTCCATGAGTATACAAACTTTACTTCTCCAAAGGTATCTGTATATTTGTAGGCGTATCTTCCGTCTGGTCGCTGGCTCTCTCCAGATTTCAAAAGGCGGCCTTTGTTATCCCGTCTTTTTTCATCTCGTTCTTTTTTTGACATTTCGTCATGCTCCTTTCCATGACGGAAAGAGCCTTGACACGCTCTAAGGGTATTATAGCATAGTCAAGGCTCTTTTTCACTAGATTGTGTCCAAAGAATCAATGATTTTTTCAAACTTTTGCCTCTTGATCTGGATGCGGTTGCCGTTCAAAATCACCCAGCCAGCGGATGGGTTTTCTTCAGCAAGGCGACGCAGCTTGTTTTCTCCAATACGAAAATATTTCGACGCTTCCTCAATAGTAAGCGTATACTTTTCCCAAATAGGCACATCGTTATTACTCATAATGTGGCCCCCTTTCTGTTCAAAACAAAGGTTTCTTGTAAATGTGGGCAAAACACGGACGGCTGGCGGCCCAGCTCCACGGGATTTTCACCCCCGTATGGTTCTCACACGGCCCTACCCATTGCCTGCGACGCTTCTAACGCTCGGACTGTGGCTGTAAGGGAGTATCATTGTCCTGCCTGCACGTCGTCGCCCATAAGCAGCCACGCCTATGTTGCGGCTGGGTGGTGGTCGCTCCGCTGTGTTTGTAGAAACCAGCATCATGGCGCACCCGCCGTCCGGCTCGGTGCAGACAGAATGTGTCCGTATGCCCTATGACGCACCGCCATTGTCCTGCGGGCGTATTTGTCAAGGAGCAGTTGGGCTAATGGCAGTCAGCAGACGGGGAAAGGGATAAGCTGTTTGCTTTCTGCTATGAGCGCAAGATTACGGTTTCATCATCGCTTGGATCAGCCTGATTTCCATTCGGCGCTTCATATACTCGTCTACGCACACATGGGGATAACCGGCTTTGTCGTAGAGGGTTCTGGTACAAAGCTTGTTCATGTAGTCGTCATAGTACCGTAATACACACTCCACAGCCCCGGAATCACCGGCGCAGGCAGCTTTGCTCACCGAAAGGGGTAACAGTGCCTTTCCTTTGTGTTTTGGCTGGTTCATCCGCGTCAACCTCCTTCCGGCATGAGCGCCATCAATGTTACTCGCAACGCTTTTAGGGTCTTTGCCCTGTGGCGCTGAACGGCACTGCGGGACATGCCCATCAGGCTGCCGATCTCGCCGTCCGCCATATCCAGAACGCAGTGCAGAATCAAAATGCTTTGTTCTGTCTTTGACAGTTTGGCAAAGGCTTCGGCTACAAGCTCATTGTCGATATGTAACTCGTACCCGTGAGCGCTGAATACAAAGCTGTCGCTAGGGTAGCGGTCTACCGCATAGAGCTTGTCCAGTTCTTCCTGGGAAAGATCGCTGAACGTCAATTCACGGTTTCGCTGACGCTTCATGTTCCGCAGGTAGGCCCTGGCTTCGTTGCGCAATACCGCCTTGCAGAAAGCATCAAACCGGCATTGTTCGTAATAGTCGTATGGGTTCGTTTCCATCATTTCTCACCCCCTTTCTGTTGGGGGATTGGGTGGTACTTTCCCTTTCCGCTACTATCAATCCGCAGACACCCTCTGCTACCCGCTAATCGCCTCCTTTTTGAAAATTTTTTTAAAATTTGTTTCGTCCTCAGAACAACCCGCAAAAAATAACAAAATTCGCCCGGCAGGTCATAAACCCACCGGGCGAACGTAAAAAAATTATGGTATTTTATTGCATCGTATAATTCATTGTTCCAGCCATATTTTTCCCCAGCCGGGGGATGGCTTTTTTTAACGGTACTACTCCCATTTCCCTTTGCCGATATGCCTTTCCATGCATGACCGTTTCCTCTTTAAGCTTCCAACGGGAGCAACGTTAAGAGCTACCATCAACTACCTGACGAAACAGCGGTGTGGTTGATTTGAGCCATCCAACTGATAATCAACGAGGCCTCAAAATGATTCCCATCTCCCTGAACCGCAGAATACAGCACTTTCCCATTTCGATCTTGATTTACTGCCATGCATATATTCAGGTACATACTGCCAAAACAGCCTTCCCTGACGCTCAGAAGGAAAAACAATATTGACAGCATTCTTCCATAAACTCCGGGTCATGTGTGATAACAACCACGGTTTTCCCGCTGCTGGCAGCGTCTTTCAACGCATCGGATATTCTCCTCATGTTTGCGCCGTCCAACCCGCTTGTAGGTTCATCCAACAGAAGTATCTCACGCTCCGAAAATAAAGCGCAGGCAACGGCAAGGCGCTGTTTCTGTCCTCCCGACAGGGCTGCCGGATGTACGTCCCGATACTCGTACAAATCCATGTTCTTTAACAACTGCCTTGCCCTTTCCATTCGCTCCTCTGTCAACGGTTGATTCAAAAGCATCTCTTCTGAAACACTTGCGGTAAAGAACTGTGTTGTCGTGTCATTGCCGCAGTAGTATACTTTTTTCCGCCTGCTGGACGGATGATGTTTACTCCCGTATACGATGATATCACCGCCGCTCTTCTTAGAGAGCCCTGCAAGCACTAAAGCCAGAGTGCTTTTTCCGGCGCCATTTCGCCCGGTGATAGCAGTGATGGAGCCTTGTGGGAAAGCGCCTGAAAGGTTTGTAAACACCTCTATTTCCCCGCATCTTTTACATAGGTCATGCATAATCAGTGCCGCACGCTCGGAAACGTTTGGAAGCGGCAGTAGTTCGTGTGTTTGCGCACGGTGCATCGTCCGAAGCCCCTTGTTGCGCCGTTCCATTTCCGGCATATCTGTGAACTCTTTGGGAGTGTATTCGCCTACAATCCTCCCTTTTTCCATATGTATCATCCGGTCAGCAAGCTCAGAAAGCCATGAGAGACGGTGCTCTGCGATCACTAACGTGTAGCCCTCTTTTTTCAACTTGAAAAGTGTTTCTAATAGTTGCTCGATCCCCTCCAAATCCAAATTCGCAGTTGGTTCGTCACAAACAAATACTTTGGGGCGCGCGGCATAGACGGAAGCGATGGCCACGCGCTGTTTCTCCCCGCTGGAAAGCACATCCAGAGGTCTTTTTCTTACTGAGGAAAGAGAAAAGGTTTCAATGGATTCATCCGTCCTCTTTTGAATCTCCTCCCGGGGAAGGCCGTAGTTTTCACATCCAAAGGCCACCTCACCCGCAAGTTCTGATGAAAAAAACTGGCTTTTAGGATTCTGGAATACACTTCCTACGGTCTTTCCGATTTCCCACGCTGCCATTCCTGTAATAGCCCTATCATCTATACAAATACTTCCGGAAAGGGAACCTGCGAAATAGGATGGAGCCAGACCGTTCATCAATCTGGTCAGAGTCGTTTTCCCACAGCCTGACACCCCTGTGAGCACCACGCATTCTCCCTGCTCTATGGATAGGTTCACGTCCCAAACGCCCTCTTCGCTCCCCTCGTATTGAAACGATACATTCTTCAATTCGATCAAATTTTCACACCTCCAACGCAAAGAACCGCTGCTGTAACGATGCCCCAAAGCGCAAGGAAACACCAGTCGCGCATATGCATCGTTGTTTCGTAGTAACTCTTTCGCACGCCAGGGCGCTCAGCGCCTCGCGCCACAGCAGAAACGGCCAGTTGGTCGGCAATCTGCAAAATACGGAGCAGAAGCGGGACAAGGACATATTCAAAGCTTGCAAGTGGATGACCCGTAAACTGTTTTACCGATGTAAGGCCCCGGTTTTTCATCGAAAGGCCCACTGCTTTAAGCTCAGCCTTCATGGTGGGGAAAAAGCGAAATATGACCATCAGTCCCAATATGACGCCAGTGGGCATGTGGATGCTTGACAAGAACGATGACAGTTCTCCAGGAGGCGTCATAAACAAATCCCAAAACAGCATGAGCATTACCATACTGCTCCAGAAAAACAACACAAGGAACTCGGAAATAATGACCGTATGATATCCATAGAAGCGAATCGCGCATAAAAGCAATGACAACAGCAGATAAAAGGCTCCACAGGATGCCATCAATCGGTAGTTTCGCTGGAACCCCACATATACGAAACAGAATATCGCCAAAACAGTGGTAAACAGAATATTTTTCACCAGAAAAACACCCAGCATAGCGCAGAGCAATGCAAAAAACTTGACCGGGACGGCAAAGGAGCGCTCACTTCTCACAGAACCCCCGCTTTCTTGAAGTGTTTCCCCATCAGCCGGGTTCCCAGTATGCTGCCTAAAAAGCCGCAGATAACAGCGAACGCCACAATAAAGATCAGCCAGCCGGGGGAGGTGTAATATTGTAGGTAACTCTCAATATAGCTTTGATCCATGCCGCTTGCAACGGCAAACGCGTAAAAAGTGTCCCAGAAAAACCAAAGCGGCAAAAGATTGCTTACGATGTAAAACAGGCTCACCATTGACCATGTAAAGGTCAGTCTCTTTGCATTGCGATAGGAGCCCCGCTTCCATAACACCACCTCGCATAGTAAGCCTAGCAAAGCAAAATACGGCAAAAGATACCAGTTGCCTGTCAGCAAATAGACAAGTCCCAGAATCGTCAGAGACGCCAAAGAAACAAATCTTTTATTTACCCTGCTGACCATCAGAATGTATACCGGGGCAGAGAAAAACATTGATACTCCAGGAGATAAAACGCAGTTGAAAAATTGATTTACCATAGAGACAGTAATGACAATAAAGTGAATACCGATGAGAACCACCGTCAACAATACGGTCGTAATCACATCCTTGACCGTCCATTTGTTATTTGTTTTCATGTGATTTTTCCTTTCATATTATGTAATTAGATTTAGTTAGTTATCGCTAACTATTACACATTATTATATTACCATGCAACGTCTAAAAAGGAAATATATTTTTTCATTATTTTTTGCTATTCATGAAAACCTCTCATTGTTTGCCCAAACAAGCTTTACCTCATCTGCATTTCATGGCCAAACAGACATTTAAAGCATCTGAGAAAGATTCATCAATCATTGGATATAAAACATCTTCCCTCTATTGTATCAGCAACGATGTCTGGGAAGTTTTAACCTTTTGTCAGCTAACACGATCATATAAAAGCAATATGACAGAATCTTTTATACCGTATTCCCAGCAAAGGTAAAACAAAAGAACGGGCATGTTTTCGGATGTGCTGGAGGACGCAGACTGTCGAACGAAAGCATCGGATTATATGGCAACGGTTTATTCTTTATTCTATGGAGGCCAAGGGCCTCTTTTTTTAACGTTTTTTCAATAAAGTTGATTGTTTGCGGGTAATTTAAGGGCTTCTTGGATTGGTAGTAGTGGAGGAAAAAGAAAAACAGCAAGCATAGGGAGTGTGGCTACACTCCCGACAAACGGCTTCCCGTTTGTGTCTTGGGGAAGTCCCCAAACCCCTGAATGAATGGAGGTGAGAATGTGGCAAACCGAAAGCGGAAGTTTGTGCTGCGCGTCCCCGTTACGCCGGAGGAACGGGCGCTGATCCAACAGAAGATGGCCCAGCTTGGCACAAAGAACTTTTCTGCTTACGCCCGGAAAATGCTGATCGACGGCTATATCGTCCATATCGACACCGGCCCTGTCCGGGCGCAGACCGCAGAGCTGCAAAAAATCGGCGTCAACATCAACCAGATCGCAAGGCGTATCAACAGTACCGGGACTGTGTACGCGCAGGACTTGGAGGACATCAAGGGAGCGCTGACACAGATATGGCAGTTACAAAGATCCATCCTATCAAGTCAACGCTGAAAAAGGCGCTGGACTACATCGAGAACCCGGACAAGACCGATGAAAAGCTGTTTGTCTCCTCCTATGGCTGTTCCTATGAAACGGCGGATATCGAGTTTCAAATGCTGCTGGATCAGGCGTTCAAAAAAGGCAACAATCTGGCCCACCACCTGATACAAGCCTTTGAGCCAGGGGAAACCACCCCGGAACAGGCCCATGAGATCGGTAAGCAGCTTGCCGACGAAGTGCTGCAAGGCAAATACTCCTATGTGCTGACAACACACATCGACAAGGGCCACGTCCACAATCACCTGATTTTCTGTGCCGTGGATATGGTGAACCACCGCAAGTACAATTCCAACCGGCAGAGCTATGCCTATATCCGGCGCACCAGTGACCGGCTGTGCCAGGAAAACGGTCTGTCTGTGGTAAAGCCCGGCAAAGCCAAGGGCAAGACCTACGCCGAGTGGGACGCACAGAAAAAGGGCAAAAGCTGGAAAGCAAAACTGAAAATCGCCATCGACGCCGCTATCCCGCAGGCCAAAGACTTTGACGGCTTCCTGCGGCTAATGGAGGCCCAGGGCTATGAAGTCAAACAAGGCAAATATATTTCATTCCGCGCTCTGGCAGACGGCCTCCGTCCCGGACAGGAACGCTTTACACGCTGCAAGACCTTGGGGGAGGATTACACCGAGGAACGAATCACCCAGCGGATCAAGGGCATTGCCATCGACCGGGGGCCGCGCAGAAGAAGCGCCAGGGAAATCTCCCTGCGGACTGCCTTGGAGGACAGTATCAAGGCCCAGCAGAGTGCGGGCTATGCGCGGTGGGCGAAGCTGCATAACTTGAAGCAGGCCGCCAATTCCTTAAACTTCATCACGGAACACCAGATCGACAGCTACGAGGGCTTGGAAAGCAGAATGGCCGAGATCAGCGCGGCAAACGATGCGGCGGCCTCCGCCCTGAAAGACACGGAATGCCGCCTTGGGGATATAGCGCTGCAGATAAAAAACCTCTCCGCCTACAAGCAGCTCCGGCCTGTGGCGCTGGAACTGCGAAACACCAAAGACAAGGCCGCGTTCCGGCGGCAGCATGAAAGCCAACTGATCTTGTATGAGGCGGCGGCAAAGTCGCTTAAAGAGGCCGGGGTGAAGAAACTCCCCAACCTATACGCGCTCAAAGCCGAATACAAAAAGCTGGACGAAGAACGGGAACGGCTGTCAGAACAGTATAACGAGGTAAAGAAAGAGCTGAAAGAATACGGCATTATCAAGCAGAACGTGGATAGCATTTTGCGGGTGACGCCGGGAAAGGAGCATATACAGGAGCTATGAACATACCGAGAATGAATTACCGCCAGTATCGCAAGGCCCGCAGGCTCACACATGAGTGCTGCAATTACTGTGACGGAAACTGCCTCCTGCTGGACGATGGAGAGGAATGTGTTTGTGTGCAGAGCATTTCCTATTCCGTTCTGTGCCGATGGTTTCAGGCCGCCGTCCTCCCACTGGACGCGGCGCTTTATGCCGAACTAATGGAGCGGAGCCAGGCGTTGCGCTGCCGGGAGTGCGGAAAGCTGTTTTCTCCCAGACGGCCCAACTGCCTTTACTGTCCGGCCTGTGCCGAAAAACGCAAGCGTCAGAGCAAGAAGCTGTGGGCGAGGAAGCACAGGGGCTATGCGTAGAAAAAGTAAAAGGAAAAAACCCTGATTTCGCAGGGCTTTTTCCCTTGGTCGGATGGGTGGTCGTATGTTAATATCTTTTCTCCTGGAAACGGCATTTACTTTTTCTATAAGGCGGCCATTCCATGACCAACCTATGAAACAGCAGAAATCCATGTTATACTGATACATATATTTATCTTTATTGGGTGCGGTAATCACACATTGGTAAGATACCGATGTGCCAGTTTCATTAGAAAGCGGGTGAACAAAATGACCTTACAACAGTTGCGGTATGTAGTAGCAGTGGCAGAAACCGGAACGATTACAGAAACAGCGGACAAGCTCTTTCTTTCACAGCCCAGCCTTACCAATGCCATCCGTGAGCTGGAAAAAGAAATGAAGATTCAAATTTTCCACAGGACAAAGAAAGGAATCATACTTTCTAAAGAGGGAGAAGATTTCTTAGGCTATGCCAGGCAGGTATTGGAACAGGCGGCAATTCTGGAAGATAAGTATAAAGGCGGAGACGGTGGGAAAAAGCAATTTTGCGTTTCCACACAGCACTACTCTTTTGCGGTGAATGCCTTTGTGGATTTAATTAAGGAATACGGGCAGGATACATATGATTTTTCTCTTAGAGAAACACAGACCTGTGAAATTATTGAGGATGTGGCTCATATGAAGAGTGAAATCGGTATCCTGTTTCTGAATGATTTTAACGAAGCGGTTCTTAACAAGATTTTAAAGTCCCGCGATTTGAAATTCCATCTTTTGTTTGTGGCAACCCCACATGTGTTTATCAGCCGAAACCATCCGTTTGCAGGCCGTTCCATCCTGACCAATGAGCAGCTTGCCCCCTATCCTTATCTGTCCTTCGAGCAGGGGGAGCATAATTCCTTCTATTTTTCCGAAGAACTTTTCTCCGTTTCAGAACGAAAAAAACAGATCCGGGTACGGGACAGGGCAACGTTGTTTAATCTTTTAATCGGGTTAAACGGGTATACGGTATGCAGCGGCGTAATTGATGAACAGTTGAATGGCAAGGATATTATTGCGGTTCCTCTCGCAGAAGAAAGCCACATGCGCATCGGTTATATTACGCACCAAAAGGGCAGAATCAGTAGGCTGGGAACGACTTATTTGGAGGCCTTGAAACACTATGTAGATGCAGAACACATGGGAGGCTGTAATTCAAACGAGAGTTAAAACGTCCGTTTCTATCCTCTGTTCATTGATTGAAAAGCGTCTATCCATAGCTTGAAGCTATGGATAGACGCTACTTATATATATTATACAAATCCAGTCATGTGATTTATACTGATAACAACGATCATATCTGGTGTATAGCCGGTTTGATTTCATGGAGTTCCCAATTCTCGTTTGAGTTTGGTGGATTCTATTGCGATAAGAGATAAGACGATAAGGAGGAAAGGATGCAGACATCAGTAATCGGATTTCCCAGAATCGGAACCTTACGGGAATTGAAGTTCGCTTCTGAGAAATATTTTAAAAAGGAAATTTCCGAAAAGGAATTGCTACAAACAGGGAAAGAGCTGCGGGTTACACATTGGAATACACAGAAACAGGCTGGCATTGACTATATCTCCTGTAATGACTTTTCGTATTATGATATGGTGCTGGACACAGTGGTTTTATTCAATCTAATTCCCAAACGATACAAAGAATTGAACCTGTCGGATTTGGATACCTATTTTGCAATGGCACGAGGCTACCAGGGGACTTCTGGCGATGTCAAGGCTCTTGCGATGAAAAAATGGTTCAATACCAATTACCATTACATTGTTCCGGAAATCGAGGATGATATGCAAATCATACTTGCGGGGAACAAGCCGTTTGCAGAATACAAAGAAGCAAAAGCCCTAGGAATTGAAACAAAACCCGTTGTAATCGGGGCCTATACCCTGCTTAAATTATGCCGTTATACAGGCAAAAAAACCTTGAAAGATATTGCAGGTTCTGTTGCGAAAGCCTATCAGGAGTTTCTTCACTCTTGTGAAGAAATCGGAATCCCATGGATTCAGTTTGACGAACCGTCTCTTGTGCAGGATATGGATCAGGAAGCCATCTCCTTGTTCCAGCAACTATATGATTCGATTCTTTCAGACAAAAGAAACTGCCATGTTCTATTGCAAACGTATTTTGGAGATGTCAGGGATATTTATCAGGAACTTCTTACCATGCCCTTTGACGGGATCGGCTTGGATTTTATTGAGGGGAAAAAGACCGCTTCCTTGATTGAAGCATATGGTTTTCCGCAGGATAAGCAGTTATTTGCCGGGTTGATTAACGGAAAAAACATTTGGAAGAACCACTATGAACCAACCTTGCGGATGATAAAGATGTTGCAGGCAAAGAGTATCCAATGTGTATTATCGACCTCCTGTTCGCTCCTGCATGTTCCTTACACATTAAAGCATGAGCACATGTTATCCAAACACTACACATCGTATTTCGCATTTGCAGAAGAAAAACTGGACGAGCTTGCGCAGCTTAAAGAACTTGCCCAATGTGAGGACTATCATGTAGCGTCATCTTATCAGGCGAACACAAAGCTGTTTGCGCAAGCAAGAGATTGCGTGAATGAAGATGTGCATCAACGGCTTTCCCGGATCACCGAAGATGATTATATCAGAAAACCCAGTCGCAACAAGCGGCAGGTATTGCAGAAACAGAAACTTGCATTGCCGGAATTCCCAACTACAACCATCGGTTCATTTCCCCAGACAAACGATGTAAAAGTAAAGCGATCCACTTACCGCAAAGGTGAAGTATCGGAAACAGAATACAAGGAGTTTATCAAAAAGAAAATTACGGAGTGCGTCAGATGGCAGGAAGAAATCGGACTGGACGTGCTGGTTCACGGAGAATATGAACGAAACGATATGGTGGAGTATTTTGGCGAAGCATTAGGAGGCTTTCTGTTCACAGAAAAAGCATGGGTACAGTCTTATGGTACGCGATGCGTAAAACCACCCATTATATGGGGGGATGTCTATCGTGAAAAAACCATTACCATTGAGTGGTCTGTCTATGCACAGTCCTTGACGAAAAAAGCAATGAAGGGAATGCTGACTGGCCCTGTAACAATCCTCAACTGGTCATTTCCACGAGAGGATATTTCTATCAAGGAATCCATTTCCCAAATTGCCCTAGCGATTCGTGATGAGGTATTGGATTTGGAGAAGAACGGAATTAAAATCATACAGATTGATGAGGCGGCTCTTCGGGAAAAACTGCCGCTTCGGAAATCAGACTGGCAGAAGGAATATTTGGATTTTGCAATTCCTGCGTTCCGCCTGACACACAGCGGCGTCCGACCGGAAACACAAATCCATACACATATGTGTTACAGTGAGTTCACAGACATTATTCCGGCGATTGACGATATGGACGCCGATGTCATTACGTTTGAAGCATCCCGTTCTGATCTGCAAATACTCACTTCGCTGCGGGAACACAACTTTGAAACAGAAGTGGGCCCGGGAGTATATGATATACATTCCCCAAGGGTTCCCTCTGTGGAGGAAATCGTTGCGGCCCTTCATATCATGCTTACCAAAATCGACTCAACCAAGCTCTGGGTCAATCCTGACTGTGGATTAAAGACAAGGGGGATACCGGAAACAGAGGAAAGCCTTAAACATATGGTAGAGGCGGCAAAAGTGATTCGGAAAGACGTATAACAAAATGAAGATTTCAGAACTATACCAAGCAAAACAGAATCAGGGGAACCCTTCTAAAAAAACCTTGTCCTTTGAAATATTCCCCCCAAAAAAGGACAGTGAGTTAAAGAACATTGACAAAACCCTGGCTGTGTTATGTGAACTGAATCCCGATTATATCAGTGTGACATTCGGTGCGGGAGGTGGTGCGAACCGCAACCGCACCATAGAGCTTGCGAAACGAATCAAACAGGAATATCATGTAGAGCCGGTGGTCCACTTAACCTGCCTACACTATGATAAAGCAGAAATTGATGAGTTTGCAAGGGTTCTTGCCAACGCCGGTCTGCAAAATGTCCTTGCACTTCGGGGTGATAAAAACCCGGATATGAGGGAAAAAGAATCGTTTTGTCATGCATCGGATTTGATTGCGTACCTGAAAGGCAAATGGGACTTTTGCTTTTTAGGAGCTTGTTACCCAGAGTGTCATCCTGAATCTGAGGATAAAGTCGGTGAGATCAGGCACTTAAAAGCAAAGGTAAACGCAGGCGCGGAGGTGTTGCTGTCACAATTATGTTTTGACAATCATGCGTTCTTTCGCTTTCAGGAGGCTTGCAGGATTGCCGACATTCAGGCTCCGATCATTCCAGGCATCATGCCCGTGATCAATGCCGCACAAATCAAGAGGATGATTACCATGTGTGGTGCAACATTTCCCGTCCAATTTCAAAAAATCATTCAAAAATACGAATCGAATAAGGAGGCTCTTTTTGATGCGGGAATGTCCTACGCATTAAGCCAGATTATTGATCTGCTTGTCAGCGATGTGGAAGGGATTCATTTATATACGATGAATAATCCCTTGGTTGCAAGGCGAATATGTGAGGGTATCCGCAATATCGTATAAGTTTCTGAGAGCGTATACAAGCAGAAGTAACTATGTGTAGGCGCAGGATCTCCAAATAAGTCCCAGATAGCGGGCAGCAGTTTTGAAGTAGTTTATTTCAAGGCTGCTGCCTTTTTTATACGATACAAATTTCAAGTTCCGAATACAATCGGTTTTCTCCCAGGCGGCCCAACTGCCTTTACTGTCCATACTGCGCTGAAATGCGCAAGCGCCGGAGCAAGAAGCTGTGGGCGCGAAAACACAGGGGGCATGCGTAGAAAAAGTAAAGGGAAAAGGCCCTGAAATCTCTGGGCCTTTTCCCTTGGTCGGAGGTGTGGCTGAGTGTTACTATCCCCCCCCGGAAACGGCATTTACTTTTTCTACAAATAGGCAACCAAAAAGCAATCGAGGATTGTTTGACCAATTCAGCCGGAAATAGATTGTACTTTCTAAATTCCCCAATCCCTACTCAACGTTTGCAGCTTGACCATATGGGGATAAATCGTTCCTGTATTCATCAGAGTTTCCGGAGTTCCCTGTTCCGCAACCAAACCACCTGAAAGCACAACCACTTTGTCTGCACCGCTTACGGTGCGCATACGGTGTGCGATTACAAGTGTGGTCTTATCCTTGATCAGCGTTGATAAAGCGGTCTGTATCAGTGTTTCATTTTCCACGTCCAGGCTCGCCGTTGCTTCATCCAGTAAAATGATGGGGGCATTTTTGAGGAAAGCGCGGGCGATTGAAATACGCTGCCGTTCACCGCCTGATAGTTCGCAGCCATTTTCACCGATCATACTACTATAACCGTCCGGGAGCTTTACAACAAATTCATCACAATTTGCCAGCTTTGCCGCTGCAATCACTTCTTCATCCGTTGCGTCTTTTCTGCCGATTCGGATATTCTCTATGACTGTGTTGTTAAACAGCGTCACATCTTGAAATACGATCGAGTACAGCGACAGCAAGGTTTCCGGTTCTATTTCCGATATATCCATACCGCCGACAGTGATTTTCCCCTTGCCGATATCCCAAAACCGAGCGGCAAGGCGTGATACCGTAGTTTTTCCGCCACCAGACGGGCCGACTAAGGCGGTCACTTCTCCCTGTTTTGCAGTAAAGGACACGTCTTTCAATACGGTTTCTCCGGTATTATAAGCAAATCCTACATGATCGAACACAATATCATAGCCTTGATTCGTTAGCCTGTTACTGCCTGTTTGGATAGGTTTGTCAAGGATTTCATTCATGCGGTTTATATTCGGTTTTGTGGAGATTACCGCAGCAAGATTTTGTAATGCCCCCTCAAGCGGAGCGTACAATCTGGAAGCTACAAGTAAAAACAGAAAGAACAGTGGAACATCAATCTCCCCACGAATAAGCAGCACTGAACCGACAAGCGCAACTGTGGCAATCCCGAATTTTAATATCAGAGTGGAGGACACAACAAACAGGGCCGTCCCCAGTTCTGTTATAATATGCCGTTTTTCCACATAGTCTATTTTTTTATTCAGTCCTTTTAGGTAGCTTTTTTCCGCATTGTTCGCCTTTAAGTCCTGTAAACTTTCGATACACTCCTGCACACCGCTTTCCAGCGCGACATTGGCCTCTACCGATTTACGGTTAAAGTATGTTTGGATGCGGGCTGAAAAGAATGTGATTACAAACGCGATCGGTAAAACCCAAACAGCCGCAAGCGCCATGCGCCAGTCATAGGCAAAAAGGCAGACTGCAATCAGTGTTGTGGAAATAAGGGAGCCTGCCAAAGCGGGCACATAATGGGAGAACGCTGTTTCCAGGGTGGCACAATCACCCATGATGGAATTTGTCAAATCAGCAAGGTCTTTTTTGCCAAAAAAGGACAGGGGGATTTTCCGGAGCTGTTCCGCTAAGGAAACACGCCTTACCCCACTTTCCACATAAGTTGCTAAATAGGTGGCATTGTATTGAAAATACGTTACTATGAATATGAGTACAAGGCAAGCCAAAGCGCCAACCGCATAGAAAGCAATGCGGCTCCCATTTACGCCCCTGTTCATGAGATCAATGACAAAACTATAGAGAAGCCCGACAGGGAGCATAAAGGATATGTCCTGAAAAACACAAGCGATACAGCCTTTGATCAAATCGACAGCCCCTTGCCTTGATAACGCAAAACGCCTTTGTAATATCTGAATCATGCGCTTACCTCCTTTGAAATCTTCCATTCTGCTGCTTCGGAATAATTTTTCCACATCCGTGTAAAGATTCCGTTCTTCTGTATCAGTCCGCTATGCGTGCCGCTTTCGGCAATCTCCCCGTCTTGCAGCACATAAATGCAGTCCGCGTCTGTAATGGATGATAATCTGTGTGCAATCATAATCACGGTTTTCCCTTTTGAAAGAACCGATAAAGCCTGTTGTATACGCACCTCATTGTCGGGATCGGCAAAAGCGGTCGCTTCATCAAGGATTAAAATAGGCGCGTTTTTCAAAATAGCGCGGGCGATCGCGATTCGCTGCTGTTCACCGCCAGACAGGTACACGCCGTTTGTGCCGACCACCGTATCGATGCCATTCGGTAATTTTTCAATGATGTCCATGCACTGTGCCGCTTGCAAGGCTTGGTTAATTTCCTCCCGTGTCGCGTCAGGCTTTGCCATACGCACGTTTTCCAAAATGGAGGCTTTGATAAGGCGGCTGTTTTGAAACACAAACGATACCGTATTCATCAGCGTTTCTTTTGGAATATCGCGTATGTCAATATTGCCTATCCGTATGCGTCCTTCTTGCGGATCAAAAAACCTTGTAACGATATTCGCAAGGGTCGTTTTGCCGCCGCCGGAAGCGCCTACCAAGGCGATTGTCTGCCCCGGTTCAATCCGCAATGACACATCATTGAGGGCATTTTTCTTGCCGTCATAGCTGTAACTAACGTGTTCCAATGTCACGCCGTTGTCATTTGGTACATGCTTCATTGGACTTTCGGATAACGGCTTTTCGTTCATCACTTCGTCAATTCTATTGAGCGCGTCCCTTACAATCATTGCATCCTCGCTCATAAACATGATTTTTGTAAGTGTCGTACCGATGACAGGAGTAATCACAATATAAAAGATCAGATTTAGTAGCAGTTCATTTGTTACGCCATTCCTTGTAAAGAGAATCCCACCGGCAATCAGAAAAGCGAATACGCCGTTGATTGCAGTTGTATAGAACATCATGGGAAGGCGGAGCCTCTTTGTGTAGGCGATCACCCATTTTTCATAATTA
Source organism: Eisenbergiella sp. OF01-20 (assembly GCF_003478085.1). Classification (NCBI taxonomy): domain Bacteria; kingdom Bacillati; phylum Bacillota; class Clostridia; order Lachnospirales; family Lachnospiraceae; genus Eisenbergiella; species Eisenbergiella sp. OF01-20. The sequence goes on along the minus strand of NZ_QUES01000013.1, from coordinate 118,949 downwards.
TCAATAGTTCCTTTGAAGCGTTTGAAAGAAAAGATTGTCTGCCCGAACGTCTTTACAACGGGGACGCCCCTGACATATTCAACGGCTTCATTCGACATGTCGGAAAGTGCATTTTGGTACTGTTCCATGCTCTCAACCATATCTTTCCCGGTCATCTTCATCATAATTAGAAAACCAAGCACAACGGGAATAAGGCTTAAAATACCTAACCTCCAATCGAACCCAAGCAGTAAAAAGATCAATCCTATGGGGGTGGCAATTGCCCCCGCTTTGTCGGGAAGCCTGTGCGCCAGATACGTTTCCGTAGCGGCACTGGAACTGTTTACAATCCTCCGTAGTTTTCCGCTTCCATACTTTTCCGTTATACCAAGCGGCAGGGCTGTGATATGCTGCATAAGCTCTTTTCGGATATTAGCTGCAACCCGGAACGCGCTCATATGCGAACACATCAAAGCGGCTATGTAGACAAGAATCGAGAGAATCGCAGACAATACAGCAGACCAGCCGTATCTTGTGATATTCTCCGCCCGTGCGAAGTCTGGGGCAACTTTCAGTACATCATGAATGATACGCCATATATACCAAAATGGCACAAGCGCCAACAGCGCACTCATGGCAGACAGCACCCAGGAAAGATAGGTCAATATTTTATGCCTCCCGGCATACCCCATCAATTGGGATAAGTTAGACTGTTTTTTCATCAGAAACCCTCCTTAATAAATTTTTATGATATGCAGGGAATGATCCTCCCTCGAATATCCTTGTGTAGTACTTTGCGTTTTACATAGTTAGCGGCAGCTAACTAATGCGCCAAATATAATGGAAAGCGTGTGCTTCCCATTATGTATGAATGCTAGGTAGGATCGACTTTGTTTATTGCCCCATAAGCTTCATCCATCCAGCAGTATAAAAGGTTCTCATTGCTTCCAAATAGTGTTTTGCTTCTTCCAGTGGCATTTCGTGTATAATCAGCTCAAAAAAGGTGTTGAACATTCCCGTAATTAAGATATGTTCCAGCCGTTCATCAATGTGCGGTGACGGCCTGCCCAGATTTTCAAGCACCTTCAAATAATCATGCGTCCCTTTTGTTTCGATCTCCACCATTTCATCAATCAGCCTTGAAAAACGAGTTCCTTCCGATTTGCAAAGAATAAGCTTACATTCATTCAGATGATCGTAAGCGTATAGAAGCATCTCATACATACACTCGCCGGAAGTGGAGGTAAGCTTGTCCGGCTGTTCCTCCGGGGATGTTTCTGCAAATTCTTTTTGCGCCTTGCAAAAGCGATCCAATAAAAAGTTGTAATGTTTTCCTACCAGTGCTTCAAATAATTCTTCCTTGCTTTTATAGTAGCCATAAAACGCGCCGGTTGTCACACCTGCCATCTTGACGATATTCCGCAGCGAAGCGGACTGATAGCCTTTTTCAAGAAATTCCTGTAATGCGGCTGAAAATATTCGGTTTAAGGTTGTCTGTTCCTTTTTGTTCATTACTTCATCCTTGTTGTAACAATGTTATATATTACTGTTATATAATACGGAAAATTTATGAATTTGTCAATTCGTTTTTTAGATATATTTTAAATCTGCATACAAAGAATATGTTTCCATCCCCTTGGAATTGTGGTACAATAGAAAAAACGAATGCGAATCAGGGCATTAAAAGGAACTTTACATATGGGAATTTTGCAAATAGCGGTTCTTGTATTGCTGCTATATCTTGCTATCGTGATGCTGCTTGCATCAATACGGGCATGGATAGCAAGCAGGAAAGGGCGGGAAAACACCAGGAAAACATTTAAAGAAACGTTTTGGAATTGCTTCATAGAGTTTCTTGGAGAGATGCTTAATCCATTTAATTGGCTTTGATTTTGATAGTGGGTAAGTTCCATTGATCCAGCAGGCAAAGTACATATTTCAGTTAGTTGAAACTAACAAAAAAGAGGAGGCGGATAGAGATTGCTCCTATGGTTAAATCTTCTTTTGATATTTTTTGGTATAGGGCTATTTGGGCTGAGTTACTCACTCTTTCGTAAAAGCAAGGAAGATAAAGAGGGCCTTAGAATTTACGGTGCATTTGGCTATGGAGGTGTTGCCCTTATTGTCGGGGGAGCAGATCAGATCATTGGATATTATGTATCATATCCTTGGTGGTATAGTCTTGTTACATTGATTCTCCTGGAAATTGCAGTCTATTTCTTAATTCGACCGGGATTTCGTAAAAGCAATCAAGACGCTTTGAAGCGGAAGAATATATTGAAAATCATATTTGATGTTGTTCTTATTTTAAGTGCCATCTTGTTGAGCTGCAATTTATTCGGTCTGCGTTTGTTTCCAATGCAAAGTGACATAGCATGGCTGGCTTTTAGTTTAGGAAATATTGGAGCAATATGGATATCCGATATCTCCCGAAAAGCAAAATATATTTATATAACGTTATTTATTATCGCAGGCGTGTTTATAATGCTTGACCCGGTTTTGTTTATTTAGAAATCAGGGTGAAATTCAAACAGCACGGAACTCGTGGTAATACAAGAAGAAAGGATCGGTGATTCCATGGGGATTTTCAAACAGTTTTTTAACAACACCAGAAAGCCGGACGGTTGGATGGGGAAATTGATGGTCAACGGTATGAATCAAGGGCATGCCGCTGTTTCCGATTGGGGACTTTCCTATTTTCCAGATATACCGGTGGCGGCGCATTCCATGGTCGCAGATTTCGGATGTGGTGGAGGACGCAATACCGCAGCGCTTTTAAAGCGGTTTCCGGCTGCAACGGTCACAGCGCTGGACTATTCCAAGGTCGCTTGTGATAAAACAAAGCAGTTCAACCGGCATGAGGTACAGATTGGGAGATGTAACGTTGTGCAGGGGGATGTATCTCGTCTCCCCTTTGAAGCAGCGACATTTGATGTAATCACTGCCTTTGAAACGGTCTATTTCTGGCCGGGGCCAGTGGAGAGCTTTCAAGAAGTCTGGCGGGTACTGAAACCGGGTGGCACATTTATGATTGTGAATGAATCGGATGGTAGGAACACAAAAGACGAAAAATGGGCTGGTATCATCGATGGAATGCGTATTTTTACGCAGGAGCGGTTGACACAATACTTAAAAGATGCAGGCTTTTCCCAGATAGCCGCACATGTAAATCGGAAACAACACTGGATTTGTCTCCTGGCGGAGAAAGCACGGTAAGCGGAACCGCCGATTCAAAATGAGGATTTACAGAGATTTGTGTTACGGTTGTTGAAAGATTATAATGAGAATACGATGGAAATTATATCTGAGATTTTGGATTTGATTGTGGAGGGGACACTGGAGCTAATTGGCAGTAAAAAGGTTCCTATGATACTACGAATCATCGCCGGATTCGTTCTGATTGGGCTTTGTAGCGGTTTAGTCGGCTTGTTTGTTTATTTAGGAATGATGCATCAGCATCCTCTGTTGATAGTCATTGGAGTGGTTCTGTTACTGTTTATGGCCGTTACTGTGTATAGATATATCAAACAACACATGTGATGTCCTCAAAAATAAAAAGGACAAGCAAACAATAAAGATACTTACTTGATATTATCTTAAACGCATGAGGGAGGAATAGGATGACACGCGGAGAGATTTGGAAAGATTTTTTGAAACATACAGTTTTGACCTTGGTAATCGCACTGTTTCTGTTTTTGATCTTCAAGTCTGTCTTTACCAAAAACGGCGAAACGGAATATTTTTATGTCTGGCTCTGTTGCGGGATTCCCTTTGGGATTCGGAGAATGTTTGTCTGGCTGGTTCCCCATGGATATGACTTAGGCGGTTCGGTTGGTATTATTGCTGTGAATTTTATAATAGGCGGCCTGATCGGCGGGGTCATCCTGACTTGGCGTCTGGTGGTTGCTCTATGGTATATTCCTTTGACCATTTACCGATTGCTTGCCATAGGAAAAGAGAGTAAAATAGAGCGTGGATTGGAGGAGTAAAAACAGAACTTCGCTCCATTCAGATTGATACATATTCCGACAAACAGAAAATGAAAAAGCGCCGGACGCAAGGGCCATATAGCCCCCACGCCCGGCGCTTTTGCCTGCTTGGGTTATTCGTCTGTGAAATGGAACTGCTGGGCCTCGAAATCGGCGTCGCTCATGGCGTCCAGCTTATCGACGGTCTGGCAGGCCAGCACCCGGATGGCTGCCTCCATATCCAGCAGGGCTGCCCGGAGATTTTCCGCCGTCCTGCGGCGGTCGCTCTTGTGATACAGACAGATCAGGTTTTCTTCTTCTACGGTGAAATACATTTCTCATACCTCCAATTCCTTTGATTGCTCCCTCTTTGGGGGCTTCTTTTTCTGTTCCTCCTTAGCGGCGGCAAGCTGCGCCCGGATGGACGGCTTTTTCTGTTTCTGCGCCGTCCTGCGCGGCTGCTTGGGCTTTTTCGCCTCCGCCTTGGCTGCCTCGGCCACATCCAAAAGGGAAACCGGCTCCCCGGCTTTGGCCCTTGCTTCCAGTTCTCCCATGGATGGAGCATTGTTCAAAATGCCGTCAATCATGGTTTCGTTTTGCTCGGTGGACATTTCCGCCGTCTTGATATGGCTTTCCTGCCGGGCAGAGATGGCAAAGGCCCTTGTGCCGTTTGCCATGATAAGATACCTGCCGTCCTCCGACTGGTGGTGGAATCCATACCCGGCGGCCTCCATCTGTTCCCGGCTCATGGCGGTTACATAGAACGTCCCCCTCGGCGTTTTAACGGGTTCGCCCGTTTCCAGTTTGTCGGGGGTAAGCTGCTGTCCCTGCTCCTCGAAAAATTCCGGCACCTCCCGATAACCGATACGATCCACATAGTAGGCAGTCTGTTTTCCGTCTTGCCGGAACACCACAATATCCCCCAGAGAGAGGGAACGTCCCTTGTAATCGGCGGGATGTTCCATGTTGAACCGATGGTAAATCTCGTCCAGAGAGGGGTTCTTATCCAACGGAGCTGTGTAGACAAGCCGGTAATTCTTCCTGTCCACGGAAAGCCCGTCTGCCTGCAAGCCCTCATAGGAACGGTAGCGGAAGTTGCGCCCTTCCGGGCCGCGCGGCACTTGGTAGATGGAAAAGTTTGGCTGCGCCGGGGCATCGGAGCCAGAAGCAATATATTCCTCCACTGTCAAACCGGCCGCCTTGGCCTCCTGCGCGACCTCGGCCTGTACCTGCTCCCTGTAATCCTGTAAGCTCTTATCAAAGTCGGAAAGCTGCGGCGGCTCCGGTAAAGCTTCTCCCTGATTGAGAAGCGGACGGCACTTTGTTACATAGTTCATCAGGGCAGTCAAATAGGCGGTCTGCTCTGGCAACAGGGGATCGCCGGAGTGTAAAAGGCGCTGTGCCTCCTGCTCCATACGGGAAAGATTGCAGTGCTGTTTGAGATATGGGACAAAGGTATGCAGCAGCATATCCCGCTGGGCCTTGTCCGCCTCCCATGCTTCCGGCCCCTCATGGTGCAGCACATGGTTTTTCCAGCCTTCATCCTGCGCATAGTATTCGTGATACCCTTGGATATGTTCAATCAGGGAACCGTCCCCATCGCCAAAATCCTGCCGCCCCTCGTAGCTGTCCGGCTGGCCCTGCATGGTAAAATCAATGCGGAACTTGGTTTTATCGTACCAATGGCCCGTATAGCCCGGCTGTTCCCGGTCATGGCGCTGGGCCTCGTCCAGTGACTTAAAAACGGCCTCGGCCTCATGCAGCGGCATTTGCTGGCCGTCTTTCAGGTGAGGGCTTTCACTCCAAAGAATCGTAACAACCGGCTCCGCTGCCGGGTCAAGGGTGATCTGGCGCTCGGCGTTTGCCACAGCGATTTCACTGTCTATCCGGCTTTTTACAAAGCTGTCCACCTCGCCATGCTGCATTTCATAGCCCTGTTCGCAAAGCTCATTGACAAGGGCCATCACCTTTTGCGTATCGTCCACGGCCTCGGCATAGTCCACAATCAACCGGCGCTCCCCGTTGCCCAACCGCTGTCCGTCTTTTTCCGCTAAGTCAATCAAAGCGTTGGCCCGTTCCTTGGGGGACGCCTTCGGCATGAATGGTTTCCCATTCAAAAGACCGTCGATTCCGTTCCATGCCTGCGGCTGGGGAATGGCGTTGGCCTGTTCAGCGGCTTCCAGAAAATCATCCATCCTGTCGCCGGTCAGGAGTTCCATTGTCCCAGCCGGAAGCTCATGGATGGCAAGGATTTCTTTTCCGGCTTCCTCAAGGGACAGGTCGGGATTGTCAAGCTGGCCTCCGTCCAGCTCCTTATATTCGGGGCCATACAGTGTGTAGTCATAGCCGGTTTCCGATGTCTGGATATACAGGTAATCGCCGCTTTCCAGACGGTAGGCGGCCTCCTGCGGGGCTTCTGCCTGTTCCAGCGTTCCATCTCCGGCAATGGTAAAGCCCTGCGCCTGCGCCGCCTCCTTGCTTCCCTGCGACACTTCGCCGGTGGATTTCAAATCCGTGTCAATCAGCATTTGCAGTGTAGCCCGCACTTCCTCGGTCATGGCCTGCTGTTGCTTGGGGGGCAGCTTGGAAAACACGCCGTCCGGGTTTGTCTGCTCGGCGGCCTGCGGCTGTTCCTGCTGGGCCTGCCGTTCTTTCTGAAGCTCGGCAAGGCGGCTGTCAATGGTGGTAATCAGCTCATGGGCGGTGGCCCGGATGGTTTCAAGGGAGGCTTTCAGCTCTTTCAATTCCTTGCCGGAACTCCAACCAGCCACATAGCCAAAGGAATAATCGGAGGTGTCCAGCCCGTAATGCTGGCAGACGGCATAGGCCACGCTTTCGGCCTGCACCTCGCGGGTGCGGCTGTCGGGGCGGTCAGTCTGCTCCATGGCCGGGGCTTCCGGGTCAATGGCGTGGAGCTTGGCATGGGCGATCTCATGGATGGCTGTCTTTAGGGTTTGTAATTCACTCATGCCCTCCTGAATGGCGATCCGCTTTTCCATGAGGTGATAGTAGCCGTGAGAGCCACCGGGAATGTCCTCGAAGGCCATCGGGACGGGGGAGGCCTGTTCCAGCACCTTGAAAAAGTCCTCGTATTGCTCCACGCTGCCGGTCAGTTCTTCCGTGCCGATAGAGGGCAGCGGTTCTCCCTCGGTCTGGCTCACATCAAAGACGGAAACGATTTTAAATGCCGGAACTTGGATTTCCTGTACTTCGGTAACAGGCTTTCCGTCCTTTCCCGTCACTGGCTTTCCCTGGGCGTCCAGCCTCGGCACTTCCTTCTTTGCTTTGAACGGGGCCGGAGCCAGAATCTTGATGGCTTTTTCACCTTTCTTGACGTTGCGGTGAAAATCATCCCGCCACTTGTTGTAGCCCGCCACAAGCTGGCCGCCCTGCATGGCGATTAGGAGCGTGTTGTTGAAGCTGTAACTGTGGAACTTCGCCATAGAGGTGAGATAGGCTTTGTACCGTTCACTTTCAAAAAGCTCCTGTATGCCGGTTTCCAGCCGGTCGGTGATTTCTTTCATGCGGTCGGCGCTGTTCTGGCTGTTCAGGAGAATGGGGGTGACGGGCTGCGGGGCCTGTACCTCCGACTCTGGCTGGGCGCTCGGTTCCTCGTGCAGCGCTTCCGGCGCGGGGTAGGCCATCACCCGGTATTCCTCCGGCACGGGCTGACCCTCATGAATGCGCTGCCATTCCTCGCCGGTTCGCAGGAGATAGCCAAACTCAGTGAATGTCCCTTTTTCCTCCTTGGCAATAAACCGGCCCAGCCGTTCCGTGTCAATGGCCGGTTTCCATTCATCAGGAACGACCATCAGGCCGGAATGATTCAGGTAGTGTTCCCCCAAGGTGCGGTTGTCCTTGGCCTCGATTAAAACAAAGCAATCCGTGTTTTCGGTATAGTCGATGATCTGGCCGATGGTCTGAAATTTCTCCGGGGAGTGCATGACGGCGTTTAACTGCAAACGTTCCACATCGTCCAGCTTTTGAAGCTGCACCGCAAGAAAATTCAGTTCGTCCACACTGGCGGATTGTATCAAGTCCTCCGACAGTTCCAGCGGTTGCCCCTCCTGGGTAGAAAAGCCGTCAATAAACAAGTCCTGCTGGTTGTCGGCGGTGATGTGGATTTCCTTTAGAGCTTCCTGTACCTGTTCGGCGGTGGTCGGCAAGGAAAGCCAGTAGCCATGCGGCCTGTCGGTCTGCGCTTCGGCGCGGTTATCAAGAAAAATAGAAAATACTTCGTTCACGAGTTTCCTCCTTTCAGGCGGTTGGATAGCGGCGGACGGCTCCGGCTGTTCTTTCCCGGCCCCGGTGGTCTGCTGGGGCAGCTCGGCGGCCTGTTGGGGCGCTTCCCCCTCGATGGTGTAGCCGGGGAGCAGGAGGCCGTTTACCTTGAAATAGTCGGCGTACTTCTTGGGGATGACCGGGGAGATTTCCGTAAACAAATGCTGGTGGGCTTTGATTCGCCCATTCAGATATTTGTCCAGTTCTTCCCGACTGGCAAATACTTTCCGATCCTGTCCGGCAATCCGGGCCTGCCGGTAGCTTCCAGGCGCATTGGTATAAATGCTCCAGCGCAGTGTCCAGGAGTAAGGGACAGATTTCTTCGCCGTGCTGTCATACCGGGTATTCTCGGAAATGGAATAGGTCATTTTATAGACCGCGTTGCTTCGGACACGGAGGAAATCCCCCTGCGCCTCCCACTGGTTGGAAGTGTGGGTGACGGGAAGCGTCCGGGCATATTCCAGGGCTTTGTCAAGAAACAGGGTTCTTCCGGCTTGTTCCTCCCATGCGGCGGCCTGTGTCTTTAAGCGGTCAAAGATTTCCTGTTCTGCGGCGGCGCTTTCCGCCCGCAGGGAAAGAATCTCTGCAAGAGGCAGCTTTACCACTTCGGAGAGATCGGCCTTGCCGCTTTCAAAGTACATCCGGCGCTCAATCCGCATGATGTTAGCCGGTTCTAAGTTATCGTGGTCGTAAGAGCTATAAGACATTTGGTTTCACATCCTCCTGAAAAATGGCATAAGAAAAGCAGGAAACCGTTTCAAAGATTTCCTGCTGGGTGGTGCCGCCTGTGGGCGGCTGGTATTCAGTTGTTGATAGGGGCCTTACAATCGCTTCTGTTTTATTTGACCTTCCAGATATAACGCCAATATTTTAAACTTAATAAAATGCCGCAAATCGCAGTAACTACGTCTGCCAGAAGATACCTCACTCCAACCTGCTCCAAAGGAATGATGCGGGGCAAAAAGAAAATAGAGAAAATCATAGCAAGACCAATGATGCTCTGCAATGCTTCAAGCCTATGCTTTTTCCCCATATCCTTTGATGTGATAAACAGCAATACAAGACCAACCGTCAAAATGGCTAACCAATGGTACGGGTACGGGAAGTCTGTACCATACAGGCCGGAAGAATAGCCGTCCCAGCCAGCGTTTAGCAGTATGACACCACCCCACCTTCCAAAAAGCATCTTGGCATTTTGCTGCTTATCCCTAAATTTTTGTTCCTGTGCCGCTTGTTCCTCGGCATAGGTTTGAGGATCAACCAATTCAGAAATGCTGATTTCAAAGAGGAAAGCCAATTCCGATAAGTTTTTAGATGTCGGTTCACTGGTTCCTGCTTCCCATTTTGCAACAGCTTGACGGCTGATGCCCAACTGATCGGCAACATACTCTTGGGACATTTTTAGTTGTGTACGCCTGGCTTTAATGTTTTCGCTCAGTGCCATGTTCACGCCCTCCTTTCCGGTTTCATCATACATCAACACCCCGGTTGCGTGCCACCAACTAAAATGCAACCGTAGGTTGCAAGAGCCAGGCCATACAGAAATTTAAGAATCCGGCAGCTCACTCAGTATGTTTATGGTGCGGTAAATTTCTCCGCAGGCCGGGCACTTCCAGTCCATATTACTCTTTTTTGCTTTCTTATGAAGATGCACTAATTCCGCTTGGCGGCATTTGGGACATATGGTTGGAAGCCCTGCCCACAACCGTTTCAGCAATCGCACTTCGTTTTCTCTGCTGTCCGTATACATTGTCCCTCCTGGTCTAAGCCGTTCTTAAAATCAAACAGATCGACTTCCTTTATGTGTCGTATTCAATGAGATATATTTGATTGGAGCTTTGGTCATAAATGGCAAAGGTAAAATTAAAGGAAAAACGCTGGAACAGCTCGGAATCATCATATGGATTTGTACTTTCCGAATGGCGGTCATAGAAATAATAGTACCCGTCCTGTATTTCCGGTATAGATACTTCATCATCGTATGGCTGGTATAGGAACGTGTCTAAGTTTTCGGGAAGAGGAAGTTTTTGCCAGATTTCACTTTCTTCCATTTGTTCACCGATGGAATCATCGGGATATTGTAACACTGTGTAGGAAACTCCATCTCCATGAAATCCACCATGCGTATCCTTGTGGGAAACAACTTTCCCTATCGTTAAGTCAATCCCGCATTGTCTGGACAGTGCTGCCAGATTATTTTCCTGCCTGAATAAAATAAAGGATAGCGAAAGCAATAGCAATGCGATTGCGATAGAAATAATTATCCATTTTTTCATAACCGTCCACCTACCTTTTCGTTGTCATATTTCCAAAGCCAGCCAATGAGGTTCCCATCAAAAGCCCCAGCGGGATGTTCTCCAACAAAATCCCGAACAGCAGACCAAGCCCCATCCCAATCGTAGCCATACCATGAAAACATTGTTTTTTATCTGGTTGTTTCATCGGTTCCTCCCTCTGTATGACATAGATTCTTATGCATAGTATAGCAGGGATATCCGATTATGAAAAGCAAATTTAAATCCATTCTGCACAACCGAAACATCCATCATACAAGGGGCTTGGGGCTTCCCCAAAGAGAAAATCCCCGGCCCGGCGGGTGCGCCGGGTCAGGGATTTTGCGGGAGTGTGGCTACACTCCCTATGCTTGCTGTTTTTTAGTTCTTCGCTCTCCGTTCTATGCGGTAGTTGACGTACTTCCCACCTGTATCGGCCAAAAGCACCGTCCCGTCATAGGTCTTGCCGGTTTTCATGGAGAGCAGGCCCTTTACCTTTGCTTTTCCGTCTCCCAGCAGCGCGGCGGCGATCTTCGGGGTAAACGCCTTGCCCCGTTCCTCAAAAAATCGGTCATTCTTCCACATGACAAACTGGCAGCCTCGGTTTCCGCAGTAGTAGTTCTTTTTGCCCTCATAGACGCTTTCCCCGCAGCGCGGGCATTTGCCGATAACCACACGCTCGGCCTGAAACAACCGCTGTGCGTCCTCGCTGATCTGCGAATAACCAACAATCAGGCTCCTTGTCATTTCCGCAATGTCATGCATGAAGCCCTCCGGGTCGGCCTCCCCTTTGGCAATGGCCGTCAGCTTCGTTTCCCATTCAGACGTAAGCTGGGGAGAGGTCAGTATATCCGGCAGAACACAGGCAAGGTTGTGGCCGTCCCTGGTGGGAAGTAGCTGCTTGCCTTTGCGTTCCACAAAGCCCATCTGCACCAGCTTTTCTAAGATGGAAGCGCGGGTGGCCGGTGTGCCTAAGCCCTGCCTCTCGGCGTCCTCCGGCATATCCTCGGCTCCGGCACGTTCCATAGCCGACAGCAGCGTATCTTCGGTGTAGGGCTTGGGCGGCGTAGTGAAATGCTCGGTAACACTGGCCTCCACCGGGTCAAAGGTCTGGCCCTCGATGTTCTCCGGCAGACGGCCTCCGTCCGGCAGCTCCCGCGCAAGCTCCGGCGCGTCCTCGTCGGCGTCAATCTTGAAAGAAGCCTTAAAACGGCGGTCAATCTCTTTCCAGCCGGAGGTAAGGACGGTCTTTCCCTTGGCGGTAAATTCATTCCCGGCGCAAGTGAATGTGGCGGTGATGGCCTCATACACATGGGGCGCGGCTACCGCACACAGCAGCTTGCAGCACACAAGGGACAGCAGTTTCTTTTCGCCCTCGGCCAGCCCGTCAAAGCCTGTCTGCACAAACTCCATCGTGGGGATAATGGCGTGGTGATCCGACACCTTTTTGCTGTTCAGCACCCGGTGAAACTCCGGGGCTTTGTCCAATCCCGCCGCAAAGGAAAGCAGCGGCAACAGGCCGGACACGATGCGTTCCAACCTGGGCTGCATATCATCGGTCAAATACTGGCTGTCCGTGCGGGGGTAGGTCAGCCGCTTCTTTTCATAGAGCTTTTGGGCGTAATCAAGGGTCTGCTTGGCGGTAAATCCAAACAGGCGGTTGGCCTCCCGCTGCAAGGTTGTGAGGTCGTAAAGACGTGGCGGCTGCTCTGTCTTTTTCTCCCTCGCCACGGAAACACAAAGGGCCTGCTCCCCAGCGCAAGCCGCTTTCAGGCGGGCCGCTTCTTCGGGGCTGGAAAGGCGGCTGCTGGCCGCCTCCATGCCGCCCGCTGCGATATGGACAACGTGATATTTCTCTTTCTTAAAACCGCTGATTTTCGTCTCTCGGTCAACCAGCATTTTCAGGGTCGGCGTCTGGACACGGCCCACGGTCAGGGTCTTGTGGTATAGGATGGAGAAAAGTCTTGTGGCGTTGATCCCCACCAGCCAATCGGCCTGCGCCCGGCAAAGGGCCGATTGATAGAGAGCATCGTAGTCCGCGCCGGGTTTCAGGTTGGCAAACCCATCACGGATGGCCCCGTCCTCCATGCTGGAAATCCAAAGGCGCTGAAACGGCTTTTGACAGCCCGCCATCTGATAGACGAAACGGAAAATCAGCTCCCCCTCGCGTCCGGCGTCGGTGGCGCACACAAGGCCGGTCACGTCGGGGCGCTCCATCAGGGAACGTAAGACTTCAAACTGCTTTTTCTTGTCGTCCGGGATGATGTACTGCCATTCTTGCGGCAGAATCGGCAAATCCTCATAGCGCCATTTCTTAAAGCGGGGGTCATAGGCCCCGGCGTCGGCAAGGGAAACCAGATGGCCGATACACCAGCTCACCAGATAGCCGTTTCCCTCTAAGTAGCCGTCCTGTTTCTGATCCGCGCCGATCACACCCGCAATGCTGCGGGCCACGCTCGGCTTCTCTGCAATTACAAGAGTATGTGAAGTTGTCATTCCTCGTCCTCCTCGTCTGTTTCTTCCTCCATCAACAAATCTTCCCCCGGCTCTTGAGCGTACCCATCGGTGGCGTCGTCCGGCTCCGGGGCTTCTTCCTCGTCGCCCTCGGCCTCGCCAAAGTCGTATTCGTCCAGATCGTCGCCGCCCTTGACATCTGCTTTCGGCTTGCGGAGCTTAAAGAAGTAAAGGGCTACGCCGCCGCCCGCCAGCGCTACCACAAGGAACACCACAAGGCCGCCCATGCCTCCGCTTTCTTTCTCCGGCGCTGCCGGTTCTTCCTCGCCTACGGGTTCCGGCTCCGGCCCGGCGCAGGCGGTCAGGTTATTTTTACAAACCGGGCAGGCCGTGTTGACGGCCCCAGCCTCACACTTGGCCGTGCAGGTGCAGGCTTGCGGCTCCTGTTCGCCGTCCTCCAACAACGCTTGCAGGTCGGCGTCGTCCACTTGGTTTAGGAAATGCACGGAGGTTTCCTTGTTCTCATTGGCCCGGTCAATCAGGATATAGAAGTAATTCCCGGCCTTGGTGGTGACGGTGATCAACTGCTTATCTCCGAAAAAATCATCCACCAGTGCCGCGTTGCCCTTAGGGGTGACGGGTACGCCCTCCGGCTCCATCTCTATGCCGCCGGTGGTGGGTTCCTCTGTTTCCTCCGGCAAAGGGGCTTCGGTGGTTTCCGGCAGCGGCTCCGGGTCAGGGTCAACGCCCCCGGCGTAGGCGGTAACGGAAAAAGCCGCCATGCAAAGCACAGCGGCCAGTGTCACGGCAAATCTGCGAATGAGCTTATTCTTCATCGGCCTTTCCCTCCTGTTCAAACTCCGGCTGCGGGGCCGGGGGCGCTTGCAGAGCGCCGCCGCGCACAAAGGCGGCGAACTCCTGCGGGGTCATGTTCAGGCCGCGCACAAGCTGGACGATCTGCAAGTTTTCCTGTTCAGTCTTGGCCGCCTCCAGCTCCCGAAGCTGATTTTGCAGCGCCGCGATCTTGCCTTTGGTTTTCTCAATGTCCTTTTCAATGCGTTCCAATTTGTTCATTGCCATAGTCAAAAACTCCTTTCTGGCGTCAGGGTAGACGCCCGTAACAATAGAAATGCTCCTGCCAGTAGCTTGAATTTAGGTTTGTGTAACTGATGGGATTTCCACAGTGCAACATGACCGAATTTCCCACATACAGCCCCACATGGGACATCCCGGAAGTGTCGTAGGTGCCGACGAAAAACACCAGATCGCCGGGCTTTGCCTGCTCCGGGGAAACAGGGGTACAGAGGTTGTAAAGCCCCTGCGCCGTCTGCCGCCCCACATTCCAGCCGGAATGATTGACTACCCAGCTAATGAAGCCGGAACAATCAAAGCTGGTGCTTGGAGAGCTGCCGCCCCACACATAGGGATAGCCCACATATTTGTCCGCCTCCGCAATCATGGCCGCAAAGGTTTCATCCTCTAAAGCCTCCGGCGGGATTTCATAGTAGGTCGGCTCCTTGACGGTGGAGGCATGGGGATAGCTGCCGCTTGGAAAGAGGTCTGGCCGGTTGCCCAACGTCTGCATATAGGCCGCGTACAAACTGAGCTGATTCTCGTCCATGAGATAGACGGGCAGGTGGGATAGATCGGCATTTTCCAGTGTCACATAACAGATGAAATACTGGTAAGGTTCTTCTTCCTCATACTCATTTCCATCGTCATCCGTATGAGTGACCGTTCGATAGCGGATTTCCATCTCCACACGCTCGGTTAAGGTGTATTGCTGTTCAAAGAGCATGGCAAGATTGCCCTGTACCTCATCCAGCGTAAACGCCCCGCCGTGGAGCGCGGAGAGGATAGAGGTCAGCACATAGGGGTCATGGCTGATGTCGTCCAAATCAAAACGGTACTCGTCGTAGCCGGGGTGCAGGCTTTCGTAGTTGTCAAGCTCGTGCTGCAAGTCGGCTTCCATCCCGGCGTAGGTGGCCTCGGCCCCCAGCATATCGCTGTCCTCGGACAGATAGGAGGTGGCCGCAAGCCCCGTCCCGGCGCTTCCAAACATGGCGGTGCAGGATTGCAGGCCGCCCATAACCAGCATGAGAAGCAGGCCCACGCCGCCGATCAGCAGCGCCCCTTTCCAGTGCCGTGCCACAAGGGATGCGACCTGTTTGCCTTTCTCTGCGGCTTTCCTGGCGGCTGATGCGGTGGTCTTGGCACTGCCTGATGCGCTCCGGCCCGCCGCCCGTGCGGCCTTGGCGTATTCCCGTTTGATATGCTGTTTCTGACAGAGGCGGGAAACCGGGTTCTTTACCGCCTGTGCCAATTCTGGGTTGTCCCGTAGAGATTTTCGATATACAAACTCGGCGTTGGCAGCCATGGACTTGCGTTCCGCCTTGGCTGCGGCCCGGTAGGGTTTCAGCTTATGCCGACGTATGGCACTTTTCAGCACCTTGCCCGCCTGGCGCTCGGCCAGTTCTTCCGCCTTATGACCGGCCTCCACGCCCACGTTTTCCTGCTCCACCTCATGGATTTTCCCATGGAGGTATAGCCTCGCCTCCTGCACCGGGCGACTGGCCGGATTGGGTTTGAGCTTTGGCGGGGCTTTCTCCACTTTTTCAAAGTGAAGTTTGCTTTTGGCCTTTCCCTTGGCCTCGTTGTATACGGTTTCCTTGGTAAGCACGCGCTTTTTCGGCAGGGCTTCTTTGGCCGCTTCCAGCTTGTCCGCCCGTTTTTCCGCCTTTTTGATATAGCGGGCCAGCTCTGGAGAGGCCCGTTCCCCGGCGGTAAATTGCAGACGGGAGGCCGGGGCGCCCGCCTGCCTTGCCATACGTTCCCCATTCCGGGCCGTCCGCTTTGCCTTATGCCGGTCACGGATGTCTACGGCCCGTTCCAGCGCCTTTTCCACTGTACCGTCCGGCTTGGCGGTATATTCCGGCTCAGTTTCCCGGCTGGAAATGCCCGCGCTCTCGCCGGTGGTCTGGTTGTCCAGCGTAAGCCCGGCGCGGGTCATGCGCTGCGTCACCTTATCACGGGGTTTTAAGGGCTTCATGGTGCGCCACCTCCTTTTGCGCCCTCGCGCCTCATACCGTGACCCCCTCGCCTAAGCGGGTGGTCATGATCCGGTAAAGCTGGGTGTGCTTCGGGATGGGGTTCTTAAAGGGCAGGATCACGTTTTCGTAAATCAAAAGCCCCTCGCCGGGTTCGGAGTTTTCCACATACCGTAATTGCTGCGGGGAGATATTTAACCGCTCCGCAAGGATTTTCCGATCGCCGCTGGCCTGGTTTAACAGGCAGATAAAGTCACTGTTTTCCAAAATGTTTTCAATCTCCGGCGACAAGAGCAGATCCTTGACGTTCTGTGTGGCACCTGTGGGAATGCCGCCCCATTTTCTGAAACGCTTCCAAATCTCACAGGAAAAGGCCGCTGTCTGTTCCTCCCGCAAAAGCAGGTGGAACTCGTCACAAAAGAACCACGTCGCCTTGCCCTGGCTGCGGTTCTGCGTCACCCGGCCCCAAATCTGGTCTTGGACAATCAGCATACCGATTTTCTTTAGCTGTTTGCCAAGCTCCTTGATGTCAAAGGCCACAATCCGGCTTTCAATGTCCACGTTGGTGCGGTGGTTAAAGACGTTTAGGGAGCCGGACACATACAGGTCAAGAGCCTGCGCCACCCGGTCGGCCTCCGGGATATGCTGGTCTAACAGGGCTTGGTGGAGGTCGGAAAGAATCGGCATATTTTCCGGGCGGGGGTCTGCCAGATAGGGCCGGTAAATCACCTGCACGGCCCGGTCAATCACCGTCTTTTCGATGGCTTCCAGCCCGTTCTTGCCGCCCATCACCAGCTCACAGAACGACAACACAAAGTCGGATTTTAAGGCCAGCGGGCTTTCATCCTCGCTGTAATTTAAGTTGATATCCAGCGGGTTCACATAGCTTTTGCTGGTGGGCGACAGCTTCACCACCTGTCCATGCAGCCGCTTGACAAGGGGGTAATACTCGGCCTCCGGGTCACATACATAGACGTCGTCCGGGGTGCAGAGGAACACACTCAAAATCTCGGCTTTACAGCTCATGGATTTCCCGCTTCCCGGCGTCCCCAGCTTCAAACCGTTGGGGCAGCGTGCCCGCTTCCGATCCAGCATAATCATGTTGCCGGTCTTGGCATTGACGCCGTAATACATGGCGTCTCCGCCCTGAAAAAGCTCCTGCGTCACGAAAGGCACGAACACGGCCACGCTGGAAGTCGTCAAGGAACGCTCGATCTGGATGTGGCTGGCCCCCAATGGGAGACTGCTCATAAGGCCCTGCTCCTGCTGGTAGTCCAGCCGCACAAGGGAACAGTTGTATTTCTGCGCCACGCCTGCGGCCCAGAACACATCGTTTTCCAATGCCTGCCGGGTGTCGGCGGTATTGAGGACAAGAAAGGTGAGCTGAAACATTCGCTCGTTCCGGCTCTGCAAGGTCTTTAACAGCTCCTTGGCGTCCTGCCCGTAGGTGGCAAGGTCGCTGGGAAGTATGTCCATATCGTAGCCGCTGCGGACGGCTCGTTTCTGTTCCTGAATCTTCATGGCATCCAGGTCGGTGATTTTCCGCTTCACCGTCTTGATAGCCTCGCTCTGGTCGATGGCCTGCACATGGAGGTTCACCACAATGCCATTTTCCGTATTGAGAAAGTCGGCCAGCATTTCGTCCGACAGTTCCGGGGACAGAATATTTAAAAAGCTCACAGCCCCGTACTTGCCGCCCAGCCCGAACAAACGGGCATGGCCGAAGCGGAACGACGACGGGGCAATAAAATCCTTGGTGGAGAGGCCGGAGGAAGCCAGCCACTTCCAATCGAAGGAAAACGGTTCCCCGTCCGGGTGGAACATGCGGTGCATGACTTCCAGCCGGGCCGTTGCGTCCAGTCCCCATGCCACGGCCCCCATGCTCTTGAAATAGCCTAAGAGGTCGGTTTCAATGCGGTGCAGTCTGGCACGAGCCAGTTTCAGGTTGTCGGCCTCGATGGTATAGGTCAGGAATTTCCGCTTCATCAGTCCATTGTTCCCGCTTACCAGTTGGTTTTTCAAGATAGCGGAATACTCTGTGCGGATGTCGTCAAAATCATCCCCCTGCGCCCGGATTTCAAGGCTTTTGGCGTACTGCCTGGGGTCAATCTTGTGGTTGAGAAAGGAAAACTGGATGTGAATCGAGGCATCCAGGTAGTTGTAAAGGTCGCACAGGTTTTCAAAGATGGCTGTCTTGGTATCGGCCTGTGCAAGCTGATAGCTGATATCCGCAAACTCAATGCACTTGGAAAACCTGCGGGGCGTCAGGCGGCAAATCCCGTCCTGATACATGGCCTCATAGGGAATACTCTCCTGGGCGGAGTGGGGCTTGCCGTCGCCCTTATACTTGCGGATGACGGCCTGAATTTCTTTCTTTTCTGCGCGGGTCAGCTTTACCGGCGTTCTTTCCTGCGCTTCGTTTCTTTGCTTTTTGAACAATGGCATTTACCTCCTTTTCCATTTGTCGCTGCCGCACAAGGGCGGTATAAGCATTGTTGGTCTGGTAAGGCCGCTCTTTCGGCATGAGAAAGCAACACTGGACGATCTGCCATACCACCACTTCCAGGGGCTGGCCGTGGCGCTCATACAGCGCCATGAGAAAGCCCGGCAGCATGGCAAACACCATGAGAAGCGCCGCCGCGCTGGTGGGGACGCGTCCCCGAATCAATAAAAAAAGCGGGATGCCTACAAGCAGCGCACCGCCAAAACAAAGGAGCTGGCGTTTCGTCAGCCCGAATACCACCTTGGATTTCACCTTGGTAAAATCCTTTGGAACAGTTACATAAGCCAAATCAAATCACCTCGTTTCTTCTGGCGCGGACAGGGAAAAATCGCTGTCCACTTCATTGCCCCACACATCCCAGCCGGGGGTTTTCTCTCTGGCAAACAGCTCTGCGCGGGGCAGGTCGCCCGCAAGCTCGATGATTTTCTCGCGGGTGATATCGGGTTTCTTGCTGTGTTCCTCAATGGGAGAAATGATAAACTGATGGACGCTTCGGGAATAGCGTTTGGGATGTCCTCGCTTGCCAAGCAGACAGATTTCCGCATTGCCTCTTGTCCAGTGGCCCAACCCATAAAACCAGGTAGGGCTTTTCTTATTCCGTTTCAGCCAGACAAAGGCCACGGTCTTGAAGGTGAAGCCCCATGCCTGAATCAGCCGCAGGGCTTCCGGCAGCATGGGGAACGTGGCCCACAAAAACAGCAGGCAATCCTTGGCTGCCAGTGTTTCCACCGGCAGGGCGCACAGCTCGTCAATCCCCATGGTGGGATAGTGGTTTTCCGCTGCACCCTGTACCGTTTTCTGGTCATATCTCCACGGTGGGTCAGCGTAAAGAATGTGATAGGTTTCCTTCTGTGATTTCTCGATAAGCCTGTTTCCTCCTGTGTAAAAAGTGTAAGATCAATGGGCTGTGAACACAGCCTTAGACAAGCTGCCGGTTTTGAACAAGCCATAGCACAGCAGCACCGTATAGCCCATACAGCCCCAGATTGCGCCGGAAATGTCGTCCGCTGTGCCAATATCCTGAATCAGAACCGCGTAAATCCCCACAACCACCATGATTAAAAAGGCTTGGAAGCCCAGCGCCAGCAGGGATTTTAAGTAGTTCTGGCCCATGCCGCGCCACTCCGCATTGCCCAGGGTGGCAAGAGGGATCGGCCCAAGCGCTGTCACGGCGTATATTTCAATCATTCTCCCGTAGGTAACAAGGAAAATGCAGATGGATAACGCGTGCATCGTCAGGCCTACAACCAAGGTCTGGAACCACAGGCCCAGAAGCGGCCCAATGTCCATGGCCTCCAGTTGTGCTTCCAGGTCTGGAATCAGGGTGTCAAAGTCAATGCTGGTTTCCCCGATGATGACACCGGCGCTTTGATTCACGACGGCCTGGGTGGCATCAAAGACACCCATGACGATATTCCATGTGTTCGTCACAATGAGAATGGCAAAGGCACTCTTAAACATCCAGCGGAAAAACATAGAGCTGTCAAAATCGTGCATGTTGTTCTTTTCCACGATCATTTCAATCAGCTCATAGCACATCACCAGGGCGAGAATGGCCGCCGCAATGGGGACAATGACCGTTTCGGACAGGCTTTGCAGCATGGAAAAAATGCCGCCGTTCCAGTCCTGCGGGGTGCTGCCCACATCCGATGCGATTTCCCCAACCTTGGTATTCACAGTGCCAAAAAGCCCCGACAGGTTTCCTTTAATCCCGTCAATCAGGATTCCTTTGATCCATTCCGCAATTAAATCATCAATCATATGCGTTCACCTCCTTGTCCGCGCCCTCCTGCTACCGGGAGGGCGCGGCATATTGCTTGCAGATGGACGGATTGCTTATCCCAGCAGCCCGGACAGGAGAGGTACAAGGGTCATGCCAATGAGGGCCACGCCTCCGCCCGCAACAAGCTGCTTGATTCCCTGGCTCTTGCTGGCGGGATTATCGGCCCCGTACCCCTCCAACAGATTGACGCCGCCCCATACACACAGAGCGCCGCCCAGGCCCACAACGATGGTCTGTAACGTATCTACTGCACTATTGAAAAATTCCATACATGCCTCACTTTCTGCCGGTTTCCGGCGAACAAATTTGATTGCTTACAGAAAAAAGCCGCTTCACTGTGCGGCCAAATCTTCGTCCGACAGGTCAATGTCGTAAAGGTCAAAGGGTTCATCCTCCGATACCACGCGCCGTTTTTTCCGGCGCAGGGACGACAGGTACCTGTCCACATCAAAGGTGTTCTGTTTGTCGGCATCCGAGAGGTATTTATAGCGTGGGTGGCGAGTGATGTCGTATTTCTCACTGAAAAACGACCTCACGCCGCGCACCTGCAAAATACACTTGCCTCCGTCCATCGTTGCAATTTCGTCCTGGCTCATCAGCTCCTTTCCGAGTTTTTGGTAGTTCAGTCCGTGGGAGGTCTGTGCGCCCCGGTTCTCGCTTTGGTTATAGCTGTCAATGGTTTCCTTGCCCAGCACGTCCGCGATTTCCTTGGCGTTTTTACCTCTGCCACTCAAAAAAAGCGTACAATCGCAGTTGTCGGAAATGATTTCCGCCGAATCCCGATACAGGGCTTTCAACTGCGACTGGCTCTGTAAAATGATCGAAGCCGAGATTTCCCGGCTTCGGATGGTGGCGATCAACTTGTCAAAGTTGGGAATCTGACCGATGTTGGCAAACTCGTCCAGAATCATCCGCACATGGACGGGCAGCCGCCCGCCGTATTTGTCATCCGCCCGGTCGCATAAGAGGTTGATTAACTGGCTCTGCACCATAGCTAGGATGAAGTTAAAGGTCGTGTCCGTATCACTCATAATGAGGAACAGGGCCGTTTTTTCGTCCCCGATGGTGTCAAGCTCCAGCTCGTCGTCCTCCATCAGCTCCCGCACCTCCCGGATGTCAAAGGGCGCTAATCTGGCTCCGCAGCTAATCAAAATGGAGCTGCGGGTCTTACCAGCGGATAGAAGAAACTTCTTGTACTGGCGTACCGCAAAGTGTTCCGGGTCTTTTTCTTCCAGCCGTTCAAACATCTGGTCTACCGGGGATTGAAATTCCGGGTCATCCTCGCGGGCCTCGCTGGCGTTTATCATTTCAAGAAGCGTGGTGAAATTCATTTCATCATCTGGCGCTTCGTACCAGATATAGCCAATGAGGGCCGAATACAGCAGGCGTTCCGACTTCACCCAAAAATCCTCGGCGCTTTTTTCGCCCTCTCCCTTGGTGTTGCTGATCAGCGTGTTTACCAGCTTTAAGATGTCCTTTTCGCTGTGGATGTAGCAAAACGGGTTATAGCGCATGCTCTTGGAAAAGTTGATGGTATTCAGCACCTTTACCCGATATCCGCACCGCACAAGAAGCTGGCCCACCTCACCGATCAGGCTGCCCTTGGGATCAGTAATCACGAATGAGGTCGGGTAGTCCTTGGACACGCACTGCATAAGGTTGGGCTTCACAAAACATCTCGTCTTGCCGCTGCCGGAGCCGCCGATGACCAGCACGTTTTTGTTCCGGGCTGTCTTGGGGTCTTTGGGCCGGTTGTTCATGGTGAGACGTTCCGTCTGGGTCAGGAGGATGTTGTTATCAAACACGGGGTCGATATATGGGGCGATATCTCTGGGGCCGCCCCATCGGGCGCTGCCGTATTCCACCCCTTTGCGGTATTTCTTGGCGTTCTTGCTTTTCACGTACACCATCAGACGCAATGCCACCGCACCGGCCACACCCACCGCCAGATCGAACAGGCGGAAGCTGGGGGAGACGCTTTCAAAGGCAAAGGAAAAGCCGTCCGCAAGGTGCAAGAACTTTTCCGACAAGTCCGCCCCAGCCGCCAGCCGGTAGGTCTGCCCCAGCTTGCCGAACAGGTAAACGAACAGTAGATAGGGCAGGTTGGCGATTATCCGCTTTTTCACTTCCAGCCTCATAGAGACAGCCCCCTTTCCTTGATTTTCTCCTTGGCCTGCTGGCGGTTTCTGGCCGCCGTCTTTTGCTTCATAGCCGAGAGGGCCTTTCGGATGGAGGGGCGTTCCTGCTGTTTGAGCTTCTTGGCCGTAAATTCCTTGAATGCCTGTTCCAGATTGTCCGCCTGCTTGGATTTGAAAATCACGATATACCGGGGCGGATGAGTGGTGCGGTCTTTCCGCAGGGTAAAATCAATGCCGTATTTCTTGGCGCAGGGCCGAAACAGGCCAATGTTGGCATCGGTGATTTCAATGTTGGACAGGGCGGAGCCGTCCTTTTTGAGATGCCGCAAGCTCTGTCTGCCTTGGTGGGGCTTTATTTTGGCCGTTTGTCGGGCAGCCAGAAATTTCTTCATGGCCGCTTGCAGCACTTGGCCCGTGAGCTTGCCGGTCTTAACCGCTAATGCGATGGTGTTCTGTTCGATTTCTTCCTGCAACTGCTATCCCTCCTTGGAAGTCAAAGCAGGCAGGCGGCACGGCTTAGATACGCACCCGCAGGCCGGAAAGGTCGTTGGTGCGAATACCTACCAGATACCAGTTCTCAGCCATTTCCATGCGGGTGGGCCTCCATCTGCCGCCTACCAGTACATCAAAGGTTTCTCCGCAGTGCAGGCCGCCGTAGTAGTCCGCCAGGTCAAAACGGATGTCATAGTGGTCTGCCTGCTCGTCAAAAATCAAAGTCCCCTGTTTCATAGGGCTGTCCTCCTTTTTCAGATTTTGCCGGTGTTCATATCGTGGGCCACCAGTGCCGTGTAATAGCCGTTGATGGTGCTGGGGGCGTTGAACAGAACCGCCAGCAGATATTTCTTGATATTTCGGATTTCCGTGGTGTTTTTGCTGATACAGTCAAAGACAAACTCCATGTGAGAGCTGTTTAGCTTCATCAGTTTGGACTTCACCAGATCCGCCGGATAATCATCTCCGGCAATGCGGATGGTCGTTCGGGCGCTGCATACGGTTTCCACCAGCAAATCCACGATTTCGTCCAGCAGTTCCCGGTCAATCCCCTTGGTGTGCTGGCAAAGGTGTCCATACTCGATGTTATCCTTGATGATTTCCCGATAAACCGCTACGTCGCTCTGCGACTTCGCTCCCGTTCCTTTCCGTTCCGGCGGCGCAGCCGCTGTTTCCCCCAAAGGAGAGGGAGGGGAAAGGATAGGAATGGAATCGGTATTTAATCCATCCGTAGTGAATGGGTCTTTTATTTGTCTATCTTTATTTAATTGCGTTGGATTTCCCTGCGTAGGCTTTTCCTGTGTTGGTTTTTCCAATGTTGGATTTTCCAACGTAGGTGAATCCGGCGCTGGCTGGGGCTGCTCGTAAATGATGTAATCCGCCCCGCGAAGCCGCCCCTGGCCGTCTCTCTCACGGGAACGGACGATATACCCGGCCTGTTCCAGCTCCTTAACTGCTGCCCGGATCGCGTCGATCTGTTCCCGGTTGATAAGGGAGAGGCCCTTTAGGGTAAAATCCCAATCCTCCGGCAAGGACAGCATTTGTGACAGCAGGCCCTTGGCTTTCAGGGATAAGTCCTTATTTCGCAGATGGTGATTGGACATCACCGTGTAGCCCCGGTTTTTCTCCACTCGAAAAACTGCCATCTCATCGTCCACTCCTTTCACTTGAAATTTCACCGCGCCGTCAAGGGCGGTGAGCTTGCCCGGCTGGTAAGGACATTCTGCGTAGACGCAAAACTGATACTTCCAGTGCGGGCGGTAAAATCGGCAAGTGCCGCAATCCTCCGGCGCTCCGGCCTCGCCGTTGTCAAAGTGGTCTGCGCCCGGCCTCGTCTGCATGAGCTGTTCAAAGGCCCGGTCACTGCCGGAAGTAAAATACATAGGCGGTTGCCTCCTTTCTGGTTTTGGGTGCAAAAAACGGCGTCCTGATCTCCCCAAAGGGAAAAGAGAACGCCGTCTGCGGTGTCGTATTCGATTTTCGATGTGTCATATCTGTGTGGGAGGACTTCACGGGAAAGAGCAGCGTGTCAAAGCTCTATCCGAATGTAGTAAATCGGTAGTAAATTCAGTGTCCCTATCCCGTAATTTGCCCGTATTTCTGGGCTTTTTTGAGATAATCAGAGTTGTTATAACAAAAAAAATAGGGTTTTTAAAAAGCCCACCGATCCCCTCCGGGCCGCCGCACAAAAGGGAAGAAAAACATAACGCCGTACAGAAACAGCGGCATTCTGTACGGCGCTTTCAGCTTATTTGGTTTCTCCTTCAGCCCATGTCCCGGCATTCCTGAGGCGTCATTCCGAAGTGGGCTTTAAATATTTTAATAAAATACGCGGTATTCTGATAGCCGCATTTTTCTGCAACTTCATAAATCTTCATCCGTGAATTCCGGATCAGGCGCTTTGCCATATCCATGCGGCAGGTTTCTATATATTCCCGGATGCTCGTCCCTTCAAACTGCTTGAAAATCCGGGAAAGGTAAACCGGGTTAAAGCCGATTGCCTGGCCGATGACCGTAAGGGACAGATCCTCCCCCAGATGGGAGAGGCAGTAGGATTTGGTCCGTTCGGTAATGCTCATCATGGTACTCTGCTGGGTCTGTGCGCAGATTTCCCGGATAGCCTGGGTAAGCCGTCTGATATACTGCGCCGCCTGCTCCCATGTGACAAAGGATCCCGGATCAAAAAGCTCCATGAGCTGGATGCGGGATGCGAGCAGCGGACGGATATTCTTTTGGTTAATGTAGGTGATCAGGATATTCCCCAGGGAATAATAGATTTCCAAAGCGTACATGGAATGTCGTTTGGATTTCTCCAGTATTTTCAGAATATCCTCGGCGTCCTCCGTAAAAGCCGGAAAGTTCTCCCCCAGAAGGAATTCCTGCATCACTCGCAGCTTTTCGGTAACAGGGGCCAGCATCTGCTCAAAATCCGATTCCTCTGCGTTGAAGGAATCACTGATGGAAAGCTCTCTGCTTTCCAGGATAATACTGTTTTCTTCATTGATGGCCTGACGCTGCATTTCCGTCCATAGATTCCCGTAGCCGGCACTCAGCCCGTTCCAGGGAACGCTTTCCCGGGCGATGCCGAAGTACATGAGCAGCCCGAGGCGCAGCTGTATCATATTCTGGATATCCAGCGCGGTCATAAACAACAGGGCAGGCAGCTCCTCTTCCTCCGATTCCAGCAGCCACACAAAGCTTTTTCGGTAGATTACCTTATGTATGTGGGCTATCTTGTCCCCATAGGCTTTCCGGAGCAGGGAAACCACGGTTTCCAGTATTTTCTCCCGGGTCATCCGGGACACCTTCTCGTTCAGCGTGCCGATGAGCAGCAGCATCTTCCCATGGGCCGGAAGGGGATATTCCAGATCCGCCATAAGATCTTCAAATTCCGCCTCTTTGGAAACCGATCCGTCCAGGATATGGATGAGCGCCTGCTGCTTGAAGGCGGGCGCCATATAGGATATCTTGTTCTGGGCGCTTTTAAATTCCTCCATAAACACCGTTTCGGAGTCAAGCAGATCCACCATTTTTCTCATAGCCCCAACGATTGTGGCATCTCCTTCTGTTTTCAGGATATAGTCATCCGCATCCTGCCTGATGGCAGAATAAACGTAATCAAATTCATCATAGCCGGAAAGAAAAAGGACATGGACATCCGGTTTGATTTTCCGCATTTCCTCTGCCATCTCAATTCCTGTCATCTTCGGCATTTTCACATCGCTTACCACCACATCGGGCAGCCGGAACCGGAAAAGCTCCAGCGCTTTTTTCGGATGATAGCAATTATAGATCTGAAATACCTCCGGAAACTCTTCCTCAAACAAATCCTTCAGGCCGTCGGATATAATCGGCTCATCATCCACCACAAGCAGTGTGTATTTTTTCTTCTCACTCATCCCGGTTCCCCCTTGCCCGGCAATACCTTCCGTTTACAGCTGTACATGCAGGGTTACCCGCAGCCCTCCCAGGCAGGAACGGTTCACCTCCAGCGGATTCTCTTTTTTAAAAAAGACCTGTAGCCTGGCATTGATATTCATCAGTGCCGTTATATCTTCATTCGCTTCGGCATCATGCAGCTTCCTGCGGATATACTCCAGCTGCTCTTCCTCTATTTGTCCGGAATTTTCCACATGGATCAGAAGCTCTACTCCCGCCTCCTCATAACTGACCTTAAGCCGGATCGCTTCCTCCTCCTCCATCTGGCTTACCACATATTTAAAAACATTCTCGATTAACGGCTGGATAATCAGCCTGGGGACTTCAATGTAATTATAACGCACCGGCAGCTCCGGGAAATCCACATGGATGATCCCTTTATAACGGTATCCCTGGATTATGGCATAAGAACGGGCATGGCTGATTTCATCCTCCAGGCTTTTGTTTTCCCCGGAATCCCTGTTGATATATTTAAAAAAACAGCCCAGGTTTTCACAGACGAGCAGGCTCCCCTCCTTGTCCCCGCTCTTAATCATCCGGTACAGCAGGAAATAACTGTTATACATGAAATGGGGATTGATCTGCGCCTGCAGATGTTTGAAATTGGCCTGGTTCACCAATATCTCCTGCTTCAGTTCCCTGGAAACCAGAGTATCAATACGTTCCGCCATGTAATTAAAGTTCCGGTACAGATTGGCAAATACCCTGTTTTTTTCCGTTTCCGGGATCCGGTAAGAAAGGTTTGACTTCTTGATCTGGTCAAAAGCATCCACCAGAAGTACCTCCAGGGGACGGAAAACCCTGCGGTAAAAAAGTGCGAAGGCCAGAAGTATGGTCAGGACAATAATTCCCGCGAATAAAAGGATACTGGTTATCATTTTATCCTGGATTAAATGAAGGAAGCTCTGATCCTGCAGATAATACAGCCGGAAGAAATCCCCGTCGTCATGAGAACTCATGAACAGATATTCTTCGCCGTCAAGCAGCAGCTTATCCGGATCGTCCCCCTTCTTCAGATTCCCGTAATCAATATCCCTTGTGGAAAAATAAACGGCGCTGTTATCCGGGCTTGCCATAAACAACGCGTCCTGATCCATCATTTTGGCAAACTGCATTTCCTGTAAAATCACACCGGTATTTAATTCGATCACAAAGATACCCAGCACATTCTCTTTGATCCATTTGTCGTCCAAATAGTTTTTATTCAGGATTTCAATGATATAGGCTTTGCCGTCTTTTATGGACAGCATTCCATTTTCTTTATTTTCCAGCACGAAGGCATAGGCCTCTTCTTCCACAAAATCATATCCGTCCCGGCTGATTTTCAGATTTTTCTCCGGAAGATACAGGCAGCTGGCGGAAACAAAGGAATTCAGGTTATCGATTTCCATGCACCGTTTCCGGATATCCTCCATCAGCTTGCTGCGTTCGTAGCTGTTCACATAATCATACCGGCAGTACAATTCCTGCACGATATCTTCTTTGACGGCAACGCTTGCCGTAATCTTCAGGGTTGTCAGTTCTTCATTGATATTCCTGGACAGATAATTGATCCGCTCCTGCTGCTCCTGCTCAATGATTTCGGAATAATATTGCTTTTCCCTCATATAGGTAACCAGATTAAAGCAGATGCTTATTGCCGCAAATGCCGCAAAAATAAGAAGAAGCCACTTAAACAGATATCTGACAAAATCACTTTCCCTCTTCCTCTCCATTTTCCCCACCGCTTCTTCCTCTTCCGGCCTTCTCCTCACTGCCCGTCTTTTTCAGCCGGATAATAATCCATGTAATAAGGATAATAACTGGTTTGTATATCCTTTAGTTTATCAGTATTTCCGGTGAAAGACAATTGGAGTACCGGTTTCCCGGAGGCTTTACCGTTATTTGCTTCGTTTCTATCCGGAACACAGCATAGGTTTACGCTGTCCGTTTTTCTTTTATCCATTATATTGTAGCTTTATGGGGTGGCAAAAAACATACAAATAAATTGATTTGGATAGTAAAATTGATACTTTTGGAAACAGGGGCTGCTTCCGTCTATAGAAAACGCCTGATGTATGTATGACTGCCGCAGTTTCTTTTTCGTTTGAACCTGAAACAGCCCCCGGCTGTTGGGATATCTCCCAGCCGGGGGCTGTTGCTTTGTTATGATATCGCTTTTTTAAACGTACTTTCGTGCATACATGCCAGGCTGTCCTTATTCCATCTCCTGTCTGGCCATACGCAAGCACTTCCTAATCAGGCATCTGAACATCCGCAATCACTACATTCTTCCTTTTTCTTGAGGGGATTAGGTGAATTTACCGTAAGAATTCGTGCGATTTTGGATGTCTTGTTCGTCCAGTTGTGCTTTTTGGATGAATTAAAATGGATACTGTCGCCGGGATACATGACATATTTTCTGTCTTCCAGGTACAGGGTAACCGTTCCTTCCAGAACAAAAAGGAATTCTTCCCCCTTATGCGAATACATCTCCGGGATCTCTTCCTCTTCCGCCGGAGGCAGAAGCGTATACAGACGAGGTAATAGCCCATAATCCGTATGAGGCTGCTTTAAGATATACTGATACATCTGAGCACTTGCCTGACTTGGAATCAGCTCCATACCATGCATAATAGGATCCTCCGGCTCTTCCGTCCTGTTTTCACTTTCCGTCTCTATAAACAGCTCTGACAGCGGAACCCCCAGGACATTTGCTATCGTTTCCAGGGAATCAATAGCTATGGAGGAGATTCCCCTCTCAAATTGGGACAAAAAACCCACCGACAACCCGCACGCCTCACCCAGCTGTTTGATTGTCATTTCTTTTCCAACACGTAATAACTTGACTTTTGCCCCAATTGCTGTACTCGTACTCATTCTTATTCTCCATTCGTTCCTGCCCCATTTTCCTTTACACTATCCGCTGATAATTTTTATTTTATAGAAAATAAAAAATGCTGTCAACATTTACCACTCTTTTGTCATGCTTCCCTTTTCTTATGGTTTTTTATGATTTCCTGATTTGCTCTTATCCGCCGGATTAAATGCCTGCCTTTATGCCTCCTCATCTCACAGTTATCAATCAGCGATAACTTTCCTCCAGTATTTGAATAATATCCGCTTTTGTTATCTCATATTTTTCAAAAGCAATCCCCGTATTGTCTACGGTCACGTCGGCAATGGTTTGGAAATCCGCTTCCGTAATTCCTTCGTCCGTCATAGAATACAGTTCCCTGACGCCGGTTACATCCATCAGCTGCTTTAACGCGGTGACAAACCCCTGTCCGGGATCCTTGCTGTCCCTGCGCACGCCGCAGACCTCTCCCAATTCATCAAGAAGGGCCGGACGCAGGTGCTTCACCTTTTTATAATAGCTCTCTGCAATCATAAGAAGGCTTTCCCCGTGCACTATGGCAGGGAACTGTCCCCCTATGGTCTGGGCAATGATATGGTGTGAGGTGGTGCTGCACATTGCCTGGGTATAACCCGCCAGAATATCCGCCGCATAACACATGCAGGTGCGCGCTTCCAGATTATTTCCGTCCTTTGCCGCCAGAGGCAGATTATGGGCAACCATCTTAATCCCGTCCACCGCATACAAATCCACCAGATGATTCTGGTGCTCGTTGGTAATATAACATTCAGCCAGATGGAAAAGCGCATCAAAACCCTGGTATAAGGTCAGCTTATGAGGAAGAGAACACATCAGCTCAGGATCGATAACCGACAGGGCAGGGAAAATCTGATCCATGGCAAAATCCAGCTTTTCCTTTGTCTCTTCATTGGTAATTACACAATAGGGATCCGTCTCTGTCCCTGTCCCGCAGGTTGTGGATATCGTCACTATGGGAGCCGCACAGGATACCGGCAGATTTTTTCCGGTTCCGGTTTGGGCATAATCCCATAAAATCCCCGGGTTTTTCATCATAATGGCAGTGGCCTTGGCCGTATCCACACTGCTTCCTCCTCCCAGGCCGATGACAAAATCACAGTTTTCTTTTTCAGCCAGCGCAGCCGCATCCATAACGCCTGACTGCGTGGGATTCGGCTGCACCCTGTCAAAAACAACATATTCTGTTCCGTTTTCTTTCAGCAGATCCGTCACCCGTTTCTGTATTCCCAGCTTTTCCATCAGGCCGTCCTGCGTAACACAAATAAGTGCTTTTTTCCCCGGAAGGCTTACGCTG
Organism: Eisenbergiella sp. OF01-20; assembly: GCF_003478085.1. Classification (NCBI taxonomy): domain Bacteria; kingdom Bacillati; phylum Bacillota; class Clostridia; order Lachnospirales; family Lachnospiraceae; genus Eisenbergiella; species Eisenbergiella sp. OF01-20. The sequence goes on along the minus strand of NZ_QUES01000013.1, from coordinate 88,424 downwards.
CCAAGCTCCTTCAGGCGTCCCGCCCCAAAAATCACCCGGGCAGGGATATAAGCATCAATTGTAAACATGGCTTTTTCCTCCTATTCGATTTCGTCCGCATGCATCGCTTCCACAACATATACTTTCTGTTCCTCTGTCAGTTCCACACGCGGCCTTCTGCAATATCCGCAGTCCAGCCCTTTTCTGGCCAGCAGATATTTTAAAGTCTGGGGAACTCTGGGGAAGGTTTCCAACACATCCAGCGCAGGCAGAATCCTCCGGTAAATTTCCTTGCCCTTTTCCAGATTTTTTTCTTCATATACCGCCCGGAATAATGCCGTGCAGTCCTTCGGCGCCACATTGGCCAGCATGGATATCCAGCCGCAGACGCCTGCCGCAAAGCTTTCCAATGCAATATTATCCGCCCCGCAGAATACGGAAACATTTTCCGGCGCGTCGTCCACTACCTCGGTAACTTTATGGATGTCCCCGCTGGACTCCTTTACCACCGCCGTATACGGAAGCCCAAACAGCTCCCGGAAGGTATCCCTTTCAATGGAAATGCCGCAGCTGCCCGGATTGTTGTAAACCATAATCGGAAATTCCGTGTTCTCCATAATATAGCGGTAATTCTCCACCAGCTCCTCCTGTGTGGGATGGCAGTACGGCGGCGCCAGCACCATAGCCGCATGGCCGCCGCTCTCCTTTACCTGGAGAATCAGCTCTATCACATCATCCGCCCGTTCTCTGGTCACTCCCACAATCACACTTGTCCTGCCGCAGATATAAGGAACGATTTCCCTTACATATTCTTTATGTTCCTCCAATGTTACACTCTGGTATTCCCCGGTAGCCCCCAGGATACAGATTCCGTGGACGCCGTTTTCTATCAGATAATCCAGATGCCTTTTGGCAGCCTCCAAATCAAAGCTTCCGTCTTTATGAAAAGGTGTTACGGCTACCGCATAAACGCCTTGAAACTCTTTGTTCATTGTCTTAATCCTTTCTGTCATTCATTCCTATTTTCTTTCTGGTAAAACCGTCTGAAGGCCAGTGGCGAGATATCAACCGGTTGCTCTCTTCCTGCGATCAGGTTGGACATCAGCTTACCTGTTATAGCGGATAAGCCGATCCCGTCCCCCTCATGTCCCGCTGCGATAAAGAATCCGGGAACCGGTGTATCGGATACGATGGGAAGATGATCCGGCGTAAAAGGCCGCAGGCCGCTGTAGGCCCTGATCACCTTAATCTCCCTGATTATGGGGAAGAAACGGATGGCCCGTTCCGCCAGCGCCTGCATCACATCAATATCCGTCCGGATATCCTCTCCCGCGAACCGCCTGGAGGAGCCTATCAGGAAGTTATCTGCCGCCGTAGGCTCAAATACAAAGGCCACGCCGTTTGACTCCACTCTTTCCGAAACAGGTCTTTTATAATTTTTCGTACCAAATTTAGCAAGCATATAGCCGAACTCATGCACCTTTCTGCGCGCTACGCGGAAGGTCTGCTCCGATACCAGGATCTGTCCCTGCCTTGCGGATACCGGAACGGAAAGCCCCAGCATCGCCCCTATGACAGGTGACCATACACCGGCGCAATTCACTACATTTTTAGCACGTATTTCACCTTGTTCTGTCTGAATAATAAAAAAATTCTCTTTTTTTGTAATAGCAGTAACCGGATTATGCAGGCTCAGCTTCGCGCCGTGTTTTCTGGCGGTCAGGGCATAGCCGTAGCTTAAGCCGATAGGATAGAGGGAACCGTCACAGGCCGTTTCAATCCCTCCCGGGAGATCCTTTGCCAGGTAGGGTTCGTCCGCCTGAATATCCTTCTGATCCATCATACGCATGGGAATCCCCTGCGCGGCCATGCGGGAACAGTAATCCCTTGCGATTTCCAGTTCTTCCTGCGTTTCGCATAAATACAGACTGCCTTTTCTTCGCCATTCAATGGGATAATCCAGTTCTTTCTCAAGCTGCGGGTACATATCCTGGCTCATTTTTGCCAGCATACTGTCAAAACCCGGCATTTTATCGCATACAAGTACGTTGCCGTCCGACTTGCTGCTGGTGCCCTCCGCAATATCGCCCTTATCGATCACAATCACATCCGCCCCGTCCAAAGCGGTATAATAACTCACTGCGGCGCCGATTACTCCCGCACCGATTACCGCCGTATCATACACCCTGCTCATCCGTCCGCCCTCCTTCCTCTCCGGCCAGTTCTCCAAAGGTGATCGGCCTCACCGGAGGCCTGTTTGTTGCCGGCTCCACCTCATCCGCTCTTTTCCCCAGTTCTTCCTGAATGATTCTGGTTACCAGCTTTCCGCAGGTTCTTCCCTGGCAAAGCCCCATGCCGGCTCTGACCCTTCTTTTAATTTCCGTAACGGAGGTTCCTTCATACTCACGGACCGCCTTACGGATTTCTCCCGCCGTTATTTCCTCACAGCGGCATACCAGCATTTCCTCATCAATACTTTCGTCTCCCTCCGCTTTCCGGAAGGCGCGATCCGTATCCTCCAGATTCAGACGGCCCATCGTCCTAACCGTATCTGTATATTCTTTGGGTATCGCAATTGTCACCACCGGCGTATGGTCATTCCCCGGCGGATTCATCACACGGATTACCGTTCCCCGGCAGACAAATTCCCCGGCGCGGTTCAGGGCATTCACCTCATCCCCCTTTTCAGGCAGCGGCAGATATTCGAAGGGGAAACTCACGGTTCCCTGTGTTTCACTATAAGTTTTATCCACAATAAAAATAGCAAGTCCTGAGCATGCGGATACGCATAAGCCGCAGCCAATACATTTCTCCCGGTCAAGAACCGGTGTATTCGTAATGGGACTGCCTACCGTTATCGCATGGGCAGGACAGGCCGCTTCACACGGATTGCAGGGAATTTTCTGCACACATTCGATAACCGCCACAGGTCCTCTGGCAAACCGTTCCTCATCCGGCCAGCCTGTTGCTTTATTAATTTCTTCTATGGACGGATAGCCGTCTGTTAAGATTGACATATCCGACGAACCGCCGGTTTCCTGGGGAAGGACGGTTCGTTTTTCCCCCTTTGCTAGAATTCTTTCTTTCGCCTGAAGCCTTCTTTCCCCAAATGGCCCCTGACGAAGCGCGGTCAGCCGTTCCCTCACAATTTCCTTGGCTGCCTCTCCGTCTTCCTCTGCGAGATACCCAAGGGACTGCGCCATGGCAATGCCTGCCAGCCTGCCCTCATCCATGGCCGTGTTGGCTTCTTCCACTCCGGCCGTATCCCCGGCAACATAGATTCCCGGCAAGGAACTCTCCATATTTTCGTCATGCAGAGGCATAAACCCTCCCAGCTCCGGGATAAAATCATGATTCACGCCCGCCATATAAGCAAGTTCGGTCAGGGGCCGCAGCCCTACAGCCACACATACCGCGTCCACATCGATAATTTCTTCCGTACCGGCAATAATCCGTCCGCTCTGCATCCGGGCGATTACGGCCTGTTCCACCTGTTCCCTGCCCCGGGCTTCTTTTATGGTATGATTCAGATAAAACGGCACTCCCGCTCTTCTTATTTTTGCCGCATGTACGCCATACGCGCCGATGTGATCCATACCTTCCACAATCCCCACTACATTAGCCCCTGCCTGCATCAGCTGATAAGCCACGATAACGCCTACATTTCCGGAACCTACCATCAGAATCCTTTTTCCCGGAAGCACACGGTTTACATTGACCATAGTCTGCGCCGCCCCTGCGCCCATCACTCCCGGCAGAGTCCAGCCTTTAAAACGCAGCGCGTTTTCAGCCGCCCCTGTACTGATCAAGATTCTCTCCGCCTGTACCACAACAGTAGTCCCTTCATGCAGGATGGCAACCCTTTTATCCGAAAATATGCCGACAGCCGAACTGTCCAGCCAAATTTCCACGCCTGTTTCCTCTGTCTGCTTAAGCAGCTGCTTTCCGATATCCACACCGCGGACACCTGCATTATGCGCCCTGGAACCAAAGAATTTATGTATCTGCTTAAACAGCTGCCCTCCGGGCCGCTTATTTTCATCTATCAGCAAAACCTTTGCACCGTATTTTGCCGCCTCAATCGCGGCTGCCAGCCCGGCCGGGCCGCCCCCTATAATGACGGCTTCCTTTTTAATTGTCATTGCAGGCCGCCCCCTTTCCGATTCCCTCCTGTGTTTCAATCACCATGCCTTCTTCCACCGGCGTAATACAGGTACGTACATTGGGCCTGCCGTTTACGGTCATTACACAATCCGTACACTGCCCGATTCCGCAGTAAATCCCTCTCGGTTCATGCAGCTTTGCCGTATATCTGTGCACCATAATACCATTTGCCATAAGCACCGCCGCTATCACTTCTCCTTTTCTGGCCGTATACTTTTTCCCGTCTACCGTAATCTGTACCGTATCTCCGTCCTCCAGCGGCCCCAGAATCGGATGATCCAAAACTCTGCGTTCCATTGATATATCCTCCCTTTTATCCCAAATACCGTATACCTTATCTCAGCTGAAATCCTCTGACAAACGGATCGTCATCATCCAGCATAAAGGTGTGGATTCCTGTTACCCACGCCCTTCCCGTCACCTCCGGCACCACCGCCGGATAATCGCCCACTCTGGCATCCTCCAGATACCGGCAGGTAAAACGGCTTCCAATAATGCTCTCATGTACAAAAACTTCCCCCTTTTTTATTTTTCCCTTCAGCGCAAGAACGGACAGCTTTGCCGATGTTCCGGTTCCGCAGGGGGAACGGTCAATAGCTCCGGGCGGAATCACCACCGCATTTCTGACCGGTTCCCCGGGGGCTTCTGCTGGTTCATAAAATTCTATATGAGTAACCTTATTTTCAAAAGGGATGAGAGGATGGCAGATTTCCACCTGGCTGTTCACTTCTTCTTTAATCAGATTTCCCGCCTCAATCAGTGCGGAAGCGGTCTTTGGCGAAATAGGCAGACCCACAAAGGAGGCGGGCAGAATCGCATAAATATTTCCGCCATAGGCAATATCCATAACCAGCTCTCCATAACGGCTGCTTTTTACCTTAGCATCTTTTTTCAGCACAAATGCCGGTGCATTTATGAAGGTGACATTCTGTGCTTGGCAGTCCTTCACCTGGATTTTCAGCCGGACAAGTCCGGCGGGCGTATCCAGATTTATATAGGTATAAGGCTCTGTCACCTTAACCATACCAGATTCCACCAGGGCTGTGCCCACGCCGATTGTGTCATGTCCGCACATGGGCATCCAGTCTCCCACCTCAAAATACAGTACCCCCACATCCGCATCCTCCCGGCAGGGCGCTGTAATAATGGTTCCGCTCATCACGTCGTTTCCTCTTGGCTCATAGGTAAGCAGTTCTCTTATCCAGTCGCAGTTCTCCCTCATATACATCATTTTTTCTTCCATGGTGCTGCCGGGTATGACCGGTATTCCTCCCACCACATTGCGGGTCGGTTCTCCTCCCGTATGCGTATCTATCGTATGAAATGTACTCCTGATTTTCATATAAGCCATACCTTTCCAAAAAAGGGGTGTCCCGGCGGGCACCCCCTTCTTTCCTTATCTGTGGGAGTATGGTTCCACACCCCAGCGTTCCATTTTAGCAAGATAATTCTTTGTCATTACTTCTTCCAGTTTTACAAGCCCTGCGGTTTCCATGCTGGATATCATAGTGTCATACTGTGCCACACAATCTTCCAATGATGCAGCATTTACCATCTTAGGCACATATTCGTCATAAATGTCCGCAATCTTCTGCGCAATCAGGCCTTCCGGCGTACTGCCTGCCGGTTCCAGCCCTGCATAATAGGAGTTATCATACAAATCCGTATCCGCACTGGCCTGGTAAGCATATTGCCAGTCTGATGTAGGCTCCCATTTTGTTACCAGATCATAAGGGGTTCCATCTTTGCCGGTACCGTTCTTTACAAACATTCTGTATCTTCTGATACCTGTTTCACGGGAACATGCAACTTCGTCCGCACGATAAGAATCAAGCACTTCCTGCCTGGGCTGATGCTTTCCGTCCACGTAGTCCCAATGCTCACCTTCCACACCCCAAAGCGTAAGGTACTGGCCTTCCTCACTTGCCATAAAGTTACAGAACTGCATAGCTGCCACAGGATCCTTACAATTTTTGGTGATACACCAGTCACCCCAGCCCAATGTATTTCTGCTGTTGTAGGTTGTTTCTTCTGCGGTTACTCCGTTTCCCACTACCTTGTAGGAACGAAAATCCGCATCTTCACCGCCCTGTACACGCAGAGACTGGTTCGGTCTTGTTGCAATCCAATTAGAATCTACAGTACAGAAGGTATAGCCTTTGGTAATTTTTTCTTCCAGCTGATTCCAGTCCAGAGTCACCCAGTCCTTATCCAGCAGGCCTTCCCTGTAAAGCTGATTAAGCATCTGTACCATTTCCTTAAACTGAGGATCTCTTACCTTATGTTCAATTTTATCATTCCCGGTGTAATATTCCACAATACCAAACATGCCCAGGAACATGCTTACATCCCAGCCTTTTCCTTCTATACTGATAGGGATGCTTTCCACGCCATCAATTGCAGGAAACTTTTCTTTAAAATCATGAAGCAGCTGTATAAATTCATCCTGCGTAAAAGGCTGCTCATGATTGTCTGCCCGTTCCTGTCCTACAATTTCTTTCAAAAGATCATACTTAATCATAACCATGACATTCGGATCCGGATCCAAATCATACCAGTCACCCAGTCCGTAAATTTCACCGTCTTCCGATTCAAAACGAATCAGCAGATCCCCATACATTTCCTTAATGTCAGGTCCGTATTGCTCTATCAGATCCTTAAGGCCAATCAATGCCCCTGCTTCTTCATAGGCTTTTCTTACAGGACTTGCACTGTCCAGATAAACAATATCGGGATAAGTCTGACCGGAAAGCATCAGGTTCAGCTTTTCTTCCACTGCTCCGGCACCATCAACATACTCCATTTTAAAGCCTGTCTTTTCCTGTATCTGCGAAGCCACAGGATCCTTAAACTCCGGAACCGTTCCTCCGCTGTTAAAAATAGTAATCGTCTTAACCTCTCCGTCTGCAGACGCCGCTGCCTGCTGCTCCTGCGTCCCTGCTGTGGTTTCGCCGGATTGCGTCCCTGCTGTCTGCGTACCCCCGCCAGTGCTTGCGCATCCGGAAATCACGCAGGCTGCCGTAAGCAGCACCGCCACTCCCTGTTTGAATCCCTTTCTTTTCATACCTTTTCCTCCTTTTGGATTTAATTAAACCGCTTGAATCTTCTTCTGCCTGTCCGGCCTGTGTAAACTTTACGCCGGATATCTCTTATTTTCTTTTTCTTATTCTCAGGCTTTTACGGCTCCGATCATGATTCCCTTTACAAAATATTTCTGCACAAAAGGATATACACAGATAATCGGTATTGTAGCCACCATAACCGCCGCCATCTGTACGCTTTTCTGGGTTACTCCGGACATCATCTGCGCTCTCTGCGCCAAAGTTGCACCGTTTGTTCCTGAAGTCTGGAACTGGTTGAGAATCTCCACCAGGACAAGCTGGAGCGTTTTTAAATTCATGGAATTGGTATACAGTCTGGAATCAAACCATGCATTCCAGTGTCCTATCGATGCAAAAAGTACGATAGTCATAACTACCGGTTTTGAAAGAGGAAGAATAATCCTCCCATAAACCCACAGGTCATTGGCACCATCCAGCTTGGCCGATTCTACCAGGCTCTCAGGAATCCCGTAAATATAGCTTCTTATCAAGATCATGTAGTAAACATTCAGCATTCCCGGAATGACGTATACAATAAAATGATCCAGCATTCCCAGATTCTTCAGCTGCAGATAATAGGGAACCATTCCTCCGCTGAAATACATGGTAAAAATAAACATCAGCGTCCAGAACTTTTTCCCCAGCAGTTCACTCCTGGACAACACATAGGCCAGCATGGAGGTAACCAGAACTACCAATGGTGTCCCTATTAATGTCCTTAAAACCGTGACTCCAATAGCGCGGATAAATTCGCTTCTTCTGAGAATTTCCTGGTAATTTTCCAGTGTAAAAACCCGGGGCCAGAAATACAGCCCGCCGCGCAGAGCATCCTGTCCATCATTGACAGAAATAATGAAGATATTCCAGAAAGGATAAACGCATACTACGGATACCAGCAGTACAAAAAAGACTTTAAAGACATCCAATACCAGCTCGCCGCCCGTTTTCTTTCCTTTAACGCTTTTCTTTTTCATGGCTCCGCCTCCTAATACAATGATACGTCCGCATGTTTTCTGGACAGTCTGTTGGTAATTGCTACAAAGGTAAAGGAAACTGCTGATTTAAACAGTCCAACTGCTGTTCCGTAGGAGTACATGCCATTGATAATACCATAGCGGTATGTATAGGTATCGAAAACATCCGAGTATTGGATCACCGCATCATTTCCCAGCAGCAGCTGCTGTTCATATCCCACATTCAGAATTCCTCCTACCGCCAGCAGAAGCATCACCATGATTGTAGGAAGCAGTGACGGAAGCGTGATATACCAGATTTTCTGCGTTCTTGTTGCTCCGTCCACTTCTGCCGCTTCATACATTTCCTGGTCTATCCCCGAAATAGCAGCCAGATAAATTATGGCGTCATATCCTATATTCTTCCAGGTATTGGCCAGCGCCAGAATCCACCAGAAATATCTGCCTTCCTGCATGAACAGGATATCTTTATTTGTAATATGCAGTGCCTGCAGAATGTCATTGATGATTCCGTCTCCTGACAGGAAGGTAATAAACATATTTGCCGCTATAACCCAGGAAATAAAATAAGGCAGATAGGAGGCTGTCTGAGCTGCCTTTTTTACTTTATTGTTTTTAATTTCATTCAAACAAATGGCAAAGAGTATCGGGGCCGGAAATGAAAAAAGAAGTGTCAGCGTGCTCTGGCAAAGTGTATTCCTCATAATGACTGCAAAATCAGTAGAGAAAAAATAGGCAAACCAGTCCAGCCCTACAAAGTCAGCAGCCATCATATCCTGATAAAAGCCTTCTCCTCTGGGCACATAGTTAACAAAAGAAATATACAGGCCTGTCATCGGGATATAACTGAAAAGAATTACACAGATCAGTGCGGGAAGCATCATTAAAAACAAATATCTCTGCCGCCACGCTTTCAGTGCCAGCTTCTTTTTTCCGCTGAATGGAACGTATTCTGCAGGAACATTTTCTGCGCATTTATTATGTTTCATTTCTACCTCCTGAACTTTCAGAATCGAAGCAGCAATTACATCCAATATTCCTCTTCCCCATTTGCCCCAACCCCCTTCTGATTTCTTGTTTTTATTGTATCAACAGCGTTTTTCATATTCTACAATAAATTTTAATAATACTTATCAAAAAACTACAATTTTTCATACATGTGATTTTATTTTTATCATTAACTTACAAAATATATAGTTTTTTCATTTTTATACGTATAATTTCATATACTTATGACAATTTATATCTTTGTTAAACTTCATTATTGACTCCGCCTGTCCATACAAAAACATGCCGGACATTAGTCCGGCATGTTTCCTGCTTGTGCAATTTCCTTCCATACACGTGGGATTCCAATGATAACCCTGGTTCCAATTCCTTTTTCACTTTCCAGATGAAGCCCATACCGGGAACCGTACTGCAGCTTAATTCTGATATCAATATTTTTGAGTCCATATCCCCCGTTTCCTTTATTTACTGCAGCCTGTACCTCTTCCAGTCTCTCCCGCTCCATTCCGCTGCCGTCATCCTCAATTACAAAATAAACGGTCTCTTTTTCTTCATAAACCATCACCTTTATATGAAGAACTCTTCCGTTATTATCCCTGATTCCATATTTTATGGAATTTTCCACTACAGGCTGCAGAAGCAGCTTCAGACATCGGTACTGTAATGTTCCTCTGGAAATATCATATGTAATATCAATACTGTCATCAAAACGGAATTTCTGAATAACCATATAGCTCTTCAGAAGTTCCACTTCCTCCTGGACCGATACTATTCTTTTCCCCTTATTCAAGGATACCCTGTAAAATTCTCCCAGCGCTTTTACGCATTTGTTAGTCTGCCCGTCACCTTCCATAATGGATAAAGAGGAAATCGTTGAAAGAGCATTATAAAGAAAATGCGGATCGATTTGTTCGTAAAGAAGGTTAATTTCACTATCCCTGAGCCTTAATTGCTTCTGATAATTCTCATGGATCAGAACCTCCATCTGACGTGTCAGATCATCCATTGCATCTGCCACCTTACCGATTTCATCATTTGTTTTTTCTCTCACCAGATAACTGAAATCTCCCCTTCTCAACCTCCCGGTTGCATAGACAATCCGGTTGATTCTCTGTGTGAAATTTCTGCCATACAATAGAATGGCGGCCAAAGCCATAATTGCGGTAAGCGCCAGAAGAAAAAGGATTTTTTCCGCCATGAGATCCGCTTTTTCAAGAACAGAAGCTTTATCCGCGATTACGAGAACTTTCATATTCATCTGACAATCCTTCGTCACCATATAATACATTCCCTGTTCCAAAAGGCTTCCTGGCTGCTCCCAGTCAATATCCTCCCATCTTATGGAATCTTCCAATACTTCCTCCGCGTGTTTCCCCAAATCCCCTCGTTCCGAAGAAGCCAGCACCGTGCCGTCTTCACTTAATACAAATTTACGGCAGGTTTCCTTTTCATCATATATCAAATCACAAACGCTCACTGCGTCTACCTGTATCTGAAGGACATTCTGCAACGACCCGTTATTAAAATAATTCAGCAGTTTGACCATCCCGATATACGGTCTTTCATAGCCATACTCCTTCCGGCTGTCCACTCCTGCCACAACCGTAAATCCATTCGCATCCACGGCCTTCTGAAACCAGCCCTCTTTCATCTGGCTTACCTTCCTGAAATAATTCCCGTCCTCCGGAAGTGTCTCATTAAAGCTGTAAAACTCAATTTTTGTGGTTTCCGGACAAAGCAGGGCAAGTTTCAGCATCACCTTATCTATATAGGGATACATACTTTCATATCCCGTATCGCTGTAATCTGCCATGATATAGGCGTTGGTATAGAAATCCATATAAATACTGTCTATAATTGCGGCATATCTGTCCGTCCATGCATCCATCAGGTTTCCTGCCTGTTCGGATTCCTGACGGATGTACCTGTAGCCATCCTCTTCCAGAGCAAAACGGAGGACATAAAATGTATATAAATAGGCTATGATCAGGGGAATCAGGCCTAAAATAACATAGAAGCCTACCAGCTTGACTCCCACACTGCAGTATTTTTTACTTTTATCCATAGCTACAGGCCTCTTCTCCACTCATTAGGTGTCTTTCCAAAACGCTTCTGAAAAATGGCACAAAAATAAGACACATTATCATAGCCTACCATCGAAGCTACACGGCTTACCTTGGCAGAGGTGTTTTTCAGCAGTTTACACGCCTTATCCAACCTGTATTCCGACAAATAATTCTTTATAGTCATCCCGCTGCCGCTTTTGAAAATACTCCTGACATAATTGGGTGACAGCCCGATTTCAGAGGCGATCATTTCAACCGATATCGGCTCCATATAATGATTCTCGATATAATCCTCCACATATACTACCACTCTGTAATTAGCATTTTCCTGAAGAGAACAGTACCATGTTAAAATCACATTCAGATATTGAATCAGGCCTTCTTTTATCTGGCTGTCATTATTGGCTTCCTCTGCCAGCTGCACAATCGTTTTACCCTGAAAACGCATGGCAGGGTATTGTCTTGCCAGCTCCTCATTTTCTATTACAAGCTCATCATTGATATGATTATATAGACGAATAATATTGTTTTTATAAATACTCGGACACGCTTCTCTGCAGATATTCAGATAATCCTCCAACCGCTCAAAGCATAGCTGACTGTCGCCATGAGACAGCTGTGACGTAATATCCTTACGCAGTATATGCAGTTTTTTGCGTTCCTCCTCCGCCAGTTCTGCTTTCTTCTCCCCCCTTAACAATTCGGATAAAGAAGCCGGTGTCAGGCTGTCCAGATAAAAAGCGGCATCCGCAGCCTTTTCAAACCGGCCCCTGATAATTCTTGCCTCAGCAAGCCTGTGTTCTCCTTCCATATAAACTACACCGAGATTTTCCTGATTTTTATACAGGTATGCCGCCATACTTTCTGCCACATCATGGCACTCCACACTTGTCTTAAGCAAAAGCAGATTCAGCTCCTGCAGCTCCACATAATAAAACACCTCCGGAAATTCCCGAAAGAAATCTTTTTCCGGAGGATTTCCGCTTTTTCCATATAGTCCGATCACGCTGTATCGGAACGTATCTTCTTCCCTATTTTCCATTGCAAAAAACTGGCCGATCAAAGTCTCCGCCGGTTGCATGTCATCTTTAAATATATTATCTATTATTTTCCGTTCTGCATGAACCCGGGAATGACTTACCGTTTGTTCCTGTTCCAACGATACCAGGATACCTTTTACCACCCGTTCAATATCTTCGACAAGAAAAGGCTTTAAAATATAGTCTGTTGCCGAAAGTCTGAAGGCCTGCCTGATAAAATCCATTTCATCATAGCCGGTTAGAAAAATTATTTTTACTCTTTTATCCTTTTCCCTCAGCTGTTTTGCAAATTCAATTCCATCCATAACCGGCATCCTGATATCTGTAAACACAATATCCGGCTTCTTAAAATCTGCTGTTTCCAGTGCCTGAAGCCCGTTATTTGCCGTATAAACAGCCCCGATTCCCAGCTTCTTCCAATCAACATAATTCTTCAGTGTATTCAGTTCCAGCCGTTCATCATCTACCAACAGTACCTTATACATATCTCTGCCTCTATCCCTTTTTCATATATACCTGATACTCTTCCTTCCAAACCTTTTCCAATGGAATAAACAGACAGCCGTTTTCTCTGCACCGGAAAGCCAGAGGCCTGGATGCTTCCCGTTCAAAATCCTCATCGGCATTTCCCGCATGAAGCATCATCCGCTCCTCCTGCTCTGTAAGGGCTGCAAGAATATAAGGGCCGAAGAATACAGTAAAATAATTAGCTCTGTCAGGAGCCACTTCATATCTGAGGGTACACGGCCATCTGATTTCTACCTCGTCATCCTTCTCCCACAATCTGTGAAAAACAAGATATCCTTCCTGCATCTTTGGTTCATAAGCTTCTCCATTTACAAGAATCTCAGGTAATCCTTCCGCCCAATACGGCCTGCGGATTTTAAACACACGATGACCTGCCGCTTTTATCTGCAAAAAAATCCTGCCGGGATTCTCTTCTTCTGTTTTAAGGGCCACTTCCAGACCGCTGTCCGGAAGGCTGAGTACCGATGGGATAAAAAGATTAACAAAGACGGTTTCCTTATCCACTGCAAAAATATGCTCTGCATACTTAAAATGGCTTTCCAGGCCGGTTCCATGACAGCAGCTGTTCTCTGAAAGGTCAAAACCTTTCACCGCCTTCGGCCGCATGGACAGAAAATAAGTACTTCCGCCTGTGGGCTGATGATCACAGGAAGAAAGGATGTGATTATAAACAGCTCTTTCATAATAATCCATATATGCTGCCTCCGGGTGGTACTGATACAGTTCCCCGGTCAGCTTGAGCATATTGTAGGTGGCGCAGCTTTCAGCGGTACTCTTTGTCAACAGGCCCGAAATATTTCCTGCCTCATGGAACATCTCACTTTCTCCGGTTCCTCCGATAGCATACATATGGAACTGCGTAACTATCTTCCAAAACAGGGACGATAATAAATAGTACCGATTTTCCCCAGTCATCTCATACATCTTCAAAGCGCCTATAATCTGAGGAATATGCTGGTTGGCATGCATCCCGTCCAATGCATCCACCCCCTGTTCCAATGGGTAAAACAGCCGATCATTGTCAAAGCAGCGTGCGGCTTCCAAAAATTCTTTTTTCCCGGTAAGCCGGTAAAGCTCCGCCATGGATTCATTCATGCCGCCGTATTCACCTGCGATATAAATACTCCACATCTTCACTCTCTGTTCATGTGACAGTACGCTGAGTCTGCCATATACCCAATCCCCAATTCCCTCTGCAATTTTTCCCGCTTTCGGAATCCCGGCCAGCTTGTATAAATCAATCAGTCCTGCCAGTATTTTATGCAGGGTATAGTAAGGCGCCCATATCTTCGGATAGGACGTATATTTTTCAAGCAAATCGAACTGTTCTTCCGAATAGGCCGACAAAAAGCCTTTATGATACCCTTCCTTCTGTCCGAAGGCATCCTGACATTCTCCAAGCGCGTCCGTCATATAAACCGCTTTTTCTAAAATCTCCTCATCTCCGGTGGCATGATAGCACAAGGCCAATGCGGATAAATAATGGCCCGTACTGTGCCCGCGCAGCAGCCCTTCAGGAGAATCCCAACCCGTCATGGAAGAAGCACCTCGCACCGGAAGTCCTGCGGCACGTCTGAAATTATACAGCCACTGATCTTCGTTCGTATGAAGCAGGTAGCTGTGCATCCTTTCCTGTGCGTCATAAAAATCACTGCCTTGAAAAAGCTTTGTATAATCTGCACAGCTTTTAACCTCTTTTACCGCAGAGGAAGGAACCAACTTGTCTTCCCCTACCTCCACAATTCCGCTCACTGGTATCTGCGTATCCTTCAGTCTGCCGTACACTTCATAATTTCCCGGCTGCTCCCAACACCGGACCGGGCCACCTTCCCATTCCACAAAATGGGCAATTACTCGGTTATCCTTTGTTTTTACCGCAGAAGCGAAGGGCAGGCATACCTCTTCGCCCATTACGGTATATTTTCTGATTGGATAAATTTCCGCCGCCTCAATCCGGTTATTTTCCTCTAGTATGGTCACCAGATATGGCTTCTCTTCTTCATATTCTCCATATCGGAAGCATGCTGTCATGGTAACTTCCCGATTACCTCTTCCATAGGCAGGTCTGGATACCCGGCCTGCATGATCCATAAAATTCAGATTATCAGAATGCCAGCTTATCTGCGAACCATGCTTCCCTGCTTCCGGCAGTTCCAAATCAAACTCCACAGTTCCCAGGTTCCCCAGATACAGCTCTTCCATATCCTTTCTTACAACTTCTCTGTCTGTCATACACCTTCCCACCCTTTTTTGTGCATATTTTCATGAAATAAATATTATTTTACATTTTTTCATAAAAATGAATATTATATTGACTATCTTTTTATTATTCATTATAATGAAATTTATACAAAAAGTCAATATAATTAACCCCCCAGCGGGTGCAGATAAAAAAGTTTGGCATCACCCTGCCCTGCTTCCCTGTGCGGCCTGCTGCCCTGCAAGGATTCCTGTAAGGGGCGTTATAAGCGCGCCGGTCCTTAGGCTGCGTCCTTTGCAGCCTTAGTACCGCTGCGTGATTATCCGAGCGGAAGCGTCCCCTGGAAGGAACCTTGCGGGGCAGCAGGCCGCACAGGGAAGCAGGGGGTGATGCCAAGCTTTTTTATCTACACACACCCGCAGCCAATTACTATACGGCAATAGTAGTAACCGTTTCGCTTTTGCCGGAAGGAGGATGAATGAAAAAAGAATTCCACCAGGAAAACAGATCTTCTCTCTGTCAGTCACTTGCCCCCGGAAGCCTGCTGCTTCTTTTCAGCGGACACGCTCCCCGCAAAACCGGAGATGAGGATTATCCGTACTTTGCGGATCGAAGCTTTGTCTACTACACCGGAATTGAACAGCAGGACAGCGTTCTGGCAATTCTAATCGACAGAGAAAGCATACAGGAAATACTGTTTATGCTGCCTCCGGATGTTCATGCAGAGCGTTGGAATGGGAAACGTCTCAGTCCGCAGGAAGCACAGGAAAGATCCGGTATAGAAGAATTCCGTTATCTGACGGATTTTACCGCTTTTTTGGACAGACAGCTTGTATCCGGCGGTATCTCAACCGTCTGTCTTGATTTTGACAGAAAAAAGACGGATGAGCAGCCTGTACGCCAGGCATTCAGACTGGCAGATAAACTGCGTGATGATTATCCTTATGTGACATTGTCCAATATCCATAATCAAATCAAGGCGCAGCGTACCATCAAAAAACCTTGCGAAATCGATGCAATGCGTTATGCGGAAACCATCACCTGTGAAGGCATCCAGGCCATGATGCATGCATCGCATGACGGCATGTTTGAGTACCAGTATAAAGCAGAATTTGATTATGCCCTGGCACAGCGCGGTGTACTTTCCCCTGGTTTTCCTTCCATTGTTTCTGCCGGGAAAAACAATTTCTGTATTCATTATTATTCCTGCAGGGGGCAGGCCCATGACGGGGACATGATCCTCAATGATGTAGGCGCCTGCTGGGATAATGAAATCAATGATGTATCCAGAGGCTGGCCCGTAAATGGTAAATTCAGCGAAAAGCAGCGGCTTCTGTATACCTGTGCCTACAACACTTCCAATTACATGTTTCGTATTCTGCGTCCCGGTCTTCCCATGTCCTTTGTGGATCAGGAAATAAGACGTTATAATTTCGAACAGCTGAAGGAAATCGGCGTATGTGATAATTTTGAGGATGTAGGAACTTATATCTGGCATGGCGGAGCTCATCATGTCGGATATGATGTTCATGACGAAGTCGATATTAACGAAGGGCGCAGGTCTTTGGAACCAGGTATGGTTTTCTGCGTAGATGTGGGAATTTATCAT
Source organism: Eisenbergiella sp. OF01-20 (assembly GCF_003478085.1). Taxonomy (NCBI): domain Bacteria; kingdom Bacillati; phylum Bacillota; class Clostridia; order Lachnospirales; family Lachnospiraceae; genus Eisenbergiella; species Eisenbergiella sp. OF01-20. Next base: position 71,755 of record NZ_QUES01000013.1, on the reverse strand, counting down.
GAAGAATGGGGAATCGGCTTCCGTCTGGAAGATAACTGCCTTATCACACCTGACGGCTGTGAAAACCTATCCGCTGTAACACCCAGAAGTATTGAAGATATTGAAGCTTTTATGGGAAAACGATAAAACACATTTATACCAGCACCCATTTACAGGGTTTTACCAGTACCGCCGGACGGAAATCCGCCGGGCGGTACTTATTATCCAGAGGATTTTTCCTCTGCTCACTTCAGCCATTCCAGCAGCCCCTTCAGAGATTCCCGGGAAGTATTATCATACGATCGGCTGATAGCCTGGTACATTTCACTGTCCTCCCCTTCCTTTTTCTTCATCATCTCCCGGAACATAGACATCAGCAGCTTATCTGCAGCGCCCATTTTCTCATAGGCCAGCCCGCCCTGCATATAGAAAACCTTTATACGCCCCCATTCTTCCGGCGTAAAATTCTGTTTCCATTCCTTTTCCAGCCCCGGTGTGTGTTCCGGCCTGGATCCGGTGGCAAATACGCCGATTTTCTTACCTGACAGCTCCGGCAGCTTCTTCCGGAACCATTTGATACCTCCGATGGTGCCTGCATATACACCGCCGCCATACAGGATCGTATCATAATGGCTGTAATCCGCCTGTTCACGCTGCTCATACGGAATCAGGTCACAGCCTGTTTCTTCCGCAATCCACTGCGCATATTTTTGGGTAAACCCTGTTTTCGATTTATAGATTACTCCTATTTTACTCATTGCTTTCCTCTCTGCTTTGTACGCAAAAGGCATGATATGCCTTTTCCAACTGATCGCTGATTTCTTCCTCCGGTATGTCGGAACCGGTTGTGGCAAGAATGGAAGCGATCCCCATCGTGTAAATAATCATGTTAAGATGCAGCTCTCTGGCTTTTTCCGGGCGGATCTGCAGGGTTTGTGCAAGATAATCCCCCATGTCCGCACTGCCTTCTTTGGAATACAGTTCCCGGAGGGAACCGATGTCCTGGCGGCGGCGCAGGAAATACAGCTTGAACAAGTCAGGCTCCTCTTTGGCAAAATGGATCTGGGCCTGCCCCATGCTCCGGAAATAATCGGACTTATCCAGGCGGGCCGCAATATATTCCTTCATAAAAAGCCTGGTACGCTCCACCAGCTCCTCCCGCAGCCCCTCCATATTGGAACAGTAGCTGTAAATAGGCTGTACCGAGCAGCCCAGCCTTTCCGCGATAGTCTTTACGATGACTTTCTCCGCCCCTTCTTTCCGGGCAATTTCAAAAGCGGCCTCCACCACCATTTCTTTTGTAATTCTTTGCTTTGGCACAAAACTCCCTCCTGTCTTATTTTCCCAATTATATAAACTAGTTATATAATCTTTTTATATAACTAGTTTATATTCAATCACCGGATTTGTCAACACACTTTCTATTGTTGCCGTAAGGGCACAGGAAGGATAGGAAAGGCCACGACGGATCCATAAAACGGGCGGCGCCTTCGATCCGGATGGATATCCTGACCAAAGACGCCGCCTGCTGCTGTCCGTCTTACCTCTTTTTCATCACCGCTATCGTTCTTTCCGTAATCTCCTCCACGGAAATCCTGGTATAGCTGTTAACGCTGGAACAGATTATCTGCCTGACGGGTGCCGTCCATCTGCTGTCTATCGCTTTGTATCCGCGCGCAATTCCCACAACGGAACCCACCGTTGCCCCGTTGCAGTCCGTATCAAACCCTGCCAGGACCGCATGGATAACCGCCTGGCTGTAATCCGTACCAAAGCACAGGACACAGGCCGTAACGATCAAGGCATTGGGAATTGCCAGACACCAGTCAAAGGAATCGGCTTCCTCATATTTCCCATGGATCGCTTCCAGCAGTTCCTCCCAGGAACCGCCTTTCTTCCGGGAATCCAGAAGCTCCTTCAGCGCGTTATACAGCCTGCTGCTGCAAGGGATCTGCTTCATGGCCTCTTCCACCCAGCCGGAAGGCTCCGGCAATACGGCTGCTGCCGCGATGAGCGCCGCAATATACATGGCGGCATATACCCCGTTTTTGGACTGGGCCACAACTGCGTCCCGCCATGCCATCTGCGCGGCAAGCGCAGGATCTCCTGCGGCTATATATCCGTAGAAATCCACCCGGATCTGCGCCCCGATCCACTCCCGGAAGGGGTTGGCAAGACGGCCGGATTCCGGGGGGAGGATCCCATGCATCAGGTTCCTGTAGGCAACCCGTTCCGCCGTACAGGTATGGAAAGCGGGAAGGCCGAACAGCCAGGACTGTGCCACATCCTCCGAAGTAAAGGCTCCCCCGCTGCGCTCCAGAACGCGAAGAGACAAAACCGTATAGTTCATATCATCATCTACAGGATAGGTATCCATATTATTGATCCAGCAGATATTCTGCCGATCATAAGCGGTGCCTTCATCCACATCTTTCACACCATATTTCTCCCTGACAGCGGGATCCACATCGGAACGGATATAGCCCGACAGCGGATACTGCCCGCTTTCCTCCAGATATCCCCGGATTTTGCCCCGGCTCCAGCCTTCCACGGGAACGCCCAGCAGACAGCCGGAGGCACGTCCTGTCCATGCCCCCCGGATCCGATCCTCCAGCTCCGTTTCCGGGATCCGTGTCTGTATTCCCTTCCCCTCACAGGCCTGCACGATTTTCTCCCACTCTTCCGGTTCATCAAAAGGAAAATCCGCCGCTGCCGGGCTGTTTTCCATATCTTCCAGAAGCTGCCTGGCACACCTTTCCTTTTCCGGCCCCTCTTCCATGTTCCGGATTTCCTCCGCCCGGGGAAGGAGACGGGAAATATCCTTCCCCTCCTCCGTACATTGCCGGATTTCATCCCGGATATTGGCACTGTCTTTCATCCACAGCATTTTGTCTTTCAGCATAGTCTTTCCTCCCCATAGCTTTTCCGTCTTTCCTTCATCATAAAAGAATCCGGCAAAAGGTACAATGAAAAAATACATTGATTTATATCATTTTCTTTACTTTTTTGCTGAAACTTCACAGGCACCCTTCAGGATCCTATCTCTTTATAATGCATGAATGGTATCCACGATATCCATATCCCTTATTTTCCGTGCGGGCCTCCTTACCGCAAGCAAGGTGGCTGCAAAGGTGACTCCCACTATAACCACGAGCTGCCCCATGGGAAACCGCCAGGACGTCCCCCAGCGGGAGGTAATCAGCTGCCCGTATACAAAGCGGTGGGCAGGCAGTCCCATAAGGATTCCCAAAGCCGCTCCCAGAATGGCATAAACAAAAGCTTCCGCCCTCACCATATGAAGAAGCTGCTTTCCCTCCATTCCGATAGCCCGCATCACACCGCACTGGTTCATCCTCTTTGTTATGCTCATATGAATGTTATTGATAATATGCAGAACCGATATCAGCAGAATCACTGCCAGGAAACCATAGACAAACACGGAAAATGAAAAAAGTATTGCCCTGGTTTCTTCTTTATCCTTTCTGGCATCGGAAAAGGTAAGCCCCTGCTCCAGGGCCAAATCCCGCATCTGTAATGCCGCATCCTCTCCCCCCCGCCTTTTCAGCTGGACATCCACAATGGTATAGCCGTTCTTCCCGGTTATCGCACGAAAGGTTTCTTCCGAACAAATCAGAATCTGTTCCCCATTAGCGCTGTCAAAAGGACTGCTGCCCAAAATGCCGGCAATTTCTGCTTGCCCGCCCTTTCCATCCGGATACAGGGAAAGCGTTTCCCCCACCTTCCAGGGGCTGTCATCCCGGGTAACGGCCAATACCTTCCCCGTCTCCTCCGCCGCCTCTTCTATGCTGCCATCCAGAAGGGTATCCTCCGCCCACCCGAACTGGTACTGTTCATAGGATATCAGGTAAGCGGTTTCCTGTTCTTCCCCGCCGCTCCTGCTGAAGGGAAATGCATAGTCAAACATACGTCCGTATACTTTATCCGCTCCCTGCAGCTGCTTGCATTTTTCATATGTCCCGCTGTCAATGGAACCGCTGTCATCCGGGCTTACCAGCGAAATATCCGGGGACCATGGCTGCAGAGGCCGTATGGCATGTTTCATAAAATCAATAAGACCGGAAAAGCTCATAAACATAAGAATACTGAAGGCAAAGGACGCCACCATCAGAATCAGGTTCTTCCGGTTTTCAAGCGCATGGTAAATTCCCAGTGTCCCGTCAATTTTTCCTCTGCCCAGCATATGGGTGTTTTTGATTTTTCCATTATTTTCCGCGTTGCCGCTTACCGCCGTGAGCGGGGAAACAGCCGCCGCCTTTTTGGCTGGTGACAAAGAAGCCAGAAGGCAGGATACAAGCCCTACTGCCGCACCGGCCGCAATGCCGGGAATGCTTATTCCAAATACGGGCATATCTGCAAAATATTCCGGATTCAGGCTGCGCAGCAGACCGCAAAGTCCCCATATGACCAGGATACCGGCGGCGAGGCCGGCGGGTATTGCTTTTCTGCAATAGGTCAGCCCTTCCCGGATGACAAACCGTCTTATTTGCTTACGGGAAGCTCCCAGGCATCGAAGCATCCCAAAAAAGCGGATCCTTTCCGACACACCGGTCTGGAAGCTGCTGCTGATCATAAGAATCGCGGCAATAAGCACGAACAGAAAAAGTATGGCGGCCGTTCCATACATTGCCATAAAGTATGGATCCCCGCTTTGCCCCATGGCTGCCAGCAGATAGCTGTTATCCTGGATTTGCTCCGGGGAAATCCCAAGATTTTCCTCTATTTTCTCTTTTTCCCCCTGAATATCGGTAAAAGGTTTAAACTGCATATAAAAACGATCCGCATAATCCTCCGGCGGAAAGGTATTGTAAAATCCATGGGTTGTCATAACAATGCCTGCCTGATCCGATTTCAGTACGGCGGCGGTATCCTCCGCTATGGCTGTAATTGTCAAAGGGATCACCCGTCCGTCCGGCCCTGATACTTCTATGCCGTCACCCACCCCAATTCCCAATGTACGGGCCATCGTGGCGGTAAGCAGCGCTTCCCCGTCTCCCTGCGGGTAGCTTCCTTCCGTCAGCCGGATCCCAAGCGCCCCGGCAATGTCTTCCTGCGCCCCCATAATATTGGCGGCTTTTCCATCCAAAAGATAGCCCGTGGATCCGCCGGTGCTGCCCACATAACCGCTCACCGCGGCCTGGGGGCGCAGAGCCAGCAGCTCCGCCTGTTCCCCGGTAATATCCCGGATGGATATATGCCAGTTGCCGTATTGCTTTTTCATACTGATCTGCTGGGTCTGCAGTTCCATATCCGCCATACCGAAAATAGTGGCAACCAGGGCCACTGCCAGAAGAATTACTACCAGGCTCATCCGGTTTTTGCTCTTATGCCTTTTGGCATACGCCTTTACCAAATCCAGATAACTATTCATCACTGCCCTCCCTTCCGGAATTCACTTCCGTCAGGCAGCCGTCCGTCACCCGGAATACCCGATCCGCATCCGCCGCAATATTCATATTATGGGTAATCATCAATACACTTTGCCGGTATTTCCGGGACATCCCGTGAAGCAGGGAAATGACCTCACTGCTCGTTTTGGAATCCAGGTTTCCCGTAGGCTCATCCGCCAGTATCAGGGCCGGATGATTCATCAGCGCCCGGCCGATAGCCACTCTCTGCTGCTGCCCGCCGGACAGCTGGCTGGGCAGATGTGTTCTGCGCTCCTTCAGCCCCAGGCTTCCCAGCAGCTCCTCCACATATGCCATATCCGGTTTCTTATAATCCAGCAAAACAGGAAAAACCAGATTCTGCTCCACCGTCAGTTCCGGAATCAGGTGGAATCCCTGGAAAATAAACCCTATATTTCTCCTCCGGAATACCGTCCGTTCCTTCTCCTTCATTGCAAACAGATCTTTACCATCCAGCAGCACTCTGCCCGCCCCCGGTGTATCCAGGCCCCCCACCAGATTCAGCAGGGTACTTTTTCCCGAACCGGATTCCCCCACCACTGCCGCAAATTCTCCTTTTTCCATTGCGAAGGAAACCGTCTTAAGCGCCTCCACCCTGGCATCTCCGGCTCCATATGTCTTGCTCAGATTATCCACCTTTAATATTTCCATGGTATACTTCCTTTCTTTCCCCTTGCTTTGGCCGCCCGTTTCCCTCCCCTTTATCCCATTAAATTTCTGAGGCCGGGAAACACAGGCCTGCGTTTCTTCTACGAAAGTAAGTATATCGGAAAAAGCTTACTCTCACATGTCTGCCACCTTACAGTTCTGTAAGCTACCGGGCCGGTTCCTTACATCCCATACGACGCCGGAGCCTATGGCAGAAAAATCGTGAAAGCAGCTCCCTGCCCCAAAATACTGTCCACGCCGATGGTACCGCCATGTCCTTCCACAATTGCCTTTGTCAGCGGCAGCCCCAGCCCGGCGCCCTCCCGGTCATTGGAAAAACGGCTTCGGTAAAAACGCCGGAATATGGAATACAGATCCTCGGGATGGATGCCGCTCCCATTGTCCGTTACCTGTATCCGCACGCCAACGGCGGTATTCTCCCAGGCGATTTCCACCCGTTGTCCCTCCTTCGTATGATCCAATGCATTCTTCACCAGATTGGATACGGCCTCCTGCATCCAGTCCCGGTCACATACCATATGACTGTCCGCATCGCCTGTCAGTATGATTTCCTTTCTTTCCTTCTCCGCTCTCGTTTCCAGCTCGGCGCGGATATCCTCCACCAGCTCCCCCACCTTCACTTCCTGTCTGCGGAAAACGATCATATCCGCATCCAGACGGGCTATTTTTAACAGATTGAGCACCAGGGTCTGCATCCGTTCCAGGGCCGTCACGGATTTTGCGGCAAATTTCTTCACCGTCTCCTCTTCTCCTGTTTCCTGCTGTATAATTTCCTGATACATAAACAGCGCGGCAAGCGGTGTTTTCAGCTGGTGGGATATATTGGTTATGGTGTCCTTCATAAATTCTTTTGCCTTTTTCTGCGCTTCCTTATGGGAATTCAGGGAAGAGGCCATCTCATTCACGGCCGCCGAAAGGAGGGCAAAATCACCTTCCTCCTCCGCAGGGATACGCTGCTCAAAATCCCCTTCCATGAAACGCCTTACGCTTTGTTCCATCCGGTGCAGCTTCCTGTGCGCTTCTGCCAGAAACCGTCCGGCAATCCCCGCCGCCCCCAGACTTATAACGGCTGCAAAAAGGAAAAACCAGATTCCCCACCATAACCCCAGCCGCTTCAAAGGAGGCACCAGCCGTATGGATATAGGTTCTTCATAACCGGCACTGCGCATCAGCTGCCTTCCTTCCTCCGCCATTTCCGCCCGGATATCGCCGCCCAGCACCCGTGCGACCTGTACAGGCTCCATCCCGGCCTGAAGCAATGCCCCTGCGGCCTCCGCCTGCTGCTGCAGATACAGTTTTTTAACATCCTCCATATGCAAATAATAAAGAAGCCCTCCGGCTATTATCATACCGAGCATCAATATGCCGCTTCCGCCTAAAAACCTACGAACATCCTTATCCTTATACAGGCTTTCCATCCCTGAATCCCTCCCCGGCCTCACCTGGTTTCCTTCCATTGATATCCCAGCCCCCGCACCGTAACCAGATGGACAGGGGAAGAAGGATCCGCTTCTATTTTACTGCGCAGCCTCCTGATATACACAGACAGTGTATTATCATCCACAAAATCCCCGTTTCCGTCCCACAGCCGGTCAAGAATCTGTTCTCTTGTGAGGATAACGCCCTGATTCAAAAGAAACAGACAAAGCAGCCTGTACTCCTGTGCCGTAAGCTCAAGAGGCTGTTCTTCCAGCCAGGCTCTGTTCGCATGCAGATCCACCGATACCTTCCCGGATATAAGCTTTCCCTCCTCCTTCTCTTCTTTTGCCCCTCTCTTCCCCGCCCTGCGCAAAAGAGAATGAATCCGGGAAAGAAGCTCATTCAGCCGGAAGGGCTTGGACACATAATCATCCCCTCCTATATCCAGCCCCCTCACCACATTGAATTCCTCATCCGCAGCGGTAAGGAATAATATCGGTACCTCCGATTCCGCCCGCACCTTTTCGCATATCTCAAACCCGTTTCCATCCGGAAGCGTCACATCCAGTATAAGCAGCGTATATACCCCCTTTTCATATATCTGCATGAAATCCTGCACACTCCGGGCAATATCCACCATAAATCCCTCTTTTTTCAGAGAATACTCCAAACCGTCTATCAGGCTCCCGTCATCTTCCACCAATAATATTCTGCCTTGTCCCATCCGTAATATCCTCTCTTTCCTGACTATTATCTCAATCCCTTTCCGCGCAGTCAAATATCCCGCTGCAAACGCATATATCCGGCTCGTTGCCCGCAGTATAAATAATATTATTATGTAACTGCTATGTTACCCGATAATTACATCATTATTATATAAGGCAGTATGGGAAAAGTACAAGCTTTTCATTATGGATATCATTGACAGCCCTGTCCGGCTGGATTATGTTATCCGTTTATTACGGATACCGCTCTGCCGGAGGGCGGAAGGCCATTTTGCTCCTGAGAAGTTTGCGTTTTAAACATATAAGAACCACAATGAAAGAAGCTGCCGTCTGATTTTATAGACGGCAGCTTTGTAACAGATGGAATGAATACCGGCGTATGCATTCATGATACCGACGATCCCACCCCCAAGGCGCGGGCAGGTACCGTATGGTTTATCGTATTTTTCAGCGCTTGACAATTAACTTACCCCTTATTTTGTGCAACGCACTTTTATCGGCATATAATAGTCCATTTGATGGTACCCCATGATCTTGCCGCTTCGGGCGGCGTAATGATGCTGCCCATTCTGCCATCAGGAATTTCAATAATACGAATTGCTTGCATATACACCCCTCCGATTGTTAACTCTTCACGTTACTTTTTGTTATCCGCAAACCTGTCCATAAAGCCGAGCAGTCCGATGATATGATCTGCAAGAGTATCGTCCATGCTTGTCCACCAAAAACGGTAGCCGGGGTAATAGGGGCACAGACTGTACGCGTTCCCCTCATATTGCACTGAGATTTTAGCCAACGGACGGTTCCCGGTTTTGTCGGTCTGTACGCAGTAGCGGCAGCCGTCACAGCGTTTAACACGTGATATCACAAAGCCTTGAAGCCCGGCAGGCATTTCATCAAAATGCTCCAAATACACTTTCATGCCGCCCGGTATACATACGCCGAGAATCCAGGACTCACTGCTGTATGGTTCATATCGCATCGATATGCCTGTATGCTTAATTTTGTATTCACATCCGCCTTTGGGAAATTCATTGCTCCACACCGGGTTTGCATAAGTCAGGGAAAACTTACAGTCGCTGGCGGTAGCGTCATAAATATCAAATGACTTGTAGCCACGGTCGTTCATCCAGCTTATCAGCCTATGAAAAGCTTCGTTCCCAAAGGCTTTTTCGTAAATAGCAGCCGTGTAAATATAGTCGTCCCGAAAGCAGCAATGTGCAAAGCGTGATGGGGTTTGGAAACGTTCTAAGTGTTCCTTTTCCGCCATCCACACCCACGCGGGGGGAAGCTTCGTAAAGTCCGCAATCTCCAGCCTTGAGAGAATTACCTTTTGCCTGCGGTCTAACTTAAACTCCTTATTTGCTCCCATAAGGTACATTTGCATCACCATGGAATCCACCGATTTACAGAATTTCTTCATGTGGTTTTGTATTTCCCGCTTCGGGTCTGACACCCCGCTGTAAAGCGGCGGGGGCGTATCATCCTCATGGAGCGTTGGTACGAAAAGCTGCGGTTCACCATATGCCAACCGGTATAATTTTTCCATCCGATCATAAAATTCTTTCTGTTCCGAAACACTCACCGGCGCCTGCCCGTCCGGAATAAATGGTGGGAATAAATCCAGATACCCCTGTGCAGCGCGTTGTTCTAAGCTCGTATAGACCATTTTACTTATCCTCCTTTAAAGAGCATATAATTAGTAATTATCTTTTACCCATGACAGAAAGCAGCCTTCTCCATCAAAATTTCACCAAGTACTTGTGCTCTGGATGAGACTTCACGGAATCGGGGTATTTCTACCACTCTCACCGCGAAGGCAAACCAATCACTATCATTATAGCTTCATATAATTTAATTTTCCTGACATCAAATGCTATTGTTTGTCCGGCTATCTCATCCTACAGTCTGTTTACGGACGGCAGGAAATAACAGACGGACGGCAGGAAACCTGCGGCCTTCGAACAGACTGATTCCTGGAAGGAACCATGCAGCGCCGCCGTCCCGGGGAAAACCGGGATATGCATTGGACGGGATGCCGCAGGGCACAAAGGGCCGTCTGAACGGTTACGAAACGTAAGATTTTCATTACAGATATAATTGACATCCCTATCCGGCTGGATTATGATAGGAAAGGATTCTAGTGCCATAAAAATCGGGAGGTATATCCGGTCTGTATAACCGGAGAATAAAACATGGAAAACTTAACTATTCCCAAAAACTACCAATCTGCCTTATCCCTTCACGATACCCAGATCGGAATCAAGACAGTGAAGGATTTCTTTCAGAAGCTTCTGGCGGAACGGCTTAATCTGCTGCGTGTATCCGCACCTCTTTTTGTGGATCCGGCCTCCGGCCTGAATGATAACTTAAACGGCATTGAGCGCCCTGTTGCTTTCGGCATCAAGGAGCAAAATGATTATGAAGCGGAAATCGTGCAGTCCCTTGCGAAGTGGAAACGCTATGCACTGAAGAAATACGGCTTCGTTCCCGGCGAAGGCCTGTATACCGATATGAGCGCTATCCGCAGGGATGAGGTTACGGATAACATCCATTCCATTTATGTGGATCAGTGGGATTGGGAAAAAATTATAACAAAAGAAGAACGAACCCTGGATACGCTGAAGGATGTGGTACGCATCGTATACAAGGTACTCCGGAAAACAGAAAAATTTATGTCCATCGAGTACGATTACATAGAGGAAATCCTTCCTCATGACATTTTCTTCGTAACTACCCAGGAGCTGGAGGATATGTTCCCGGACAATACGCCCAAGGAAAGGGAATACTATATTGCGAAAGCCAAGGGTGCCGTCTGTATTATGCAGATCGGGGATATCCTGGAATCCGGCGAACGTCATGACGGCCGCGCGCCGGACTATGATGACTGGTCGCTGAATGCGGATATCGTTGTATATTATCCGGTTCTGGATATCGCCCTGGAGCTTTCCTCCATGGGGATCCGCGTGGACAAAGACGCCCTTCTCTCCCAGCTGGAAAAAGCGGGATGTTCCGGCAGGGCCGGACTTCCTTTCCAAAAAGCTATTATAGAAGAGAAACTTCCTTTCACCATCGGCGGAGGAATCGGCCAGTCCCGTATCTGTATGTTCTTCCTGCGCAAAGCGCATATCGGTGAAGTACAGTGTTCTATCTGGCCGGATGCCATAGCCGCAGAGGCGGAGAGCCACGGTATCCATCTTCTGTAACTGCACTCCGGGCGGTATGAAAAGCCGGCCTGGGGAAATGGGGAAATCCCCATCAGCCGGAACTATATAACAAAAATCCTGCCGGAAACCCGGCAGGATTTTTTTACAGGATAACACGTTCCGCCGCATGGAAGGCTCTCCTGAACCGTACCGGCAGCCGCTGTACTGACGTTTACTTTTTATGTGTAAACAAGGCACTTATTCCTGTCTTACCAGAATCCTGGCAACCTGCAGATCAGTTCTTGATGAATCCTCGTCCATAAGGGCAACCACTTTTCTTACATAGGCAGTATCTAATTCCAGATGCAGCCCTGCGATTTCTTCACATTGTTCCGTAAAAGTGTACATTGCCAGGTCACGGGAAAAGATATCGCCTTTTCTACTCCCCGCTTATTTTTTGTCAGCAAGGAGTTCATGCATCCACATACCTATCCAAGATATGTTCCCGTATCCACAGAAAGATACTATGCATCAGATACCGGCCATTGAAAGGGCACGGCATTAAAGATAAAAATACTCAGAAGTGTTGAATTCATTGCCTTACTTGAATTGTAGCACAGACATACTGGTCTTTCAATGTAGAAATAGCCACCGCACAGGGTTGTTTCACAAGCCTCCAGGAGTTCCGCCGTCAAAATCTGCAGAAAGACTCCATACAATGAGAAGTTATCCTTTCCAGTTTTTCTCGATTTCTTCTCTTATAATCTCTATATACCTGGCCGCCTTTTTCTCATTCTTATGAATTGTAAGCACATCTCTCTGTGTGATTTCCAGTTGGCAGCCTCTGGCAGCCCGAATTGTCTGACTCATATATTTCCGCACTTCCTCTTCCTGAAGTTCCACATCTACAGCCAAAAAATTAGCAGTGGGCTTTCTCTGGAAGATAATCTTCTTTCCACGCAGATGTTCTCCCATATACTCTACATCACACCAGGCGCTTATCGATATATTTCTGAGATTATCAAGACGGGATACATACTTTTCCCAAATAGGATGCACCGGTTCACAACAACCATAAGACAGCAGGCCAAATACCTCCGCTATTTTCTTATACGACGGAAATATAAACTCTCCGTACATATCAGGTGAAATGGACGAAGATTCCTGGGAATCCAAGTACCCCCACACATCACTCAGACCAATCCGCTCCATTCTGTCAGGAAGCTCCTGCGTATAGCAATAAGTTCCCTGATTCAATAATTCATCCCCTGTAGTAGGAAGCAGAATTTTTTCTTCCTTCATCCAATTAAAATAAGAGATATAATCATCAGCGGCCCTCATCATCATTTTTTTTACCAGATCGGGATAATCACACATGGCATATATAAAATTTTCCAGTCCCATCAAATGAATAATTTTCTGGGTTGGAACTGCCTGCAGGCAGTTCATAGTCCATTTGACCGGCAGTATGTCCCCTAAAATATCCTCAGCCATATCCTTTAACTTCTGACTGCCCTCCCTGTCTATACCATAAGTTGATGCTCCAAGTTTGCCGTAATCTTCTTCCAGATCCCGGATAACATGCTCAAAACGATGTCCTATACTGTCTTCTGCATTCACCTTCTTAATTTCATGTCCAAACAAGTGAAACCAGGTATCATAGTACACCGGAAAATAATCTGGTACCACGGAATCATCCTGATAAATTTCCTGTCTGAGAAAAAGGGATAACAAACGATTTTCAATTTGACGGGCCTGAAGGGATTCACACTGCATTCTCGGAAGGTATACCTCATCCCGAAAACCGCCGATCTCCAATAAAACCATTGGTTTTCCTTTTTCAAAACGTCTATGACGATACCATTCTTTTTTTAATCGGTTATTTTGTTCCGTATTAGCATACTCCAACTGTTTATGAGCCAATTGCCTCAGTCTCTCTTTTTCTTTTTGCGTTATCATTTATGTTTCCCTTCCGCTGCTTATCCACTAGATATACAATTATGCATGTGCTATTCTAGGCATCCACCTGACTTCCTTTTCCAGTTCAGCAGATGCATATTTCAGCAGCAACTCTGCGCGTAAGCTGTCATTTTCCCAGAGATTATGTTCCTCTAACGGATCATTCTTCAAATCATATATCTCTCCATAGTCTTTTCCTTGGTATATTGTAATTTTATATCTCTCATCCACATACGTACGCAAGTTGATACTATTTGGCTCATGATGATGCTCACAAATAATATGATTTCTCACCAATTTCTTTTGTCCGCACCAAACCGGATACTGGCTTATTCCTGTCATGACACGAGGAACAGCTATCCCCATTGCTTCCAGAATAGAGGGAGCGAAATCTACAAGTGTCTGCATGGATTCACAAAGGCCCTTCTTAATTCCTTTTCCTTTTATCAAAAAGGGAACACGGAGCAGCTCTTCATACATAAAAGGCCCTTTGGCACACAAGCCATGTTCTCCGATAAAGTGTCCGTGATCAGATGTAAATACAACCAATGTATCTTCTTCCAGATCGAGTTCCCTGACTTTATTCAAAATTTTTCCAATATATTTATCCATCATGGATACCATGCCATAGTATGCACTCTTATATTGGCGCAGCTTTTTCTCATCCTGGCAGTGGTAATTCATCCCGTGAATAGCATACCCGCTCTCTTTGTACTCTGAAAAATCAGAGTTTTTTTCCTGTGTCATTCTGAAATGCGGGGGGAGACTATCCCACTCCATACCGGAACTATCCGGCATAGTAAGTTCTTCGGGTGGATACATAGAAAACCAGGGTTCCGGTACAATATAATCCGGATGGGGATCAAAGAAGCTTGCCCACAGAAAGAACGGTTGATTCTTAGCAGCATATTCTTCTAATCTTGCATTCGTTCTCTCTGCAATCCATGCATCATAATGGTATTCTTCCGGTATCTCCCAGGCGGCGCAGTCCTCTCCCTTTTTCGTTCCGGTAGGCTCCCTGAAATACCTCCGCCAGTCTTTCAGCCCCTTTTCCTCCATCCATATTGCATAATGCTGCCCCACATGCGCTTCATCCGTATGGTTTCTCGCCAGTTCTACTGAATCAAAACCATAGAACCTATCTTTATAATTCTTCCAGAATTCCAAGTCCTGCAAGATTGGGTAAGCCTCCAGAGATGGAAATTCATCTGTGGACGCAAGCGGTTGAAAATGTGCCTTTCCTACCAGAGCAGATACATACCCGTTTTCCCGCAGTACATCCCCGATAGTAAGTACAGACTCAGGAAGCTTTGTTCCCAGTGTCCATGCTCCATGCTGACTGGGATACTGGCCTGTAATAAGGCTCGCCCTGGTTGGCGTACATGTTGGATTAGGGCAATAGGTTCTGGTATAACAAGCTCCTTCCCCGGCCAGACGATCTAAATTCGGAGTCTTAATTTCAGGATTCAAGATACCCAATGTAGATAACTGCTGCTGATCACTCGTAATTAGTAACAGGTTCATATGCTCTCCTTTCTTACAGGGACCAGGGGCTTATGCCCCATAGTCTCTGTCATAAGCTCCCTGCAAAACCTCTAAGTGTCTCTCTACACCCAGCTTTTCCAACTGTTTCAAATAATCATCCCATTCTTCATCTATACCGCCCTTCATCATCCATTTTGCCATATTATCATATACATACGTAATAATATCTGCTCCGGTAGTCTCCATCCAGTCGGTTTCTTCTTCTGTCAATTTCAAAATCGGCATCATATTTGTCTTAGGATAAATATTATAATACGTTTCTATCTCATTCATCTTGTCAACCATCATCTCCGGCATTTCCACTGTATTTTCAAAGTCTTCCGTAAATACTGCTCCCGGACCAAATACAGGGCTGTTCTGGTAACGGTATTCATCAAAGGAACTTCCCTCCGGGTAAGGAACAAACATATACATCCCATCTTTCTCTTCTACAGGACCCCAAAGTGCCTCAGCGCTAACCTTTTTATCATAAAATAAATCCAGCCATCTCACCAGAATTTCCGGTTTTTCACAAGCCGTGGTAATTGCAAAATTAGATCCTCTCACTGTGCCGTTTGATGTCAGATAATTGCACCAGTTTCTATCCCCATTCGGTCCCTCCATCGTAGGAATTACCACATAATCAGCAGCACGTTCTGCTCCCACCATATTAGGGGCATTCCAGAGTGTAAAACATCCCAATGTCACTTCATCCGTCTTTCCTTTCGCAAAATACTGCTTTGCATCCTGAGTAAAAATTTCTTGATCAAACAATCCTTCCGAAAACATTTGATTACAATACTTGATAAAATTCTTCCATTCCTCGGTATTGGCACCAAAATGTATTTTTCCCCCGTCTTCATACACAAAGTTTTCGTAGTTTTTATTATTGGCATCTCCGAAATATACGGCAGGCCCAAAAGCACCCGACAAGGAGTGAAAACCTCTGGCTCCTCCCGGAGTGGCTGAGAAAGGGATCTCATCTTTTAGTCCATTCCCATTCGGATCCTGTTCTTTGAATGCCTTCAGCATTTGATAAAACTCTTCCGTTGTTTCAGGAATCTCTAATCCCAATTTATCCAACCATGGTTTATACACATACATTTCATCCGGTTGGTACTGGCAGGGATCTTCTGCTGCATACCCAATAGAATAGATATTTCCATCAAAATAAGTACATAACTTCTTAAAATCAGGATGTTCTTCAAATACTGCACTTAAGTTCGGAGCATACTGCAAGTATTCATTAATAGGAAGAAACACCCCCTGAGATACATGGGTATTCAGATCTGTATCAGTAACGCCATTAAAAAATGCATCCGGATAATCTCCGCTGGCCAAAATCAGATTTTTCTTCTGTCCATAATCCTGGGATTCAATAAATTCCCATTCAATATAAATATTGCTTTCCTCTTCCAGCTTTTTAAAAAAATCCATATCATTGAACTTCTGCTGTCTGGAATCAAAAGAAGCCACAATATGAAAGGTTTCCTTCTCTTCCACTACAGGCAGACCGGCGGTGTACATATTCCCAATCATTTCCCTGCCGTCCGCACTTTGTGCCGACTGCTCCGGTACTGCTTCAACTGTCCCCTCCGTCTTTCCGCAGCCAGCTAAACAAGCCGCCATGCTCACTGCCAATGTGATACCTAAAATCCTTTTCAACATACCTTTTCCTCCTTCATGTTTTATCCTTTGATTGCTCCAATTGTCACACCCTGTGCGAAGTACTTTTGGACAAATGGATACATTGCCAACACCGGTACACTTGAAATAATAATTACGCCATACTTAATCTGATCTGCGATTCTCTGTTGCTGAGCCAGGCTTGTCATGTCACCGGATGTACTCATAGCCGTCATATCTGTCTGTATCAGGAGATTCCGAAGCACCAGCTGCAAAGGATATAACTCTTCATCTGTCAGATAAAGCATTGCATTAAAGTAAGAATTCCAGTGGGAAACTGCATAAAACAACACCATTATTGCTACAATTGCCTTGGATACCGGAAGAATAACACTGATAAATGCCCTGATTTCTGAGCATCCATCAATACATGCAACCTCATGCAGTTCCTCAGGTACTGTTGTTTCAAAAAAGGATCTTGCCACAATCAGATTCCAGGGGCCAACCGCCACTGGAAAAATGACCGCCCACATACTGTTAATCATTCCCATTTTCTGGACCAGCAAATAAGTAGAGATCAATCCTCCATTGAAGAACATAGTAAAGGTAACAAACAGGGTAAGCCCTTTTCTTCCCGGGAGTTTTCTTCTCGACAATGCATAGGCTGCACAAACAGTAAGAACTACGTTAATCAGCGTACCTATAACCGTATAGCGTATGGTGTTCCAATACCCACTCCAAAGCAACTGCTCATCAAACAGCATCTGATATCCCTCAAAGCTTACTTTCTTCGGCAGAAAGATCACCTCACCCGCATATATAGCATTCGGATCACTAAAAGAAGCTATTACAACAAAATAAAGGGGGTAGAGTACTGCTGCAGCCATGAAAAATAAAAGGGTATAATTCACTAAATCGAAAACCCTATTGCTTGAAATATGTAATTTTTTTCTTTTCATACGCTCCTCCTCACCACAAAGAGGTATCGGATACCTTTCTTGCAAATTTATTAACTGCAAGAAGTATCACCAGATTAATTACCGCATTAAATAGCCCTATCGCCGCAGAGTAGCTATATTGTGCATTCTGAAGGCCTTGTTTATATTCATATGTGGATATTACTTCAGATGCCATACGATTCAGCGGATTCTGCATCAAAAAGATTTTCTCATATCCGATGGAAAGAATATTTCCTGTCGTAAGAATGAGTTGAATGACAGCTGTTGGTAAAATCCCCGGGAAATCAATGTGCCACATTTTCTGCCACTTATTTGCCCCATCCATTTCTGCCGCCTCATACAGTTCCGGTGATACTCCTGACAATGCAGCCAGATAAATTACGGTTCCCCATCCGGTACTTTGCCAGGTTGCTGACAGAATATAAACCGGTTTGAACCAGCTTGGTTCTGCCATGAAAAAAACCGCCTCACCTCCAAATGTTTCAATAATTTTATTTATAATACCGCTGGTAGGTGATAAAAACAGAGTAAGCATACCGACCAATACTACTACTGATATAAAATGCGGAGCATAGATAACGGTTTGTATCACCTTTTTATATCTTGTATGTGTCACCTGATGTAACAGTAACGCTACAATAATCGCCATCGGAAAATTCACCAGGATACTGCCGACACTGATCGAAACTGTATTCTTCAATATTATCCAAAAATCCGGCGAAGAAAAGAATCTTTGAAAATGTTTCAGCCCTACAAAAGGACTTCCTGCAAAGCCTTTTGTAGCAACATAATCTTTGAAGGCTATTTGAAGGCCGTACATTGGGCCATACCGAAATATAATAAAGTAAATCAATGCAGGCAGTAAAAGCAAATATAGCTGATAATACTTCATAACTCTTTTGTACTTTTTCTTTATTCTCATTTTTATGTTCTCCCCTCTTGTATTTGTACCCATATTGTTACATACACATCTGTATATGTATATAATCCCTTTTTTCACAAAGAAAACTCAAAGAAAATATTGCATATTGCCGTAAAAATTCTGCATATAGATGTTTTTTTTTGCACATTTCACAATCAGAAACTTGAAACACACCGGTGCATCATGTTATACTGTTCAACAAATCTGGAGTATTCATTAAAGGGGAAATTCGTATGAACAATTCACTTTACCGGAACTTTTATAAAAATTTTCTGCTTGTTATGCTCTTGCCAACTTCTGTCCTCACCATTACGCTTCTTTTTTTTAACGGATATGTCCTTATACAAAATATGGCGAATCTCTCCTCTAATACCGGCTCCGTTCTTGAAAAAGAACTCACATACTATACAAAACAGCTAAGCGGCTGTCGAAATACGTTAATCAGTGAATCCATTCCTTTAACTATCAGTTCAGGCATGGACTCCTATTCCAAATTCCAGTTAATACGAAAGTTAGATAATTTTAAAAATATCCTGGGGTATTGCAGAAATATCGGTATCATTGATATGCAAAGCGAAAAAGTAATTTCCTCCGACGGAGAGATCACACTCTCTCTATTTTTTGATACTGCAGATTCACAATTTGTTCACAAGGCTTGGGAATCTATGGATACTTCCAGTCTTCTCTACCCATATCAGGCAACTAATTCCACAAATTTCCTTTATATGACAGGTCAGAAAAATTACCCTGATACCTTTCTGTTTTTTACGTTTGATTCTTATCATCTATACCATACCATCTCTGATCTTCTAAAAAACAGCAATGGATCCGTTATCCTTGAAAATCATATAACGGGTGAATTATTCCCTCTCGGCAATCCTTCAGATGAAAACACATTAAAATGGTACAAACAAAGTGTGTCTGATTTTCCGGAGTTCTCTTCTTTTTCCATTCAGGGAACCACATTGATCGGCCGTTATTCTTTTCCGGCGTATGATCTGAATTTTTATATTTTTATCCCTTTTTCCTCTATGTATTATCCCCTGATAACCATCCTTGCAATCTCTGCCGGGATCCTTCTGTTCTCCTTCTGCACCGGTCTTTTTCTCGTTCGCTATATGGCCAATACCAACTATACTCCTATACGGGAAATCCGTGGCCTTATCCCTCAGGATCATCTGGCGAAGGAAGGAAATGAACTCGTACAGATTAATCATGCCATTATACATATGAATGAAAAAATCGGTGACTTAAATACCAAACTGAATATGCACCGTGAAAACATCAGGAGATCCATTCTTGTAAAGCTTCTTTACCAGCAATACTCTTCAGAACAGGAATTTCTGGAAGATGCACGTGTGATTAATATCCAATATTTATATCCTTTTTTTACAATATGTATTATAAAAAATGAATCACGACAAAATATTCCGATTCTCTACGAATATTTCAGCAAAAAAAATTCCGCAAATTGCCGGTATTTTTCTCTGGATAGCTTAGAAACCAAACAAATGATTCTGATATTTAACTCAAAAGATAACACGGCTCCCTTCCGGATAACTGCTGAAAACCTGTATCAGGATATCTGCCATACCCTGGGCAAACATATTACTCTCGGCGAACATATTACTCTCGGTGTGTCAGAAGAATATCAATCCTTCAGCCGAATCCCGGTTCTATATGAACAGGCTGTTCAGGCATTGAATTATAGCTTTGTCACCGGAAAAGACACCATTACATTTTATTCGGATTCCACTTCGTCAAACACGGTTCCGGCTCCTTTGCCTGAAATAGATTGTATACGTCTGGAAAAAAGCATCCTAGACTGCGATGATACTCTTTTGTTACAGCTTTTTTATGATTTATTTGAGAAAATTCAGACAAGCGGCCATACACTCAACAGCATTAAAATTCACTTGTTCAGTATGTTCAGCCATATCCGGAGAATGTTATTTCAATTGAATATTTCAGATTATCAGATTATTGACAACGAACTGACAGCTATTTTTATGAATTCCGAAACAATAGAGGAGTTGTTCAATCTCCTTTATGCCATCATGTTGGAAATTGGCAGGAATCTGTATACCGTTTCCGATAAGGATAAAATCGAGCTGATTCAGCAATATATATATGAACACTTATGTAATTCGGATTTTAGTGTTAACTCTATATCTGCGTATTTTCACATATCCTTGACAACTCTAAGCCGTTTTTATAAACAAAAAACAGGTCAGAATATTTCTACATTCATCAATGACCTAAAAATAGAAAGGACAAAGGAACTATTGGTCCGTTCAAACCACAGCATAGAATATATTGTCGAAGAAATGGGATACTCCAACACCTCCTCTTTTATACGCAAATTCAAATCCATCGTTGGAATGACACCCGGTCAATACCGTCAGATCTATAAAGACCAGCAGGAGATGTAAAAGTTTCATGCAGAAAAATGATAATTTACTAATCCTTTTTACACATGCATGGTAAATCATACATAAACGTGATAAGATAAATACATTCCTGCAGTACGGTTCATTCAAAACCTTATAAACAGGATTCCGATAGAACACAGGGAGGCAAACATTTATGCAAATCATTGAATATTTTGAAGACGGACAGAAGGAACACTGGATAAAAGAAATAGAAGGTTTCCCCTGGCGCGCTGCCGGGTATCTGGCGGATTTATTAAAGGAAAACCGTTTTGAAGACACCCTGGGGCAGGGCGGAAAACTTTATCTTATGACGGATGGGGGAAAAATAGTGTCTTTTGCAACCCTTACCCATAAAGACTGTATCGCTGATGAAACGCTTTACCCGTGGCTTGGTTTTGTTTTTACGGCACCGGCATACCGCGGACACCGGTATGCCGGGCAATTAATCAGCCATGCCTGCGCGGAGGCTGTAAAAGCCGGCTGTCAGAAGGTATATCTGGCTACGGATCATATCGGACTTTATGAAAAGTACGGTTTTCTCTATCAAGAAAACCGCCCGGATGTGGGAGGCGAAGACAGCCGGATCTATTATAAATTACTGCAGTAATAACACCATCATCACAGGAGGTAACCAATGAATACCGATCAACTGTTTCTCCGCCCGCTGTCCCAGGAGGATATCCCTACCATTTTTTCTCTCACTTCCGATCCCGAGGTCGCCAGATACATGCGGTTTTCCACCCATACAAGCAGGCAGGAGGCGGAAGACTTATACCGGGAATACACAACTTTCGGCAATTACGGATACCTGATCTGCCGGAAGGATACACTCGCCCCGGTAGGGGTGGCCGCATTAAAAAAAGAAGAAAACGACGGCGCGTCCCGTTCCATGTCCGTCTTTCTCTATCCCCGTTTCTGGAACCAGGGCTACAGCACGGAGGTAGTCCGGCATCTGACAGATATCGCCCGGCAGGAACACTTCAGCTGCCTGAAAGCCTACGTAGTGCAGGATAATACAGGCTCCTGCCGTGTTTTAGAAAAAAACGGCTTTCTGGTACAGGAAATTCTTCATTTCCCGGATCTTCCTTCCGGTCTGTGTATCTTTACCCGGCAGCTGTGACCTTTCTTGTTATCCCAATCATCGTAAAAACGCCCGGAGCAGGCTGCTCCGGGCGTTTTTTACGTACTTCTTACGTCCTATTGCGTTCTTTTCCCCGACATGGTCTGGGAAACCACGCTTTCCATCATATCCGCGCTGAGAGCGCCGGATACGTAGCCGAATACATTTCCGTCCTTATCAATCATAAAGGTTGTAGGGAAGGAACGGATGCCGTACTGGCTGAATATTTCTCCGGTGGTATCCATGACAACCGGGAAAGTATAGCCGTTGTCGGTGAGGAATTTTTCCACCTCTTCCTGGGTGCCGTCCTGGTTATACGGATTCTCATCCGTTTTGGGATTCGCCACTCCTAACACCACCAGATCCTCGCCGTTGCTTCCATATTTTTCATACAGCTTCTGGATATCCGGCATTTCTCCCTTGCAGGGCGGACACCAGGTCGCCCAGAAATTCAAAAATACCGTTTTTCCTTTATAGTCAGAGAGCGTATGTGTCTCCCCGTATTGGTCCACCAACGTAAAATCAGGCGCCTGTATTTTCTCCTCTTCGGTACTTTCCTCTTCCGCCGTCTCCGAAGAAGGGGCATTCGCCGCCTCTCCGTCCGTTCCTGCTGCGGTTCCGCTTTCTCCTGCCCCTTCCGTCCCATTAACGGACTGGGTCTCCTGCACCTGCTCCTGGGTTCCTCCTCCCAGCTGTACCTTGGACAGGTAGCTGGTGATTCCGTTCATAAATCCGGTCAGGGTCATAACACCCATAAGGATCAGCAGGGCGGCACCGATTTTCACGGTATATTTCACCACATTCCTCTTTCTCTTGAAGAAATCGAGGACAGAACCGGTAAAGATGCCTACGGCAAGGAAAGGAATCACAAATCCCAGCGTATAAACGCCGACGAGAAGGAAACCCTTTGCTGAGGAAGCCGAAGAAGATGCCATCAGCAGCACGCTGCCTAGTGTAGGGCCTACGCAGGGCGTCCAGGCAAAACTGAAGGTGAATCCAAGAATCAGCGCCACCAGCGGGTTCATTGAAAACCGATCCAGCCGGAAGGGCAGTCGGTGTTCTCTTTCTATGGTTTCCGAACGGCCGAACACACCCAGCTGATATAAGCCGAACAATATCATGATAATACCGCTGATCCGCGCAAACCAGGCACGGTTCGTGGTAAAGAAACGGCCCATAGCGGTAAAGCCGAATCCCAACAGGAAAAAGGTGAAGCTGACACCCAGCACAAAAAACAGTGTATTCACCATCACCTTTTTACGAGGGTAATGTACATTCCCATTTTCATCCACCGTCTTGGTGCCCCCTGCCAGATAGCTGACATACAAGGGTACAAGAGGCAGCACACAGGGGGAGAAAAAGCTGAGAAGCCCCTGTAAAAATACGGTAATTACCGGAATTCCGGTTTCAACTGACAGACCCATAATCATCTCCTTTTACGTAAGTGTTAGTTAACTGCAGCAAAGAAATCATTGAAGGTTTCGCTCATAGTGGGATGATTGTAAATATTATCCCGCAAAACCGTATAAGGAATCCCTGCATCCATGGCGAGCTTAATCAGGTTAATCAGCTCATGGGATTCGGCACAGTAAAAATGTGCTCCCAGAATCTGCCCTGTACCCGCATCGATCACTGCCTTCAGCATGCCTGTGGTAGCTTTCAGTACACGTGCTCTCGGTGCCGCTGCGGTCTGCAGCCGTGCAACCTTAACCTCATAGCCTGCCTCACGCGCTTGTGCTTCTGTCATGCCGACTCTTGACAAC
Organism: Eisenbergiella sp. OF01-20; assembly: GCF_003478085.1. Classification (NCBI taxonomy): domain Bacteria; kingdom Bacillati; phylum Bacillota; class Clostridia; order Lachnospirales; family Lachnospiraceae; genus Eisenbergiella; species Eisenbergiella sp. OF01-20. The sequence continues at coordinate 48,086 of NZ_QUES01000013.1, read as the reverse complement.
GGGGGATCCAGAAATACGGTGTAGGGCACTGCCCCTCGGTTTTTTGTACTCCTGCTTCCGTCTCCAAGTATCTGTGATTTTACGATACGGCTGTCATCCAGGGAAATATAAGTAAACTGAAGACCTCCCGCCACATCTCCCATTGCCCAGATGTGAGGAACGGATGTACGCAGGCCCTCATCGGTCCAAACCGCCCCCCGCTTTGTCAGCTGGATGCCCGCACGCTCGGGATGCAGTTCTTCCACATTCGGCCTTCTGCCGGTAGCTACCAGAATCGCCTGAACCAGAAGCGTTTCTTCCCTGTCTCCGGATTTGACCGTCACGTTTGCTCCGTCCGGGCCATCCTTCACTTCCGTAACCGCCGAACTGCGGAGAATATGGATCCCCACCTCCGTCATATGCGCAAGCACGGATTCCGCCACTTCCGCATCCTCCCGGGGTATAAAAGCTTCCCCGTCCTGAATTACTGTCACATCCGATCCGAAATTGGAATAGTAAGAGGCAAATTCCAGGCCGATATAGCCGCCTCCTATAATAAGAAGCTTCTCCGGCAGTTCTTCCAGTTCCATCATTCCTTCGCTTGTATAAGCATAACGGCTTTCCTTCAATCCTGCAATAGGGGGAATAAAAGGTTTTGCGCCGGTATTGATAAAAATTTTCTTTCCATACAATTCTTCCCCGGAACCATCCGGATAAGACACCCGGATTTTGTGATCATCCACAAAAGAAGCCGTCCCTGTTATCACTTCCACGCCGGCTCCCACAGCCTTAGCCAGGTTTTTCTGCCGCAGATCCCCTATCACTTCTCTTTTTTCCAGTATCGTCTTTTGATAGCGCTCCGCTTTTTCCTGAAAGCTGCCGCCCATTGCAGCTGACAGCCTTGCACTGTTTTCCAGGAATTTACTGGGAATACAGGCCACATTGATACAGGTTCCGCCATACATTTTATCGGAACGCTCGATAAGAGCTGTTCTCTCCCCTTTCCCGGCCAGTGCGCCGGCCAGCGTTTTTCCGCCCTTTCCAAATCCTATAATAATGTTATCAAATTCCTTCATTGTGCTTCTCCTTTTCTTTTTCCGGAAAACAATTGGGTTTCTATCTCTCCTACGGTAATCTGTTTTAGCTTATCCAGACATAATCCGTCCAGCTCCAGGTAAATTCCGTTCATTACCTCCGCCATACCGGAGGCGATCAGACAGCTCATGTCACTGTCGCCGCTGCGCCACGAAGCGTCCACGAACCGGATGGAAAGCGCCTCCGCAATCGTGTACAATGTTATATCCCCGGCTTTTTCCACACGGGAATAACCGCCTACCTTCCCTTCCTTTGTCTCTACCAGACCGGCCTTTTTCAGCCTGGCCATCACTTTCCTCACACGGGCCGGATTGGTGCAGATATTCGATGCCAGCTCTTCGCTGGGAATGACAGAGCCTTTATGCTTCAAATATACCAGTCCATGCACAGCCACACAAAAATCACTGTTCAATGCTGCATCTCCTTTCTGGCTTTTAACTGTAATTATTTTTTTTACATTTGTTACTGTAACTATATCATTTACAGATAGAGCTGTCAACTATTATTTCTTTTTTTTCTGTGCAGCCTCATTTACAGGTACCGCTGCCTGCAGCTTGCTGCAGGGTATCTGACTTGACAGCACTGCCTGTGTATTTTAAAATCACATCAGACAACGCTATTTCCCGGCCACCCATACTCGAACAGGAGAATCTAAACATATGAATATCATAACCAAACGACTGGAAATAAGACCCTATACCGATGCGGATAAGGATGCTATGATCCGCCTTCTCATGGATGAAAATATAAAGGAAACCTTTATGATCCCCGATTTTCACTCCGCAGAGGAAGCCGCAGGTATGTTCCAAAAACTGAAAGCCCTCTCCTTATCCGGAGAACATGAGGAAGCCGGAATCTATTTAAAAAACCAGCTGATAGGCTTTGTCAATGACGTGGATATTGATGGGGACAGAATAGAAATGGGTTATGTAATAAATCCCGGATACCGTAATTGCGGATATGCAACAGAAGCGATGAAGGGGGTTATCACCTATTTGTTTCAAAAAGGATTTACAGAAATTATTGCTGCCGCTTTTGAAAAGAATACGGCAAGCTTCCGGGTAATGGAAAAATGCGGCATGGCCCGCATTGACAGGACAGAAGATATCGTATATCACGGAAGCCTTCAGCATTGTCTGTACTATTCCATAAAAAATAACTGCCCGGGAAAACAAAAACAGATTTTTGAAGCGCTTCTGTAACCAACGGACGAACAGGGAATCTCCCCGGGCCGGAATACCGGCCCGAATATCCCCTTCCTCATCCTTCCGGCTGCCCGGCTATCCGTTCTCCGGCGGTTTCACCGTTGCTCCTGTTTTCCCGGGCCATCGCTTTGTTCTCAGAACCTAAAAGGAACGGGCAGATATCCCTGCACCGATGACAGCTGATGCGCCAGTCTTCCTTTACTTCACCAAAAGCATAAGCCCAGCAGGCATTTTGATCCATTTCCGGGCTTTCCAATGCGTTCACCGGACAGATATCCACGCACCTGCCGCAGTTGGAGCAGATATTCTCCTTTTGATCATCCGCTTCCAGCACAAGCTCCGTCAATAGCAAACTGAGCCAGACCATACTCCCATATTCCGGGGTAAGCAGCAGGGTATTTCTGCCGATTGTACCAAGCCCCGCCGCCTGGGCCGCATGTTTTACGGAAACAATACTTCTCCATCTCCCCGTTTTTTTGTCTCGCTCCGCACCGTTCGTCCTTATGGGTACCGCAAGGATATGAAGCTTTTCCATATCCGCACAGAATTGGACCGCCATTTTATCCATTTTGTCGGATAAAATATTCCTGACTACCGTATAAGGCACCCCGGATCCGCAGGCCAATGTTCCCGCGGGGAAACGGCAGGCGAATACGATGACCGATTGGCAGGAGGGTAGGACATCCCGCGGATGATATCCCTCCGGCGCGCCGTCAAACCGGTCTATCCCTGCTATCCCGCACAAATCCGCTCCCAATGCATATAATCTTTCTTTGATTTCCTTTTCCGTTTTTCCCATCAGCTAATCCTCCCTGTCATGCCTATGGCTGCTCCGCTCCGGAAGCCTTTCCCTTATCATAACAGGTATCTGCGACAGCTATATGTCGTAATTGGATAAAAATTGTTGCGAGGTTTGGATCAATTCTTTTTTATATACCTCCGGCCCCACTACCCGCACCCTGTCTCCAAAACTGAGCAGCAGTGCTTTCCAAAGCCGTTCTCCGGGCGGGACATGAATGAAAATCCTGCACTGCTCATCCCCCAGCCTTTCTATTGGGCAGTCCGGAAAAAATTCCTCCATAAGCCCGGTTTCCTTTTCAGAAAAATGTACCTCAATGGCAATACAGGTCTGATAATAGGCGGTTTCCGACTCCTTCATCCGTTCCCGGATATCTCCATGCTCTTTAGTCCCTCTCCTCTCTTCTGTTCGGATATCCCGCATTCTGGCAATCTTATAGGTCCGGTATGCCTGCCGGTACTCCGAATAGGCAAACAGATACCATGCATACCATTTATAATGGATGGCCAGCGGCTCCACCTTTTGATCCGATGATTCCCCGTCCGCCTTCTGATAGGAAAAGGTAACAAGTCTCCTGTCCTCTATCGCTTTCTCGAGAAGCCGGTTCGTATCCTGAACCTTTTTATTTTCCCTGGAAACACTGAAATCCCAGAAAACCTTCTGTCCTCCTTCTTTTTCCACAATCGCGTTGTATTTTTCAAGAAGCCCGTCCAGCGTAGTATTTGTATAAGATGTGGCAAGGCTCTCCAGGGCCTTGCGTATCATCTGCTGTTCCTCCTCCCGGATATTCAGGTTTTTCATCTTATAAGTCGGCAAAATGGAGTATCCCCCATATTTTCCTCCCACGGCATATACCGGTATCCCAATAGAGGAAATGCTGACCATATCCCTTTGAATGGTCCGTACGGATACGCCGAACCGTTCCGCCAGATAACTGGCCGAAACATTATCATGATTGACTATGTAAATAATAATTTCCAGCATTCTGTCGATTTTCATCGCCGTCTCCTGTCTTTCCCCTATAAAGCCCGCGGCAAAAGCCGCAGGGAAAAAATAATCCTGCGGCTTTTTATAGGTATAGTATTGTATTCTTATGACAGCATCAGCGCTGTACCCTTCCTGACGCATCCCCGCCTGCAAGCTTGCATACTTCATCCACGGAAACCATATTGAAGTCGCCTTCAATGCTGTGCTTCAGACAGCTTGCCGCCACCGCGAATTCGATAATCTGCTGGGGTTCCATATTCTGCAGGCAGCTGTAGATCAGGCCTGCCCCAAAGGAATCTCCGCCGCCGACACGGTCCACTATATGCATCAGGTAATTTTTGCTGAAATAATATTCCGTTCCGTCATACAGCATTGCCGCCCATTTATTATCGTTGGCGGAGATAGAGCTTCTCAGGGTAATGGCAACCTTGCTGAAACCAAAACGGTCGGCCAGCTGCTTCGCCACATCCTTATAGCCCTCATGGTTCACCTGGCCGCTGGTTATATCCGTATCGGCGGCCTTGATGCCGAATACGTCGCCGGCATCTTCTTCATTGGCAATGCAGACGTCCACGTACTTGCAAAGCTCACCCATTACCCGGCCCGCTTTTTCTTTGCTCCAGAGCTTATTTCTGTAATTCAAATCACAGCTTACGGTGATGCCCTTTTCTTTTGCCTTTTTTACCGCTTCCATACAGATCTCCGCAACGTTTTCCCCAAGTGCAGGCGTAATTCCGGTAAAATGGAACCAATCCACCCCTTCAAAAATCTTATCCCAGTCAAAATCCTCCTTAACCGCCTCTGCAATAGAAGAGCCTGCACGGTCATAAATAACTTTGGAAGGACGCTGGCTGGCGCCTTTTTCCAGATAATAAATACCGACACGGTTTCCGCCCCTCACGATATCGGAAGTATCCACACCGAATTTCCGTAAAGAATTCACCCCTGCCTGTCCGATTTCATGCTTGGGAAGCTTGCTTACGAATTTGGACTCCAGACCGTAATTGGCCAGGGATACAGACACGTTTGCTTCCCCGCCCCCATAAGTCGCCACATAATTTTCCGCCTGCACAAAACGGTAGTAGCCCTCCGGTGCCAGCCTCAGCATAATCTCTCCAAATGTTACTACTTTGCTCATGATTTCCTCACCTTTCTTTTTCAGCCTTCGCTCCTGTAAGTATTGTTATTTCTGTACCAGATGTACGGCAAAGCCGCCCACTTCTTCCTTCAGATAAATAGCCTTCAGGTTCCCCTTTTCATCATACTTGGCGCTGGAGGGATTAAATTCCACGCCCTGGTTTTCCAGATAATTTACGGCTCTTTCAATATAGTTGGTGCGGATGCCGATATGTCCCTTTGCGCCAAGTCCGGGAGCTTTCATTACCTCCACGGCCGTTCCTGCAAATACGGATGCGGATCCGGTTTTCTTCCCAAACCCGAATATGGACTCAAAACGTCCGGCGGTATGATCCGCCGCTTCCCCGTCGGTTTCGTTGATTCCCACATGGGCCAGCTCAAAGCCCAGCATCAGTTCAACCGCTTCCCTTGTCAGCGCTTCTATCTTGTCAAACTCACCGGCTTTAATCAAATCATCCTTTACCATCCAGCTTCCGCCGCAGGCGATGATCTTATTGAAGCTGAGATATTCATTCAGGTTCTTGGCACTGATACCGCCGGTGGGCATAAATTTCATATTTACATAAGGAGCGGACATCGCCTTGATCATGGCAAGTCCTCCTGCCGCTTCCGCCGGGAAAAACTTTACCACATCCAGCCCCAGGGAAATGGCTGTCTCAATATCGCTGGGATTCGAGCAGCCGGGGGTTACGGGGATTTTATTATCCACACAATATTTAACCACCTCCGGGTTCAGCCCCGGGCTGACGATAAAGGTTGCTCCCGCTTCCATGGCTTCATCAACCTGCCCGGTGGTAAGAACCGTACCCGCTCCCAGGAGCATGTCCGGAAACGCCTTGCGGATAGCTGCAATAGCCCCCGCCGCCGCCGGTGTTCGGAACGTAACCTCCGCACAGGGAAGCCCGCCGTTTATCAGGCTTTCTGCCAGCGGCACCGCATCCTCCACCCTGTCAAGCTTTACCACAGGGACAATACCTATTTTTCTGATTTGCTCCAATACTTCGTTCATTCTGATTCCTCCCCTTTATTCAGGTTATTAACTATTTTCTCCTGCCCTATTATAACATATATAGTAATTTTTCAATACCTTTACCATACTATATTCTTTACTATATCATGTTATTTTCTCCCGGTCATGTTGGTTTTTTTCGAAAATATTGTTTTTTATGAACCGCTGCCGGGGCGGCGGCACAAGGGGCCCTGAATGGTAACGAATTGTTACACAGGGAATGGGGAAACTGAAAATACAGCTTGTATTTTTTTACGGTATCTGTTATTCTCTTATTATTATAGAAATCCTATAAAATTCTTGTTGAATCATTGAGAGATCTCTCAAATAATCCTTTAAAAAGAACCAAATTATGATTGATTTTTTACGTACAGCAGTATTATAATAAACAGGAGAAACCTATGGGTAAAAAAGATATTATCCTGAATGATTTTATTGCGGATCCGCATATATTTGCAGATCTTATAAACGGGTGCTGTTTTCATGGAAGCAGGGTAATACAGCCGGAAGAACTTCATCCGCTGGATTGTGCACAAGCCACCAAAAGCAAACAGTTTCGGGATATTAAGAAGCTGCTGTACCGCAACGCCCCTGCTGCCGTATTAGCCGTAGAGAACCAGGAGCACAGGGATTTCCGGATGCCGGTACGGTGTATGCGGTATGATGCGGACGAATACGGACGGCAGATTAAAGCAATAATAGCCGACCATAAGGAAAGAAAAGGCGTTGCTTATTTTGATGAAGCAGACTTGCTCCTTCCCGTTTTCACTATCGTTGTTTATTATGGAAGCGAAGAGTGGCAGCATCCGGCATGCATTCACGATATTCTGGATTTTTCCGGAGTTCCCACACTTCTGCGCCAGGAAATCCCGGACTATCCGCTTCGGGTATATTCGGTTAAAAAGGATATGGATGTCGATTTATTCCATACGGAGTTAAGAGAGGTTATGGGCATCCTGCAGCGGGTTGATGATACAAAAGCTATGAAAACATTTATATCCGAAAACAAAGATGCTTTTTCAAAAATGACAGAACGGGGTTTTGAAGTGATTGTCACCTGTACGAATTCCCGGAAACTTAAGAAATACAAGATGGAACAATCGGAAGGAGGTGTGGTTGATATGTGTAAAGCATTTGATGAATGGATGGAGGACTGTCGGGATGAGGGTGCCAAAAAAGGGGAATCCAGGCTTGCCCTTCTAATCCAGAAACTGGCCGAAGAGGACAGGATCCCTGATATTCTGCGGGCAGCAGAAGATGCTGCCCTGCGAAAAAGGCTGTACAAAAAATATGGACTGTAACCTGTTTTCCAGGTTCTTTCCGGGTCAGATACCAGGCGGCGCCGCATCCAGACATTTTATCTGCGTATCCTAAAAATATTTCGGAATGGCGCCTGCCGCCTATATTCCCAAAGGATCTGCTCTCATTCCTACTCCCCGTCATCCTTCTCAAAATATTTATCCCGCCACTTTCTCCCGATCTGCTGAAGACGTATTGCAGTCTGCGCCAGTTCATCATACTGTCGTTTAGCCGCAAGAAGCTGCTTTTCATATCCTTCCTTACATTTGGAAAGCTTTTCTTCGTATTCCCCCCGCAGACGGGTAACCTTCCCTTCATACTCTTTCCTGCACTGGATTAGGCGTTCCTCCCTCTCCTGCTGCAGCTCTCCCAGTCTGGCCAGCGCTTCTGCCTGTATCTCTTCCTTCTGCAGTTCCCAGCCCTCCCGGTCCTCCTGCCAGGCCGCCTGAAGGCGGTTCAGCCTGCGTCCGTGCTCTTCTTCTCCCAGTACCTTTCGTTCCTCGAAAATAAGCTCCTGCTTCCATTCAAATATCCGCAGTTCACCGCTGGTCCTATCCGCGCAGGTCAGTATGGTGCCTGGATCCGTCGTGATTATCCGGTAATCCACAGGTACAAAAGCCGCTTTCCCTGAAGGCGGGGTTTTTAGGTTTACGCCATTTCCTGCGCTGTCGGGCTGGCCTGTCTTTTTTCCGTCCTCGCTGTCACTGCTTTCCATCTCAAATATCACACCGCGCCGGTTCTCCTGATAAGGCATACAGACATAAAGGCCGTATCCCTTATCTCTTCCGGAATACGCCTGATAGAAGAGATACAGCTCCCCGTCCCGTACCACCAGACGCAGGTTACAGAAGCCATACCCCAGCGGGCCGGCTGTAAGGATAATCCTCGCGGGACCGGCTCCCAGGGTATCCAGAATAACATTATGATCCAAATCCTCATATACATAGCATACCGTATCCCGGAAAACCCCCGCTTCGAAATGGGCCAGATAATCTCTCCTCACTTCTGTAGGTATCATGCCTCTTGCAAAAGGCAGAAAACAATATAATACGGAATTTCCCTGTGCATACAGCGCCACTCTTTGTCCGTCCGACATCTCCAATATCTGGTAAGCCATTCTGCATCCTCCTCCTTTTTCCTTTTCATAGGAACCATTCAGACTGTTCCTTATCCCCTCTCATAAATATATTTCCATTCCCGAACAAAAAGAAGCAGAGTGCATAGGATATAGTAAGTATTTTTATAAGGAGCATTCCATATGCCTAACTGCAAATCCAAAAGCTGTAAATGCTGCTCAAAAAGATATGTGAGCTGCGGCATTGACAAAAAAGGAAAATGTCTGGACGTCTGCACGGACCCCATATGCGGTGATCCCGACTGTCTGACAGTCCTCACCCCTGTTGTTTATGATGAGCTTGGCATCAATCTCTGCCGGAACATTCCCATGGAAGCACCCGTAACCAATGTGGACAGCATTTCCGTACAGGTTATGGATATTTGTTTTGAAACCTATGGGGAAACAGCGGTCACTGCTGAACCCATCAGCGGACGCCCCAACTGTTATCTTGTAACACTGACTAACCTTCAGGTTGTCTTTTTTGTTACCTTTTACGACTGCGCAAAAAGGGTTCTCGCAACACAGGTCGTAACTGCCAATTACCTCCCTGCCAATGAGACCTCCCCGGAATACGAATATATGGATGAAGATACCAACCCCACTTCCGTGGAGCTGGAAATTTACGCCCCCTACGGGGTTGCACATGCCAATGAACCCTGCCTTCCGGCTATCGTTCATGTTATCGGTTTCGGCTGTGATAATACAGCCCTGTCCCAGGGTCTGAACCTGATTGCTATTCCCAAAGTCCTGAATTTTGATCCGGAGGAATGTATGGCTACCATAGGTTTGAGTGTTATTCTCAAATCCGTTTATTTCTCCCAGTACAAAATTCCCCACAGCGGAAAAGCAGTGGTGCCCAAAGCATGTACCCGCCCTACCGACGACACTATCTGTCTGGATTTTGTCTGCGGAGACCTGCTCGATCTGGCAATCAAGCCGTTGGAACTCGGGCCCCCGAAATACGAAGAGACTCTTAAGGATTCCTGTGACGTTCCCTGTGACCCCTGCTGCTGCGCCTCCTCAGGTTCCCAATGCAGCCCGCCGCCCGCACAGCCCACGGAAAACGATTAAGTTACGGCAGCCAAAAAGGTGCTGCCAGGCCGGTAATCCTGCCGCAGCACCTTTTATGCTGTTGTTCCCTCTTCCCTTTTTGGAGAAACACCAAACGTTACTTCAAAATTTTCAGCTCATATCGCCCTGCTTCCGGAAATGTGATAAAATAAGATTGACAAATACCGATTTTTCCTGCGGCATGCTGCCGCACGGCAAAAGAAAGGACATGCTATGACGATAAATGATAAAATAAAATATCTTTCCGCCCCTCTTCCGGAAGATATCCAAAGCTACATCAGCAGCGGTTATTATGACCGGGCAATTTCCCTCATCGACAGCCGCCTATCCTCCGGCTGCCCGGAGGCGCTGCAGGGCAGGCTTGAACTGGAAAAAGTCAGACTTATCCACCTTCCTGCTGATTTTCCCTACACTTATCCCCAGGCACTGGCCCTTATCCGGAATACCATTCCCACCTTCACGGAGGAGGAATTCCAGGCACTGGAAACGGCGGGCCGGATCGATTTTCTTTTTCTTAACGGGGAAAAACGATATTTCCATCGTTTCTTTGAAACGCTAACGGCAACACATCCGGATATCGCTCTCCGTTCCAATCCGGCCCTGGCGGAAGAATCCGCCCGCAAGGCCGCGTTCCGGTTGAAAACCATCCGTCAGATCAAAGAAAAAGGGGCACTCCGGTATCACATCCATATCCGGGCAGGTCTTGAGATCCAAGATGCTTTCTTCGTGCCGGGAAAAGAAATCCTGGTACACCTCCCGGTGCCCAAAGAAGATTATCCCTCTTCCAATGTGCGGATCCTGCGTACAAGCCATAATCCGTTTTCTCTGGATACGGCCCATTCGCCTGCAAGGACCGTTGCTTTTCGGGAAACGCTTATAAAAAATGAAGCGTTCTGGGTGGAATATGAATATGACAGCACCATACGCTACCAACAGCCCGATCCCGCTCTTGCCGGACATAAGGACGGCCCGCAGAGCGCGGCAGCCGTTGTTTCCCCCGTCCCGTCGGATTCCGATACGGGCGAGGTGCCGCCGCACATCTGTTTTACCCCTTTCCTGCGATCCCTTGCCGCAGATATCATCGGCGGTGAAACCAATCCGCTGGAAAAAGCCAGGAACATATATGATTACATAACCACTCACATCAAATATTCCTTTATGAAGGAATACTTTATGCTCCCCTGTATTCCGGAATATTGTGCGGTGAACCGGAAAGGGGACTGCGGCGTGCAGGCGCTTCTCTTTATTACGCTCTGCCGCATTGCAGGCATTCCGGCACGCTGGCAGTCCGGTCTGTCTGCCACGCCGGAATCCATCGGCCCTCATGACTGGGCACAGTTCTATGTGGAGCCTTTCGGCTGGCTTCATGCAGACCTTTCCTTCGGAGGAAGTGCCTTCCGTGCCGGGGATGAGGAACGCCGTGCCTTTTATTTCTGCAATCTGGATCCCTTCCGTATGGTGGCGAACACCGCATTCCAGGCACCTCTCAGACCAGTCAAACAGGGCCTTCGTGCAGACCCTTACGACAATCAGGTGGGGGAATGCGAAATTGACGGCACAGGCTTATACGGCACCCAGTTTCACTATTACCACAAAATGATCGACATCCATCCGGTTCCCTGATATGTTCCCGGTCCGCGGCTATTCCATAACAAACGCCTGCCTCCTCCGTGAAGTCCTGGTTCTTTCGGTGGGATACAGGCGTTTTCTCTTGTTTTTATCAGTAAAAAACGGAATAAAATATACATGCATGTCCGGCTACCGCAGGAACGGCGGCATTCAGGCGGAATATCAGTCTCTCCATTCCGTATTCTTCCCGCCGCTTCTCAGTCCAGATGGAAAACGGTCTGCAAATCGATACTTACCGGACTGTTATCCGGGTTTGTTTCCATAATATCCGCCATATAATCCCACCATTTCCGGTTGATTGCGGTATCCGCCCCTCTGGCCCAGAGTTCTTCGTCCGCAATCTCTATACAGCCGAAAAGAGTCAGGGTCTCTCTGTCCAGAAAAATGGTATAGTTCTTACCGCCGTGCTCATGGATCATGTCCTTCATCTCCGGCCAGAGCAGGTTATGGCGTTTTTCATATTCCGCTTCCTGTCCTTCATAGAGCTTCATTTTAAATCCCTTAATCATATTTCCTCCATTTCCACCCGGAACCGGCATTTTCTCATCCACGGCTTACCGTTGTCCGCCGGCACCTCCCAGGTTATACAATATACCTCTTCCTCCACACCCTTATGGTTTGCGTGTTTTTTGGCTTCAAGGCCAATGCTTCCTTCCAGATCCTCAACCGTTATCCGGCAGCCATATTTTCTGCCCGCAATATGTATAATGTTCCCGGTAATTTCGGGATAATATTGCGTGACCAGGTTTTCCTTCATGGAAACCGGGCTTTCCCCCTTTTCCCTGCCTTCCAGCACATCTTCCACAAGAAGGGTTTCCTTCACCGGATCATAGCGCAGGCTTCGCACAAGCTCCTTCACCTGTTCCTTTCCATAGGCTTCCCCGAAGGAAAGTACGGTCCCGCCCCGGCCGTCTGCCTCAAACCAGCGGCACGCATATTGCCGGCCGGCCTTCTGCCCCTCTCCGTCAAGAATCGGAACGCTGTGTCCAAGAGACTGGTTACACAGGATTTCATACCTTTTATCACCAAAATAATCCCGGGTGTATTCTCCCGCTCCCAGATCCGTCAGAAGCATTTCCTCTCCGGCCAGATACAGGAAACTCCCCACATCATTATGGTTATGAGGCTCCCCGTTATTTCCGCCCTTCACAGCCATACCCCCGCCGGATAATCCCCGGCAGATGCTCCACTGCGCTCCGGGCAGGACCAGACAGTCCGCATCCCCGGCATCCCCGTTCTTTGCCGGAAGCATCCCTTTTTCAGCCCGGTCCAGATATTCCCTGGTCCAAAGCACATCCCGGTAATTCGCCATAAACCGGTAACAGCTGTCATTGTCAAAACCGCCCGCGCAGGACAGGGGAGGTATTTCCACTTCAGCATACCTCATTGCCAGAAAACATGTCAATCCCATTTTATAGGTATCTCTGCTGTCTCCATCTGAAAAACTGAGCGTCCTTCCCGAAGGGAAATAACACTTCTGCTGGAAGCAGGCAATCTGCCGGCATACGGCTCCCTCCATCAAATCGGTTCCGCCGTCCGTATACCGGTAAAGCTTATCGGCAAAGCCGGTATAGTAGGTCATCCCATAAGTAAAGTAACCCAGTCCCTCCATACATGCCCCGTCCCCGGAAAATCCCGCAATATAGGATTCCAGGGAACAGACTATACGATCCAGGAGAGGCCTCAGAACCTCCGGCTTATCCTGCAGCAGATAGATCGCCGCACAGCCGATACTGCCGCAGCATACCGCATTCCAGTTATTGTCCCCGCCTTCCCACCATGCATAAGGCGCCGGAGCTTCCATAAACGGCTTAAGCACCCTTCGGTATACATTCTCCCGCACCTTTACACACAAAGCCGGCGGCAGACGGTCCCCAAGCCCGCTGATGATTTCCGAAAGTGCCTGGGCTGTCTCCGAAGCGAACAGATCCACACAATTACGCCAGTCCGCATCCTCCTTCCGGTTGATATGGGCGGGAAGCGCCCAGCATTCCTCTTCACAGATACCATCCAGGACTTCCTCCAGCTTTTTCAGATATACCTCCTTCCCCTCCAGCAGGGAAAGGCATCCGAAAACGGCGAGCATTTTGCGCCGTGCGAAATATACCGCTTCGTAGGTAAGCCGGTTGCCTGTTGTTTCATACAGTGAAAACATGGCTTCATCCGCCTCGGGCATCGGCTTATCCAGAAGCGCTTCCCCATGGGCCTGCAGACAGGCGGTATATTCCTGCAGATAAATTTCCAGTTCCCGGATGCTGATCCCGTTATTCCTCATCGTATGATCCCCCATTCTATTCTTCCTCCTCAGTGGCAGTGCGGACATTTCCGAACCATAACCCTGCCTATACTTCTTTTCCGTATACCTCTATCTGGGTCAGCGCCGGGAACGGCGACGGATCGTCCGCCTTGATCAGTTCCCCCATTTCCAGCCAGGTAATGGTTTTCTTTTCAAAGGAAAAGGTATGAGGAAGGACCGACTTCTCCATGGGAAGCTGCATATGGCTGCCGTCGGAAAACGTGATTTTCCCGTCCACCCACCAGTTGTCATGCGGGAAATCCGCCCGGGTATACAGCACTATCGTATCCACCTCAACAGGCCGGCCGAAATCCAGCCTGATTTTGGCATCCTCCTGCCGGTTGATTCCCCAGGAAGCATAAGGCCATTCCCCGTGGGAACGGTTTTCCGTCACTCCGTCAATGGCATTCATCGCCGCAAACACGGATTCCCCTCTCGTTTCCACATTGGCGGATGCTTTTGGATAGCACACCTGGTTCCCATGCTGATCATTTACATTCACCGCCTGATTGCGGTATTGATGGATTTCAAAATCCTTTGCCTTTTTTGCGCACAGAAGATGCTTCTCCCCGGAAAAAACCTTCGGAGAATAGCAGACTCTTTTTTCCCCGAAAGGAATGGTATATTCATAAGTACCGGTAAGGTATACCAGAGATTTCCCCAGCGCATCGTCCAGCTGAAGCCACAGCCGGCAAGGCGTTTCCGTGGTTTCCACCACAATTTTATCCCCTTCCTCATAGGCAAAGGGCACTGCCAGGTTTACTTCCGCTTCCCCGCTGCTCATACCCTTAACCTGATTATCTTTATCCTTTATTTTTAAAGTAAGCATGTTTATTCCTCCCGTCATCTTTATTACGCTTCCCTGCCTTCACCATTGCACTTTTTACGATAGCAGTAAGGGCCTTCCCCGCTGCGCGCACAGGAAGGCCCTTTAAGCTGCTTATTCCATATACAGGGCATTTATCTTACCCTGCTTTGCTGTCAGTCAAATTCCCCGCCGGACATAACTTACTGCGGCTGCTTTCCGATATAAGCCAGAATACCGCCATCCACATAAAGGACATGTCCGTTGACAAAATTAGAAGCATCGGATGCCAGGAACACAGCGGGTCCCTGAAGGTCTGCGGTATCTCCCCAGCGCGCCGCAGGCGTTTTGGCAATAATAAACTGGTCGAACGGGTGCCTGCTGCCGTCAGGCTGGATTTCACGCAGAGGCGCCGTCTGAGGTGTTGCGATATACCCTGGCCCGATACCGTTACACTGAATATTGAACTCACCGTATTCCGAAGCAATATTCCTGGTAAGCATCTTCAGTCCGCCTTTGGCTGCCGCATAAGCGGATACCGTTTCACGCCCCAGCTCGCTCATCATGGAACAGATGTTAATAATCTTGCCGTGTCCCTTCTTAATCATGCCGGGAATAACAGCCTTGGATACGATAAACGGTGCATTCAGATCCACATCGATCACCTGACGGAACTGATCCGCGCTCATCTCCAGCATAGGGATACGCTTGATAATACCGGCATTGTTTACCAGAATATCAATAACACCTACCTCTTCTTCGATTTTCTTAACCATGCCGGCTACCGCATCTTCATCGGTAACGTCGCACACATAGCCGTGCGCCTCAATTCCTTCTTCCTTATAAGCGGCAATCCCCTTATCAACCAGTTCCTGCTTGATGTCGTTAAACACAATAGTCGCTCCGGCCTGCGCATAGGCGGTTGCGATAGCAAAGCCGATACCATAGGATGCTCCTGTTACCAGAGCCACTTTCCCTTCCAGTGAAAAATCATTTAAAATTCCCATTTCCAATTCCTCCTTGTTTTGGCATGGTTACATCAGTTCCGTCATTTTAACGCCGTCCATATCATCAAAAGCCTGGTTTTCCCCGACCATCCCCCATATAAAGGTGTAGGCTCTGGAACCGCTGCCTGAATGGATGGACCAGCTGGGAGATATCACCGCTTCCTCATTTCTTACAACGATATGTCTTGTTTCCGTCGGCTCTCCCATGTAATGCATAACGAACGCATCCTCGGGAAGATCAAAATACAGATAAACCTCCATCCTTCTGTCATGCGTATGACAGGGCATGGTATTCCATACGCTTCCCGGCTTCAGGGATGTCATTCCCATAACCAGCTGACAGCTTTCCACCTGACCGGGAAGGATATATTTGCAGATCACCCTGTGGTTGGATTCCTCCAGGCTTCCCAATTCCACCTTGTTTTCCTCCTTAATAATAACCACACCATCCTCCGGCGTTCCTTCCCTCTTAATCAGTACCGTGGGATACGCGGTATGTGCCGGCGCACTGTTCAGATAGAACTTCGCGGGATTGCTCCCATCCGCACTTTCAAAACTGATATCCCTGGCCCCCATGCCGATATACATGCCTTCCCTGGGCGCTACCTCATACACCTTGCCGTCAATGGTTATGCTTCCCGCACCGCCGATATTGATAACCCCCAGCTCTCTTCTCAGCAGGAAATATTCCGCGCGAAGCTCGTCTCCTGCCGTAAGCACCAGCTTTTTCCCAACCGGAGTTGCCGTCCCTGTAATAATGCGATCAATATGGCTGTATACCAGCTTGATCTCATCGGCTGCAAAAAGCCCCTGGATCAGGAACTCCTCACGCAGCCTTTCCGTCGTATAATACTTCACATCCTTCGGTGATGACGCCGTCCTCAATTCCATTTCTTCCATACCTCCTGACTTTGGTAATCCTTGTTACCACACATAACCCGGAAACACATAACCCTTCCGGGTGTTCTACACTGTTGTAACAATCATAACATTCTTTATATTCCGGTTCTTGTGTTATTTTCTCTAAAATCTTGCTTATTCTGAACTTATGTCGTATACTGTACAAAAAGGGAGGTTTTGCAGTCTCCCCCAACCGCACAACTGCCAAATTCCCTGCAAAAAGCCCGCATAACAGGGGAATCTTTTGTAACAGTTCACACAGATCGGAACCGTTACAATCTATTACTAATCCATAGAAAGGACAACGCATATAAATTATGAAAGAATACAGCTCCTGCAAATCAGCAATCCAGTCATGCATAGAAAACAAAAGCTTTGCGGTAGCTCATCTATATAATGACGAGAAGCCCATGGATATGCATATCCACGACTGCTATGAAATTTACTATTCCATTTCCGGCGGCAAACAGTTTCTCATCGACAACCGTTTTTATGATATCCAGCCCGGGGATATTTTTTTTATCAACCAATACGAAAGCCATTATCTCTCCCAGATTGACCAGGCCGTACATGAACGGATCGTCCTGTCCATCTATCCCGATTTTTTAAAAAGCCTGTCCTCCTCCGCCACGGATCTCAATACCTGCTTTCACTACAGAGGAAGTGAAATCTCCCATAAGCTCCACCTGACCGAAGAGGATCAGAACCGCTTCCGCTATTTTGTCCACAAACTGACGGGATTTACGGGCTTCGGCGCAGATCTGGAAGAAAGGGCGGTTTTCACCGAACTCATGGTTTTCCTGAACCGTATCTTTTACAACAAAAGCACAGCGGATAACCTGCTGACAGATACGGCCGCATACCACACCCAGGTGGATGATATCCTCACCTTCATCAACCAGAATATCGACTCCCAGCTGAGCATTGACGACCTTTCCGCCCATTTTTACCTCAGCAGCTCCTACCTGTGCCGTATCTTCAAAGCCGCCACGGGCACTACCATCAACAAATATATCACCGCCAAACGGATTACCGTAGCCAAGTCCCTGCTGACCACCGGCTACTCCGTAACCGAAACCTGCGAATTATGCGGCTTCAACGATTACAGCAACTTCCTCAAAGCCTTCACCAAGGCCGTGGGCATATCTCCCAAAAAATACGCCCAGTGTTCCGTCAGCTGATTCCTCAAACCTGTCATACCAATATGGCAGGTATTTCTGCGAGCCTTGCGCAGCTCCAGTCAGCTTCACAACTGCCTGCCGTATGTACTAAAACCGTTTTCATACCCACCTCATGTCCTCCCCGGATATCCGCAATGGGATTATCTCCGATCATATAACAAATCTCAGGATCACCCGCGGCCCGCAAAGCCCGTTGGAATATCTCCGCACGTGGCTTTTCATATCCCACAGCTGACGAAACAACATACCCTGCAAAATAATTCCCCAGCCCCAAACGCTCCACAACCCGGGGAAGTTCCGGGAAATTATTGGACACAATATAATTTAGATACCCCCTTTCCAGGCACTCCCTCAAAACTCCCTCCGCATCCTCATACAACCTGTAATTCCGAAAATCCAGAATCAGCCCCCTGAAAAACTCCTCCATCTCCGGATAAAATACCCGAGGTATACCATATCCCTCAAAAAAAATCTCGAACCTCCCAAATAACCTCCGCCACCAACAACCACCAATTTCGTTCTCATAAGAAACCTCGGGCGAATACCAACTACATGCCCTATGCAAAAACCGCCTCATATCCCCTCTCTCTATTTCGAAGCCAAATCTTCTCACCGTCCTATCCAAAGCATCCAGAAAAGACTCATTCGGATAAATAATGGTACCATCAAAATCCCAGAACAAAACTCTCTTCAAAATCCCCTCTCCTTCCATTCCTTCCCATCCAACACTACCTCAGCCCCCGGGAGAGAAAAATGTCCCTGCCGCCCTGCCGGAAGCCCCCGGGAACGGACTCCTTCTTTCCGGCTCCCTCTTAGACCATGAAGATGAGACAAAAAATTATGGAAGGCTTTCCTGACATAATTTTTGCCCTTGGCTCATCGCAATGCCCGGTCTAATGGGAGCCGGAAAGAAGAAGTCCGTTCCCGGGGGCTTCCGGCAGAGCCGGCAGGGACATTTTTCTCTCCCGGGGGCGCCGCCCTTATTCCGACACCTGCGCCTTCTGAAGCCTGTAATAAAACCCTTTCCCCCTCATCAGTTCATCATGAGTCCCCTGCTCCACGATTTCCCCTTCATGGATGACCAGTATCAAATCCGCATTCCGGATAGTGGAAAGACGGTGGGCAATAGCAATAATAGTCCGCTTGCCCGTAAGTCTGTTGATAGCCTTCTGAATCTGCCTTTCCGTTTCCACATCTACCGACGCGGTGGCTTCATCCAGAATGATAATGGGGGACTGCCTCAAAATAGCTCTTGCGATAGCCACTCGCTGCTTCTGCCCGCCGGACAGCCGGAGTCCCCTCTCGCCCACCTTTGTTTCATACTGTTCCGGCATATGCATAATATCCTCGTGGATATTGGCCGCCTTCGCCGCCGCTTCTATTTCGTCCCGGGACGCATCCGGCTTTGCGTAACCGATGTTCTCAGCAATTGTCCCGTTAAACAGAAAGGTGTCCTGAAGCACCGGCGATATATTCCGCCGAAGGCTTTGCAAGGTCGCCTTCCGGATATCCGTTCCGTCAATCCGGATTTCCCCTTCCACCGGATCATAAAACCGGGACAGCAGCTGGGTCATCGTCGTTTTCCCCACCCCGGTAGGCCCCACAAGAGCCACCATCATTCCCGGTTCACAGGAAAACGATATCTTTTTCAGTACCGGTATTTTATTGCCATAGTGGAAGCTGACCTGATCGAACGAAATGCTCCCTTTTACATTCTCCAGTTCCACAGCATCCTCTTCCTCCCGGATTGCCGAGGGCGTATCCAGAATCAGGGTAACACGCTCTGCCCCCGCCAAAGACTGCTGCAGGTTTTCCAGCAGGTTAGCCAGCCCGGAAACCGGGGCGTAGAACAGGGACAGATACAGGACAAAGGCCACAATATCCTCAACGGACAGCTGCCCTTTATACGCAAGCAGTCCGCCGAAAAACACCACCAGAACCGTTCCCACGGAAGACAGGAATTCCACACAGGGATGAAATACGGCACTGGCCCGCAGCGCACGGAGCATAGCCCTTACCTGCTCATAGTTTTTCTTTTTTACCAGTCCGCTTTCGAATTCTTCCTGTCCGAAGGACTGGATTTCATGAAGCCCCGACAGATTATCCTGCAGTTTGGCATTCAGTTCGCCCATACATCGCTGGGATGCCTTAAAGAACGGCCTCACCTTTTTTGCGAATATTACGCCGGAAAACAGGATCAGCGGAATGGGACAGCAGGTAATCAATGCCAGCCGCCAGTTAATGACCAGCAAAATAAGGAGCACCCCTGCAAAGGTTACCAGATTCGTTACCATTTCAGGAATCATGTGGGCATAAAGCAACTCAAAATCCCTGGTATCGTTCACCACCCGGCTCATTAAATCCCCGGTCTGTTTATCATGGAAGAAACCCAGATCCAGACTCTGCAGCTTGTCATACATCCGGCTTCTGAGATCACCCACCAGATACCAGGCCGCCTTATGGGCCAGATAATTACTCAGGAACCGGAATACCACACGGAACAGATACAGCGCCAGCAAAAGCAGCGTAAGTCTGACAATAATTGCCAAAGAGGTTTCGCCCATCCCTTTTTCCACAATACCAGTCATGGTTGACAGCACCTTGGGGGCTGCCAGATTTACTGCCGTCAGGCAGAGCGTTGCTACAATAGCCCATACATACAGCCCCTTATACCGGGACGCTTCCTTGGTAAGCTTCCATAACATTTTCATTGCCCTGTGCACTCCTTTGTTTTATGATACTTTTGTAAAATTGTAGTATACTATTCAGTATACAGCCTTTCCTGTTTATGGAAAAGCCGGAAATTGAAGAAAGGTGTCGCTAAAAAGGAGAGAATCATGAATCCCAGGAAATACGAATTTGATGCAGTCATAAAAAAGGTCCCCGATATCGACGGTGCCTATGTGGAATTCCCCTATGATGTCCGGGAAGAATTCGGAAAAGGCCGTGTCAAGGTACACGCTCTTTTCGACGGCGTGCCCTATGACGGAAGCCTGGTACGGATGCAGACACCCGGCCACATCATCGGCCTTCGCAAGGATATCCGCAGCCGTATAGGCAGGCAGCCCGGAGACACGGTTCATGTAGTGATTACAGAAAGAGAATAGGTTTTGTGACATTGTCACGGAAGCCTTTGCATATAACAGTTACAATAAGAACAGAAAAACAAAATATGCAAAGAAGGAGTGATTCATATGTCAGTTACAACAATTACATCGGAAAATTTTAATAAAGAGGTATTGGAATCGGAAAAACCCGTTCTCCTTGATTTCTGGGCTCCTTGGTGCGGCCCCTGCCGTATGTTTTCTCCTACGGTCGATTCCGTGGCTGAGGAAAGAAACGATATCAAGGTGGGGAAAATAAATATCGACGAAAATATCGATCTCGCCAATCAGTTCGGAGTAGCGAGCATCCCCACACTCGTCCTGGTACAGGACGGCAGAAAAAAAGCGTCCAGCATCGGTCTGCGCTCTAAAAAGGATGTTCTCAAAATGCTGGATGCCTGAAACGTCTTAAAGAGCGGCGGCACACAAAACAGTGGGAAACTGTTACCTGTTTTGTGCGCCGCCGAAACAGAATTATCCCGTCAGCTTCCTGTATTTATTCTGCTCCCCTCTGCTTCTTTCCCCACATTTCCTCAAGCGCACGAAATTCTTCTTCGGTCAGATTCAGTATGCTGCCATGTCTTTTTTTCGTCATGCCCAGATCATATTCGCTTTCCCCGGGTATACAGAAACAGCCGCTTCCAAAATCACTGCTCAGCAGAGGCAAGTACCCTTTTCCCTCCGCAAAACGATCCACCATAAGACACCATTCCTCCCGGTCATTAAACTTGAAGGAAGCAGGGCCTTCCACCCCTGTCAGCGCATTCAGTACAGGAGCCTTCACCTCGGTAAAGCTTCCTTTGCCAAGGCTTTTGCTTTTTTCCAATCTGATATTTTTCTCCGTTTCATCTTTGGAAAAACGGTAATAGTACTCTCCCGCCTTCAGAATCGTGGTGTCAATGATATGGTTCACCCCTTCCTGGTATTTTTCAGCCTTGGTAAAGGTATGGAAATCCTTTGTGTGTGAGGCATATATACGCTGTTTGGATTCCGGATCGCCTTCTTCCTTAACCTTGGATGCCCAGAACACAAGAAAATCCTGCCTGTTTTCATCAAAGATGGCTTCGGGGGCCCATACACAGCCGGCTTCCGGAATTCCCACCTCGCAGCCGAAAGGGCCTTCCCATCTTTGCAGATCCTCCGATTCCCATATCATGAGATTTCTGCTCCCGGCCTCCTGGGCCACGGTCCAGCCTTTTCCTGCTTCAATCCGCAAATCAGTGGCAATTATCACATATTTCCCATTCAGCGGGTTTCGCAGGATAAAGGGATCCCTTACGCCTTGTTCTCCGATCTCCGAACACAGAACCGGCTTCCCATGATTCAAATCGGTCCAGTGCAGCCCGTCCCGGCTCAATGCAAAATAAATCTGTTCTCCCAGCTTTTCTTCTCCGATAAAATGCACAAATAAATATCCGGTGTATTCTCCCATCCTGCTTTTCCTTTCTTTACATAACAGTTTATACCTGTCTGGCTGTTGCTTCTCTTCCTCTATTCTTCCCTCAGAAACCGTCTTACAGGCCATATTTTCTGTAAAGACGGTTTCTGAGGGAGGCATCCTCCGCCACACGCAGGATATCCGCCGCCCTTCCCTCCGCTCCAAGCTTTAAAATAAGCTGTGAAAGACGGGCTTCTCCCTTTTTTACTCCACGTTTTTCTCCACGTTTTTGTCCCCGCTCTTCTCCAATCCGGATTCCAAGCGCTTTTCCTTCCATTCTGCAGTCCTCCATCCATTCATCAAAGGCTTTACACATATTCACATGCCCTCCTTCCGTATTTTTCATAATATATCTCCGCAGCTTCCGGGAATTGGTGCTGCAGACAATCACCTCGAAGCCTCTTTCCGTCATCTTGGAAAAAGCCTCCCTGTTTTCTGCAAAAAACCGCCTCATGGCTGCTTTATCATCCACACGCTGTAAAATTCCCATAACTTCTCTCAGTTCCGTGCGGAATAGCTCTATATTAATATCATTCCTGACAGACAGCACCTGCAGAGGATAATCCGGTATTTTAACGCGGAACACCCGACCCCTGCTAAAGTCCAGCATATCATGGATCGTGCGCGGACGCTTCCATTCCTCTTTTCCATAATAAAGCACAATCGTCAGCACAGGCAGGATCCTGTCCTCTTCCCCGAAATAAGAGATACCCTCCTGTGCTTTATGTCTGGACATGATTTCTTTTATCTGCCGCTCATATTCATCCGCATCATAGCGCATACACCTGACTGCCATACGGTAATCCGTATATTCCTGGTTTTCCACAGCCAGCACCGCAGCCGGTTCCCCGCGGTACAGCAGCTTTTTGGTGTCCCGGATCTTTTTTCCCCATCCTTCTCTCCTGATCATTATAATACTCTCTTGCGTAGAAAATCAATCATTATTTAGTTCTGCAAATCATTCCTGTTTGATTTTTATGAGGGATTCCTCAAAGAATTCTTATGAAACGAAGAAATATCATTTACGATATCACTATAACAGAAATCCTGCAGGTAAACAAGAGTTTCATAAAAATAAAAAGAGAAGTAAAGTTACTGTTACAAGTATAGTGACAGGAGCCGGGTTGCCCCTTCTCCTGTCATCCATTTACAGCAATAGCAATATTTGATTCTTATGCGGTAATCGTTCTGTTTTCCCGCTCCGCTGCGATTTCTTCCACCGTTTTTTCCCGGATTCTCACAGCGCCCTGGTAGCCGTCCCTGGTAGGAAGGAGCGCTCCTTCGGCAAAGCGTTTCTTTGCCTTGGCAATAGCTTCGCTGTACTGGGGAAGCCATTCCTCCTGTGCGATGAGCATCTCGTCTATCATCTGCCAGATTTCCGGAGGGTTGCACACAGCGCCGGTAAGCGGATCCATCAGGGCCGCCTGCTTAAGCAGGCTGACATCACCGGCAACGGCTGCTTCCACAGCCAGACGCTGTACCCAGATGGACTGGGAGCAGACAGCGGCACAGCCAAGAGGAAGCTCTCCCAGCTTGGGAACGGAAATCCCGTTTCCATCCACATAACAGGGCACCTCCACCACGGATTCACTGGGAAGATTGGTAATACAGCCTTCGTTCATCACGTTGAAATGGCCTCTGTATTTCCTGCCGGTTTCCAGGGATTCCATGATATAGGAGCAATGCTCCTTTCCGCGCTGGCTGCCGTCGTATTTCTTGGGAGGCTCCGCTTCGATTTTGGGATATTCGGTTTCAAACCAGTTGCGTTCCTCTCTGGTCACACGCAGATATCCGCCTGTTTCCCCGTTAATCCAGGAATCGGTGTTAATCCAGTCCTTTATTTCATCCGGGCGTTTCCGGTACCATGCCACATATTCGGACAGATGGCCGTTGGATTCGGTGGAATAATAGCCGAAACGCTTCAGGATATCGATTCTGACTTTTTCTTCTTCCCTGAATTTCTCATGGGCTTCAAAGCCGGCGAGAAGCTTATCCTTTAGTTCCACACCGTTATGCTTCACACTCACATACCAGGTCTGGTGGTTGATTCCCGCACAGGTTATGTCCAGTTCATCCCGGGGGATTCCCAGCACCTCGGCAATCTGCATCTCGCCATGGATTTCCCCGTGGCACAGGCCGATGGTTTTTACCTTGCCATACTTATTGCAGGCCCAGGTCGCCATGGCGTTGGGATTGGAATAATTCAGCATAATCGCTCCCGGCTCCGCCACCTCGCGGATATCCTTGCAGAAATTCAGCATTTCCGCGATCACACGCTGCCCATACATAATACCGCCTGTACACAGGGTATCCCCCACGCACTGATCCACGCCGTATTTTAACGGAATATCCACATCCATTTCAAAGGCGGGAAGACCGCCGATCCGTACGCAGTTTATAATATATCTGGCATTCCGGAAGGCCTCCCTTCTGTCCGTTGTGGCCTGGATGGTAATGGGGATGCCGTTGCTGTCCAGGTCACGCTGGCACAGATGGGTCACCTTCTCCAGATTGTCCGGATTGATATCCGTAAAAGCCACCTCCATGTCATGAAATTCCGGCACGGACATGATATCCGTAAATAAAGTCCTGGCAAAAACCAGACTTCCTGCTCCTATAATTGCAATTTTAAAACTCATAATTTTTTCCCTTTCCCATTCTCTTTTTCTGTAATTTCAGTAAATTCCCATGCCCGGTCCGCCGGGCAGAACCATGCATGAAAGTAACCAGGCCGAAGCGGAGCGTAAACCCGATCCCCTATTGCCTGCTGCGGGGTATCTGACTCAACCGGTACAGCCTCGCCCCGTGAGGATTTACCTTGCCGGCAATCCTGCCGTCCGTACATTCCCCTTTTTCACCGGTCCAAAGCTCCTCGGCAGTTACACGTACTCCCGCTTCCGCCGGAACGGATACTGCCGCAAATAAGTCCTCCAGTGACAGGGAAATCTCGCACGCTTCCTCCCGGAAGTTAAACAGGGCGGCATACACCGTACCTTCCTTTTCCTCCAGGCCGGCCCAGACCGCATGCCTGTCATCCCGCTCCACCTGCACGCCGCGGTGCCCTTCTCCCAAAAGGGCCAGTACCTTTTTGTTGGTAAGGAGGGAGAGCGTCCAGTCATCCAGTTTTGTCATCTCGGCTCCCAGCATCAGAGGGGAGCGGAAGATACACCAAAGCGTCATCATGGTTACCTGCTCGTCCCTGGTAAAGTTCGTCTGCCTTTCCTCTCCGAAGCCTTTTCCAAGGTAACCCAGAGGAAGCATGTCACAATCCGGGAAACAGCCCTCTTTTACATGGTTCTGCCACAGTTCACAGCGTTCAAACATGTTCAGGAGCAATTCCCATTTATCCCAGAAATCATCGGTGATACGCCACATGTTGGCATACTTTTCATAATGCCACGCCTTTTCGATGAGCGCCGGTCCCGGTGACAGGCTCAGCACGACAGGCCGTCCGCATTTTTCGATAGCCTTATGAAGCATTTCGATCTCATGGGCCGCGGAGTACGGATTGTCCTTGTACAGATTGGTATTACAGATGTCATCACATTTCACATAATCCACACCCCAGCCGGCGTAGAGTTCGAAGAGGGAGTCATAATAGGCCTGGCTGCCCTCCGTTTCCCTGCGGAGGCCGTACATATCCGGATTCCATCCGCAGATGGAAAAAGGATTGGCGATTTCATCCGCCGTCTGGCTGCTCCCCCGCACCGGCAGGTGTTCCTGTGCCGCTGCCCGGGGAATTCCCCGCATAATATGGATTCCGAATTTCAGCCCAAGGCTGTGTATGTAATCCGCAAGAGGCCGGAATCCGGCTCCGTCCGCCGCCGAAGGAAAGCGTTCCGGGCAGGGAAGCAGCCTCCCGTATTCATCCATTTCCAGTCTGCTGAAGGGGATGTATTGGTGCTTATCCCGCATGCTTCCCGCACCGTATGCATACCACTGGATATCCACCACCACATATTCCCAGCCGAACGGCTTCAGATGGGCAGCCATGTAGTCCGCATTGGCCTTCACCTGCTCTTCATTTACCATCGTATCATAGTAATCATAGCTGTTCCAGCCCATGGGCGGGGTTTGGGCAAACTTGTTTTTATCCATTCATGTTCCTCCATAATAGTATTTTTTTGACACTTGCACATATTCCTGGGATATATTTGCATTTCCCATTTAACTTGATTATAATATTCCCATATTAGGGTTACAAGAATAAAAAAACGATACGGGAGGGTAAATTTTTGACTATACAAAGTTATGGCACCTATGGATTTCTGAATTCCGGACAGCTGCCGGATGAACCGCTTCTCCTGCTGGATTTCGGCATTGAAAAAAGGCAGGCGGAGCACTATGATTTTACGAATATTGATCGTGATTATGACGGCTATCTATTCCAATATACCCTGCAGGGAAAAGGGCTCTTTGAAGCGGAGGGGGAAGTCTGTCCGTTGCTGCCGGGTATGGCTTTTTTTTCGTTAATCCCGGAAAACAGCAGATATTATCTGCCTGCAGGGGAGCCTGAAAATTGCTGGGAATACTTTTATATTCATTTCCAGGGGACAGCGGCACTTCCTTTTTTCCGGAAAATCCGGGACAGCTTCGGTTCTGTCCTGTCTCTTCCCGCGGACAGCTTTCCGGTACAGATTTGGCTCAACCTGCATGAGGATATGGGAAAAGGCCGGCAGCTGCGGCGGTATGAGGGAGGGGAGCTGGTATATCGTTTTCTCTCTTCCCTGCTGCGGACCCTGGAGTCTCCTGCCATGCCGGGGCTGTCCTCCTGTGTGGAAGACAGCATTCTATATATGAAGGAACATTTTCCGGAGCATTTCTCCATTGAAGAGCTGGCCGGCCTGAAAGGGCTTTCTTCCGCCTATTTTACCCGGCTTTTCACCCGGGAAACCGGGCAGGCACCCTTGAGCTACCTGACGGATCTCCGGCTTTCCCACGCTCTTTCCCTGCTTCTGAATACTTCTCTTTCTGTGGAGGCAATTGCGCGGGAATGCGGATTTTCCTGCGGAAATTATTTTTGCAAGGTTTTCCGGAGAGCGTCGGGATGCTCTCCGGCGGAGTATCGGCGCAGGTATGGGGGATAAAGCGCCCGCCATTACCGTCCTCTGCCCGCTGCACCTGCCCGGACTGCTGAATCCCCGCCTCCCCAGGGGCACGATGCTTTTCCGATCCTTTCTATGCCATGGAGATGTGACCAATCTGAAGCGGCAGCCTCATCTGACGTTTCAGATGCCTTGGGCACATCGGAATGCCCGGCATAGCAGGATCGGAAAAGCATCGTGCCCCTGGGGAGGCGGGGATTCAGCAGTCCGGGCAGGTGCAGCGGGCAGAGGACGGTAATGGCGGGGGGAACTGCCTCGTGGGCCGGGGGGGCGCTAAGAGATAAATACAGGACTCTCTTTTCCATTGTTTTCTTTTGGGATTTTATTATACTGGGGAAGAGTTGGCGGATCGGCCCGGCCGCTTTCATGCATGGGGCTGCCCGGCAAACCGGGCGTATGGGAATTTTCCGCTTTTTAAAAAAGGAGGATTTTATTTATGAAGTATATGGATTCTGTAGGGATTGATTTAAGGGATAACTGGCGTTTTCATTTAGGGGATATTGAGGAAGCCTGGTTTAAAGGGTTTGATGACAGCGGATGGGAGGAGGTAATCCTGCCGCATGACTGGTCGGTAAGCCTGCCTTTTTCAGAAACGTATTCCAGCGGGACGGGGTATCTGGCCGGAGGGATCGGGTGGTACCGGGTGCGTTTTTCCCTGCCGGAGGAATATCGGGGTAAGAAGATCCGGCTGCTGTTTGACGGGGTTTATAAGAACAGCCAGGTATGGTGCAACAGCTATTATCTGGGGAAGCGTCCGAATGGGTATGTGCCTTTTGATTATGATATCAGTGAAAAGGTGTGTTTCGGGGAGATGGATAATGAGGTAAGCGTAAAAGTGACGCATACGGATATCGCGGATTCCCGTTGGTTTACCGGTTCCGGAATGACCAGGAAGGTGACGGTTCTGGTGGAGGAGGCTGTACATCCTGCCCCCTGCGGTATCTTTTTTTCCACGCTTTACGGGGATGACGGGAAAACAGCCCAGGTGGAGATCTCTCATGATCTGGTGAATGAAGGGACGGATAAGGCCGAGGTTTCTCTTGTGAGCCGTCTGTGTGACGAAAAGGGAAAACAGGTGCTGGAGGTTACGGCCGGCGCGCAGTTCACACCGGGGGAAAGAAAAACGATATCCCTGAACGGATGTGTGAACCGGCCCAGGCTGTGGTCCCCGGAAAATCCCGCGCTTTATAGTCTGACCACATGTCTTTCAGTTAACGGCGGAACGGCGTATGAGGTATTTTCAGAAAAAGTGGGAATCCGTACCTTCCGGTTTGACGCAGATAAGGGCTTTTTCCTGAACGGGGAAAACCGGAAAATAAAGGGGGTTTGCGTACATCATGATGCAGGGTGCTTGGGCGCCGCGGTAACGCGTGAGGTCTGGGAACGGCGTCTGGAGGCATTGAAGGAAATGGGATGCAACGCCATCCGCACCAGTCATAACCCCCACATGCCGGAGCTTTACGGGCTTTGTGATGAAATGGGCTTCCTGATGATGGACGAAGCCTTTGATGAATGGGAAAACCCGAAAAACAAGTGGTCCACCGGACATAATGTGTATCCGCCCCGGCATCAGGGATATTTTGAGGATTTCCCGGAATGGCATGAAAAGGATCTGGCCGCCATGGTGCTGCGGGATCGGAATCATCCGTCGGTAATCATGTGGAGCATCGGTAATGAAATCGATTATCCCAACGATCCGTACTGTCATCCCCTGTTTGGAGAGATGACGGGAAATAACGATGCCAATAAGCCGTCCGCAGAGCGGATGTATCATCCGGATAAGCCGAATATGGAACGGCTGGCGCCCATAGCACAGGAGCTTTCGGCCATTGTAAAGCGTTATGACTCCACACGGCCGGTTACTCTTGCGGCGGCATTTCCGGAGCTTTCCTCCCGGCTGCATTATTTTGATGCGCTGGACGTGGTGGGTTATAATTATAAAGAGCATTTGTATGAAGAGGATCACCGTCGTTTTCCGGATCTTCCATTTCTGGGAAGCGAAAACGGGCACAGCTATGCGGCCTGGAAGGCGGTAACGGATCACGATTATATCAGCGGACAGTTTTTATGGACCGGTATTGATTATCTGGGGGAGGCCCACGGGTGGCCTGTCCACGGTTCTTCCGCAGGGCTTCTGACGCTGGCCGGATTCCCGAAAGCACGTTACTACCAGCGTCAGTCCTATTGGGCGGACCGGCCGGTGCTTCATCTGGCCGCGGTGCTGTATGAAGGCAGCCGGGAGGAATGGCTTCCGGTTACGGAAAGCTGGAATTATAAGGAAGGGGACCGCGTCCTTGTGCGGCTGTTTACCAACCAGCCGGAGGCGGAGCTTTTCCTGAACGGAAGGTCACTGGGCAGGAAAAAGGGCTTATCCGATGAGGGCTGTATGGATTGGATCACCACCTTTGAACCGGGAATCCTCAGCGCCTCGGCGGGGGAACTTTCTTCCGGACAGGGCAAGGGATGTGTTTCCTGTTCTCTGGAAACCACCGGAGAAGCCTGTATGCTGCTGCTTTCCGACTGGAAAGCCTGCGGCGGTAATGCCGGAGAGGATAAAAAGGACGTGCCGCCTTATCATCAGGTAGAAATACTTGCAGCGGATGCAGAAGGACGGCATGTGGCAGATGCCTCTTTACCGGTAACTATAGAGGTTACAGGCCCCGGTGTCCTCCTGGGGCTGGAAAACGGGGATCTGGCCGATAATACGCCTTACAGCAGCCCTTCCAGAAAGACAAAGGAAGGAAGGCTGCTGGCCTACATACGCCGCACAGGGCCGGGGGTTCTCACGGTGACTGCAAAAGCGGAAGGGCTTCCCGCCTCCCCGCTGACACTGGAGGAGAACAGGTGAGTAATCCCAAGCCACAGAAAAAATGGAAGCTTTATGACAAATCCCTGAGCCATATTGACACGCCCCGGGGAACGCTGACTCTGGTATCTGTTTTTCTCCCTTTTCTGGTGGAAATGCTGCTTACCAATTCCATGGGTACGGTTAATACGCTGGTTTTGAGTCATTATTCGGATGACGCGGTGGCCTCTGTGGGGGCCGCCAACCAGCTGATGGGAATGATTTTTACCTTTTATACGGTAATCAGCACGGGAGCCAGTATTTTTATCAGCCACCGGCTGGGCGCAAGCTCGTCATCACGCGGAGCTTGGCAGAAGGATGCGGCTTCGGACGCGGCTTTTACTTCTATTTTCTGCAGCCTGGCCCTCAGTCTGGTGGTGGGCACCGTTCTATCCCTGTCCGCCCACCGGCTGATGGAGATGATGCAGCTTAGCGGACAAGTGCTGGAGGATGCGGCTGCTTATTTCCGGATCTGTATTTCTTTTTCCTTTTTCCAGGCTCTGATATCCGCAATTTCAGCAATTTTCAGAAGCTATGGAATGCCCAAAATAGCAGTGTGGATTTCTTTGTTTATGAATTTTATGAATGCTGTCCTGAATGTTATTGTTATTTTCCGGCCTTTTGAAACGCCGCTGCACGGAGTCCGGGGAATCGCGGTCACTAACGTGATCAGCCATGTCGCGGCGTTTGTCCTGATCGTTATCTGCCTGCTGAAAAGCTCCCTGGAGCTTAACTTCCGGAAAAAGAACCTGAAAACGCTGAAATGTATCCGTAATATCCTGCATATCGGTATTCCCGGCGGTATCAGTTCCCTTTCCTATTCCACCTCCCAGGTGGTATCCACCTCCATCCTGGCGGTTCTGGGAACCACAGCCATCTCCACTAAAATATATTTGTCCACCCTATTTTTTTATGTGTACGTCATCGGTATGTCCCTGGGAATGGCTACTTCCCTCATAATCGGCTGGATGACGGGGGCCGGCGAGTATGAGAAAGCCTACCGGCTGAATCTGCAGAACCTGCGGATCGCGGTGTTGTTAAATGCGGCAGGCTCTCTACTGATCTGTTTGTTTGGCAGCCCTTTGCTGAGGCTGTTTACAGATAATCCGGAAATCCTCACTTTGGCACGCCCTATCCTGGTGATCGATATTTTTGTGGAAATCGGCCGCGCGTTTAACCATATTGAGGATAATTCCCTCCGGGGCGCGGGAGATGTGATTTTTTCCATGGTGGTATCCATTCTGTCCTGCTGGACGATGAGCATCCTTTTCGCTTATATTCTGGGGATCCGGCTGGGCCTTGGGCTTACCGGATGCTGGATTGCTTTTATGATGGATGAACTTTTCCGCGGAATCACCTTCTTTTTCCGATGGCGCTCCCGTAAATGGACGCTTCGCAAGGTATAAAATACCGGGATCCTTTTTCCGGATACCCCAATGCCCTCCGTCTGTCCGACAAGGACCGGCCGGAGGGCATCCGTGATCCTTCCGGATCCTTTTTTACGGCTAAAACAATAAAATGCCGGACAGTTCCGAAGATTTAAAGTAATAAATGGCCGCATTCCGGGAATGCTTATATAGGTACGTCTCTGCGGCAGGAAGCAAAGCTCCTCCGCCGGTTACATAAAATATATTCCGGATACACTTTTCCGGCGAAAGGACAGGGAATGGGAATTGAATCAGAGGAAATCCGCAGGCTTCTGGCAGCCCTTACGGATCGGACCCGGAAGGGCGCTCTTCATTGGGAATTGATGGAATATGACCCCATTTGCTTTATGACGGAAATGGGCATTGAATTCGATGGTTCGGAAACGGAAAACTTTGCACAGAACATTTCTTTCCGCTGTCACCTGAAAAAGGGACGATCAATTTGGCTGGAAGCCTACGAATCCATAGGCTTTCCCTCCTCGGGAGGGTTTCCTTCCCTGAAGGAAGGCCCCTCCCTGCGCGGACTTGGATTCTATACCATGCGTTTTCTTTCGTCCTCCGGAAAGGTTATGTACCAATCCGAACGCATTGTCAGCAAACGGGAGCAGCAGCTTCTGATCTGCTTTCTGATCGATGCTGTTTTCCAGGATACGGAGAATCTTTTCCTACGCATGCCCCGGAATAATCCCTTATCTTTCCAAAGATATCTTCGACACCATGATCCCGGCGGGGGACTGGAAAATCATCCGCTTTCCCAGCTTATGAAACGGTATTACCGCGATAACCGCTGTCTGGATTTTCATCTGCTGGCCATGAGCTGTGCCAACGGGAAAAAAAACGGGAAGTGACCTTTCTGCCGGTCATTTCCCGTTTTTCTGCCACAGTCCGGACAAGCCTGAACCGCTATATTTTTCTTCCGTTCAACCCCTCCCTGGCATATTCGGTGGGGGATTTTCCCGTATATTTCTTGAATACCCGGCTGAAATAATATTCATCGGGGAAACCGACGCTTTCCCCGATTCTGGACATCTTCCAGGGAGAATTCAAAATGAGGGCTTTTGCATGATTTATCCTGACCCGGTTCAGGTACTTGAAAATCGTCTGTCCTGTCATTTTCTTAAAGGTACGGTTCATATAATCAAAATTGCCGCCGAACTCTTTTTCCAGAGACTGCCCGGTGATCTCCCCGGCATATTCCCGGTTCAGATAATTCAGCAGCTCCTGCACATTCCGGTAGGAGCGGGGCTGTTTTTCCACATACGCCACCGTTTCTGCCGTCACATAGCTCCTGCTGATTTCCACAAAAGCTTCCAGCACCTTGCAGGCCAGCAGTACTTTATAATTTTCCAGCTGGGTTGTATTGCGTTCCACCGCTTCGTTCAGAAGCTCCGTCACCTTTACCAGACTGCTGTAGTCATGGATATGATAGCTTTTGGGAAGGTAAAGGCTTGGCTCCTCACATTTATCATAGCTGAAAATATCACTCTGGATGGAGGATTGCCGGTTTTCCAGCAAAAGCTTCCGGATCCCTTTTTCCTTTTCTTCCTCAACAGGAATGATATCCGGATGCCGGAAATGTACATAAAAATATTCACACCAGGAGGCCTTCATCCCCACATGGGTATACCGGGGATCCAGCACATACATATCCCCCGGCTGGAGTGTCACGGCGCTTCCGTTTTCCTCCAGATACATGACCCCTTTTTTAATCAGATACACGATATATTCGTCCGCTTTCCTGCGCCTGTGCACATACGGCGGCTCTATCACCACAGAATCCGCCAGCCTGACCGCGGGAAGACACTGCAGGTTTATCCGGTAAAACATATAAGCAATTTCCTTTACTTCAGTTGTTTGCAGGAATCTCTGATGACCAGCCTGGATTTTACCATCTGCACCCGGGGCGGCTCCCCGTTATGTATGGCCTGCATCGCCGTCTCTATCAGGAGCTTGCCGAAAAGCTTGTAATCATATCCCACGCAGGTAAGGCGGGGCATGCAGGTTTCGGCAATATACGTATTGTCAAAGCTCACCACGGACACGTCCTCGGGGATACGCAGGCCGTGCTCTCTGAGTGCCCGCACTATTCCCACCGCAGTGAAGTCATTGATGGCAATGATCGCGCTGGGCATGGGGTGATCCTCCCTGATAAACCGGTGCATCGCCGCGCTGCCGCTCTCTATATCATAGCTGTGGCCGTCCACAATGTATTCTTCTCTGACGGGGATTCCGTATTTACGCAGCATCTGGCGGTATCGGAGCCTTTTGTCCAGGGTGGATTTCACATTGTCACGTCCGCCGATCAGGGCGATATCCTGATGGCCGTTTTCGATAAGGAACTGCATCAGCAGCTCCATGGACTGGCCTTCATCGATATTCACCTGGTAGCAGTCCGCCCCGTCCAGCTTTCCGGTGATTAAAACCGGAGTGGTGTTGGCTACTTTATTGATATTCTCCACATAGCTGGTATCCGATATCAGTTCATCCACCTTTCCCCCGATTTGGATAATGGCATCCACCCTCTGCCCGGAAAACTTCTCCAGATAGGAAACCTCCATCTCATTGCTTCCCAGGGAATTGCACAGCAGCAGCAGATAGCCGTTTTCATTGGCCGCCTTCTCACATTCCACCGCCATGGTTGCATAAAACGGGTTCCGGATATCGGAGACCATGAGGCCAATCATTTTCGTTTCCACGCTGCTCAGGCCCCTGGCCAGGGCATTGGGTCTGAAATCATACTTCCTGATCAGCGCTTCCACCCGGCTTTTCTTTTCTTCGCTCACCTTGGCATTGCCTGTCAGGACTCGGGAAACCG
Source organism: Eisenbergiella sp. OF01-20 (assembly GCF_003478085.1). NCBI lineage: Bacteria > Bacillati > Bacillota > Clostridia > Lachnospirales > Lachnospiraceae > Eisenbergiella > Eisenbergiella sp. OF01-20. Next base: position 13,836 of record NZ_QUES01000013.1, on the reverse strand, counting down.
TGGCCGGGGATACGCCTGCTTCCTTTGCTATTGTATAGATACTGATCGTTTCTTTCTCCATGTTCTGCCTCCCCCATTTCCGGCCGTCTTTCGAATCTTCCGAAACCGTGCCCTTGAAACCGGTATCATTTATAATTTCATTATAATACATACCGGGGAATTAACCAAGCCTTTTTGAGAAAAAAGCGGTAAAATACAAATAATCCGGCAACCGTTAGACGGCCCTTTGTGCGCAGGGGACACCGCAGGGCACAAGGGGCCGTCTGAACGGTTACATAATCCGGCCAGTTTAACTGCCACGCGCGGCCGGATGCCTGTTTGCATCACGCTTTCAGACAAATTGTATTTTTGCAGGGTTTTTGACCGGGCGGGGTTTTGACTTTATCCCACATCCGGCTCGGCCCTGAGGCTGATTTCCGGTACGGTTTTTCCGTCTGTTTCAAACAGGATGATTTCATTGGTCCCTTTCTTCAGAAGCGGCGCAGGAATATACAAACGCTTCTGCGGCCCGATTTCCCAGAACCGCCCCAGGTTAAAGCCGTTAAGGAAGGCACAGCCTTTCCCCCAGCCGGCGAAATCCAGGAAGGTATCCCCGGTTTCCTCCGCTTCAAAGGTAAATTTATAAAAGCCGGGCGTTCCTTCTACGTATCCCCTGGAGAAATCGAGAGCATCCAGGTTATCCAGGGGAAGTGTATACATTTCCCAGTTATAGTGCATATGCCCGTTGAGCTGCACGCAGCCTTCAATGCCTTTCCTCTGGGATTCCATGCGGGGGCCGAAATTGACGCGGCCCATATTTTCCATGAGAATATCCATGACCGCGCCGGGTTCAAAATCCACCTTTACCTGGGCTTCTGTCAGCAGCTGTCTGTCATAAAGAGTGACTACCGGCTTTTCATCCACAAAGATATTGGCCCTGTCATTGGCTCCCCACAGACGGATTTTTTCCAGGTTCTGCTCTCTTTGCAGTGATGTACGGTACAGGATATAGCCGTAGCTTTGATCCAGCTTTTCCATAGGCATGGGGAAGGGGTTCCTGACGGGTACCGACAGATCCGCAAGCACCCGGAACAGGCTGACCTTCTCCTGTACCTTCAGGGTGCCGTAGTCCTTTTTCCGGATGTCCGTGGAGAATTTCACCTGGGGAAGAAGCGTATATTTTCCGATAACCTCCCGGTATTTTTCATATTTTGGGGTAAAATCCCCTGCTTCCGTGAGCACCGCATCATAGTCGTAGCTGGTGACATCCGGGGTCAGTTCGTCATAATAGTTGGAGCCGTTCATAAAGCCGAAGTTGGTTCCGCCTTCAAACATATAGATGTTCACATGCCCCAGCTCCAGCATCTTATCCAGATCCTTTGTGCTTTCTTCCAGGTTGCCGCGCATGTGGCCGCCGTTTCCCCAGTGATCAAACCAACCTACCCAGAATTCCGTACACATGAGGGGGCCGCCGTCCGTATATCTTCTGAGCACGTCAAAACGTTCTTCCGTTTTGGATCCGAAATTTCCGGTGGGCAGAACGCCGGGAAGCCGGCCGCAGGAAAGAGATTCATCCATGGGGCCGTCGGAGGTGACAAGCGGCACCTGAACGCCGTTATCCAGCATGATCTGCTTCATGGTTTCCATATAGGCGGTATCATCCCCATAGTAGCCGTATTCGTTCTCCACCTGCATCATGATAACGGGGCCGCCGTGCGTGATCTGCAGGGGGACGAGCACGGGAAACAGCACCTTATAATATGCCCGGATAGCCTCCAGAAAAGGTTCATAGCAGCCGCGCAGACGCATACCGTCTTCTTTTAACAGCCAGGCGGGAAGCCCGCCGAACTCCCATTCCGCGCAGATATACGGGGAGGGGCGCACAATGACATAAAGCCCCAGCTCCCCGGCAAGCTGAATAAATTTTTGTATATCCAGCATGCCCTCGAAAACAAACTTCCCCCGTTTTGGCTCATGCATATTCCAGGGTACGTAGGTTTCCACCGTGTTCGCCCCCATGGCCTTCAGCTTTTCCAGCCGGTCACGCCAGTACTCGGGAACGACCCTGAAATAATGAATCGCTCCGGATATTATTTTAAAAGGCCTGCCGTTCAGATAGAAATCATCCCTGATTTCAAAAACTCCTTCTTTCATGCTTTCCTTCTCCTTTTCCCTCTGTTTTAAACCCGAATTATTTGCTTACGGTTTATCATCTATAATGTAGGTATGATTTTTTTCATTCTTCCGTTATCTTCAAATTCCACGCTGTCAATACAGGTTTCCCGATGGAAGCCCTTTCCCTCCGGATAGTCGGAAAGAGGCAGGGCGAAGCGGTGATACGCCGCCACATAAGCATCCTTTCCCGGCTCTTTCAGGATACAGTGATGCCCGGTTCCCAGAATCCCCTCTGCAGGGCGCTTCTCCAGCACCGGATAATGACAGGTTACAGGCCCGGACAGGCTTTCCGATGTCCCGTAGTTCACATGATAGTCCTCACTGCCCGTATCGTCACAGGACCAGGTGAAATGGTACAGGCCGCCGCGTTTCAACACCGTTACCGCCTCCCGGAAATCCGTAAGCCCCTCCAGCGGCCGCATGGTTCCCGGACAGATATCCGTCATGGTTTCTTCCAGTCTCACAAGGGCCGGCGCTCCGTTTCCGAATAACAGATAGGGGGTGCCGTCCTCTTCGATAAAGACCGACGGATCGATCACCTGGCTCACGCTTACCCCTTCCGCCTCCACAGCTTCCGGCGTGAGGAGGGGAATCGCTTTTACGGTAAAAGGCCCTTCCGGATGCGGGGCGGCCGCCACCCCGATACAGGATTTTCCATCCGGCCTTTTTCCGCAGAAATAAAAATACCAGTTTCCGTTTTTCTCCGCAATGGCGGGCGCCCAGGCACTGCCTGTTGCCCAGGGGACCTGCCCGGTTTTCAGATCCACAATGACCCCCTTATCCGTCCAGCTGTGCAGATCCGGGGAGGAAAACACATGGAACTGCCAGCCCGACCAGCCGGGAAAGCCGTCTGTGGTGGGATAGAGATAGTAGGTTCCGTTATGGAAGGCCATATCCGGATCCGCAAACAGCCCTTTTAAAACCGGGTTCTTTTTTTCCTTCAGACAGAAAACCATTACCGTCCGGGGAGGGATTTTTGCGGTAAACGGAGAACCTTCCGTCAGGAATTCCTGTTCTTTGGGTATCACACGATCCGGCTGCTCCAGGGAATTTTCCTCCCCGGGGGCACAGCCGCCCATGGAGATAACCGTTCCATATAGGGATGCCTTTTCCATACCGTTCAGATGCACGCAGATAAGCCGTTCCTTATCGCTTACATTCACCATTTTCAGAATCACACTGCCGTCTTCCTTACGCATGGAGGCGGAGAGGTAGAGCGGTTCTATAACGACCGGCTGCAGGGTTATGTCATGATAAGCCTTTCCATCCGCAAAGGTGCGGATATTCCTTCCCCGGAACTGAAGGGTGAGCTCATAGTCCCGGTTCTGTTCCACCCGGAACAGATACTGGCTGAGGCAGGAATGCTGTCCTTTGGTGTATTCCACCAGGCAGGTATCCTGGTTCTGCCATCCTCCCAGCTCCCATTCCAGCTGTCCGCCCTCTGCGTTCCTTCCGAAAATTATCCGGAAGCCCCGGCTGCCTTCCCATTCCCTGGCTCTGCAGGTAATCGTTACATTCGTCCAGTCCAGATGGCCGATAACGCTTTCCGTGCGGGATTTATCAATAACCACATCCGGGAAACGCAAGGTTTCTCCGGTATCGTCATTCCGGATTTTTATCCCTGAATACCGGATTCGGGCATCCTCCTGGCCGGCGGAAAACACAAGCTCACCGCTTATATTATCCTGCCGGGGACAGAGTTCCTCGCTCTCATCCGCAAAGTCGGCAAACAGGGGCAGCGTATAATCCCCCTGGTAATTCATGAACAGCTTTTGTATGTAATAATTAGGGGTTGCGCAGGATCTGTGGTTGTCAAACCAGATCATATCCGGCTTCCAGTTGGTATAATCGATATTGCAGAAAAGCGGCGCATAGCAGGCGAGCTTTACCACCCCTGCGTTCCTCTCAAGGCCGGTCATATAGGATGCCTCGCAGAGGGCATTCCCCCAGGAGTTTCCATGGGACGCGTATTCCCCCAGGAATACCCCGGGTTCCTCCGGGGAAAAGGTATCATAACGGCGGTGGTTTTTCAGGAACCATTCCGGAGCCATGTAATAGTGCTCATCCACCAGATCCGACCTGTTCTCCCTTGCGGATTTCCATCCTCTTTCATACTCGCCGCCGGCCGCGAACGGGCCTGCGGTATTTATAATCCTGATAGCGGGGTATTTTTCCCGGATCGCTTTATGGAAATAAGGATATCTTTCAAAGAAGGGTGCTCCCACCTCCTCATTTCCGATTGCCAGGTATTCCATCCCAAAGGGAGCTTCATGCCCCAGAGCGGCACGCACCGATCCCCATTTGGTAGTCCGGGCGTCCCCGTTGGCAAACTCTATCAGATCCAGGGCATCTGCAACCCAGGGTTCCAGTTCCTCCAAAGGGACTATCCTCTGGTGATGGGGATCATAACCTCCCGGCAGGACGGGTATGGGCCTGGCTCCGATATCCTCGCACAGCTGGAAATATTCATAAAATCCAAGCCCCAGCGTCTGGTTATAGCCCCAGTTATTTCTTCTGGCGGGCCGCTCCCATAACGGGCCGATTGTATTTTTCCAGCGGTACATGGAATTTCTGTCCTCCGGATCCAGGGAGCCGTCATGGACAAGACAGCCTCCTGGAAACCGCAGGAATTTAGGCTGCATATCCTCCAGCAGCTGTGCCAGATCCTTACGCAGTCCGTTTCTTCTTCCTTTATAGGTATCCGCGGGAAACAGGGAGATAAAGTCCAGGGCGGCGCGGCTCTTTCCTTTTATGGTTACGGCAAGGCGGGCACAGGTATCTGTTACCGGGCTGACAAGGGAAAGCTCCGTCTTTGTCCAGTCGGTCTTTACGGTAAAGCCGGCGTGCGTATAGGTTTTCCCCTCCCGGCTTCTTAAGGAAACTTCCAGTTCTTCCTCCGGGTTTCCTCTTTTGGCAAAGCAGGTAAAATAATAGGTTTCCCCTTTTTTCAGGGGGATCCCGGTATTGTAGCCGGTATTGCAGATGCCCACATTCTTTCCCGGCTGTCTGATATCTATTACAAGATAATGGGGATTTTTACCGGAAACCGGATCCGCCGTTTCTATATGGAAATCAGCGGTTCCGTCATCTTCCACGCATTCCCAGGCCGTGAGGGCATGGTAATCCGCATTATCAATTTTGTCAAATTCAAAAGAGCGGTTCTGAATTAATTCCGCATATAAACCGCCGTCTGCCGCATGGTTCAGATCTTCAAAAAAAATGCCGTACAGGTCATCCAGGTCATTCTGTTTACGGGTGGTGTCGATTAGCAGTCTGTTTTCCATTTTTTCTTCCTGTCTGTGGGGGAATGGGTTTATTATGTAAATTGCCGGCTGCATACCGGAGTATGCAGCCGGCTTATTTGTTAAAACCGTGATTGAAGAAATCCGTAAATTTTACTGAGCTTCCTTCTGTGCCTTATAAGCATCCATCTGTGCCTGCAGATCTGCTTTTACCTCTTCATAGCCTGCATCCAGAAGTTTCTGTCTCATTTCATCAACAGCAGCCTTCGGATCGTCATATTTACCATATGCCAGCTGAGGGATGTACTCGGAAAGTACGTTTGCAATAGCAGCCTGCGCTACTTCAATATTTGTTTTGTCAACGATAAAGCTTGCATAAGGATAGTCGATTGCATAAGAGTTGTACTCTTCGATCATATCCTGTGTGCCTTCCCACCATGTGGAATCCTGAAGTTCCAGCGTATCGTTACGTCCAAGCCAGAAATTGGAATCCAAAGCATCGGTACTTGCATCAAAACCATCGGGTCTTGCCAGCTTGCCGTCATCTGTTACCAGGTAATCTTCGCCTTCGATACCATAATTCATCAGTCTGTAGCATTCTTCGTCATTTCTCAACAGGTCATATACCATAAGCGCTCTTTCCGGATGCTGGGAATTTGCGCTGATTGCTGCTGCCTGATGTGTGATCAGGGGCTTTGTCAGGTTCTTGCTGGGCATGGAGAAGGGGAACATCTTCACTTCGGAACCAGGCTGTTTCTTGTCCATGTTAGGTCTTACCTGGCTATAGTAGGTCTGGCTGTGATGCTGGTCAGCACCGGAAAGCCCGGCATACATTTCTTCACGGGAGTCACCGTCATAGTTCAGAACGTCTTCTCTCCAGAAGCCTGCATCGTTCCATTTTTTAAACAGTTCCACTGCGTCATAGATTACGTCGCTGTCCATGTAAGGAGAGGTTACCGTGTAAACATCATCTTTGGATTCACCAAACCAGAATTCAAAGTTACCTGCGTTAACACCGTTGATTACAATATTGCCGGTATTGGAATTAATGTAACCGCCAAGCAGTCCGCCGACATTGTTCTTTCCGCCTACATCCCAGGGAATACAGTCGGGCTGGTTATCCTTAACCCACTGGAAATAGGTTCCCAAATCTTCAAAGTTATTGATAGTCTCTACGCCGGCTTCTTTAGCCCAATCGCCGCGGTAATACATACCATGGTTGGTGTACTGGATATAGTTATCTTCCGGAATCATATAGATTTCATCGTTATAAGAGCAGTCCGCCCAATGTTCTTCCGGAATCGTTTCCCATGTCTTAGGAGCATAGGTCTTTAACATATCCTCGGAAAGAGGCATGAATGCACCCTTCTGAATATTTTCCCATGCATACAGCCAGTCGGTAGCCGTGGTAATCAGATCCATGCTGCTGTCACCGCTCAGGAGCTGTACATTGTACTGGGTCTGCCAGTCCGCCCATTCCACATAGGTCATGGTCAGTTCTGCGTTCACCTTTTCATTTAAAATCACATTCAGTTTTTCCAGCATAGCTTCCAGTCTGCCATTGCTGGGCTTGTTTCCAAGAACAAGCAGATTGATAACTTCATGCTTGGAAGTATCAATATTGGATGCAGCCGCTTCGTCCGTACCGGCTGCTGCGCTGCTTCCTTCTGTGGTTGCAGCTGCATTGTTGTCTGTAGTTGCTGTTGTTGTGCCTGCGTCTTTATTTCCGCAAGCAGCCAGGCTGAAGGTCATCGTTCCTGCCAACAGTAACGCCAAAAGTTTTTTGCCGAGTTTACTCATGGTAAATCCTCCCTTTTCTTATTATTACACAAATGAATTGGTTGTGTTGTTTATGCAAATCCCACACAGGGAATTAACATCTTGAATCCGTGATCAGCCCTTTACCGCACCAATGGTAATACCGGAAATAAAGTATTTCTGGACAAATGGATACAGGAAAATAATGGGGCCTGTTGCAACCACTGCCGTCGCCATTTTCAAGGTATTAGTGGGCAGTGAGGTGACAGAAACATTCGCGCCTGCCACGGAACTTTTCAGTGCGCTTGCCTGATTAATAATTCCATACAGATAATACTGAAGAGGTTTATATGTAACTGCGGAGCCTAAATACAGCATGGAGTTATACCATTCGTTCCAGTAACCCAGCGCCAGGAACAGGCCAATGGTAGCAAGTGCAGGCTTCAGCATAGGCAGTACAAGAGAAAGGAAAATCTTAAAATCCCCCGCCCCGTCAATCTTACCGGATTCCGTAATTTCATGGGGAACGGATTTGGCAAAGTTTTTCATCAGGATAATCAGCCAGGGAGTCATCAGCAGCTGCAGGAACACCGCCATATAATTCCCTTTCAGGTGCAGATATCTGGAAACCCAGATAAACGTGGGGGCCATACCTGCGGAAAACAGGGTTGTAAAATAAATGAAGAACGAAATGGCATTTCTGAACGGGAAGTCCTGTCTCTGGAGGGCATAGCCAGTCATGGCAATGATGAACAGTCCCACTATGGTTCCGCCTACGGTCATCACGATAGTGACGAAATAAGAACCAAGTATCATTTTCGGGAACCGGAATACCCAGGAATATGCCGCTACTGTAAGTCCTTTCGGAAGCAGGCCGAATCCTTCTTTGTTAATGATAGTTTCCGTACTGAAGGAAGCCGAAATCATCAGGAGAAAGGGAAGGATACACACCAAAGCGAACAATGTAACAACTATATAGGAAATAACGCGTACCACCATCGTACTGCCGTCCATTTTAATCTTTCTTCTGTCACCCATCACTTTCACCTCCTAAAATAATGCATAATCAGGGTCAATCCTGCGAACCAGCCAGTTACAGAACATAATCAGCGCGAAACCGAAAATCGACTGATAAAGCCCTACTGCGGAAGACGTGGAAAAATTGTTCTGGTTCATCATCATCCGGTATACAAAAGTTTCAATAATATCGGTAGTGGGGAACAGCTGCGAGTTGGAACCGCCCACCAGATTGTAGAACAGGCCGAAATTACCTTTCATAATGCCGCCTAAAGCAAACAGAAGCAGGATGATAAAAGTCGGTTTCAGGCTCGGCAGAATAATGTAGCGGATTCTCTGCCAGCTCGTGGCACCGTCTACCTCCGCAGCTTCCATGATGCTGGAATCAATACCGCAGATGGATGCGAAATAAACAATGGAACCATAACCTGTCTGCTGCCATAACTGGCAGATTACGATAATGATGGGCCAGGCCTTCGGCATACTATACACTTTAACCGGGTCACTTCCAATGGCTTTCAGGAAGGTGTTCAGGGCTCCTGTATCATAATTCAGAATGTTGAATGCGATAACACCGATTAATACGGCCGATATAAAGTAAGGAAGGAACATAATGGTCTGGGATACCTTCTTGAACCATTTGCAACGAACCTCGTTAAGCAGGATTGCCATGGTTATCTGAAGTACATTTCCCAAAACAATAAATACCAGATTATAAAGGATAGTATTTCTTGTCAGCATCCAAAGCTGGCCGGATTTTGCCAGAAACTCAAAATTCTTAAATCCCACAAAGGGGCTTCCGAATATACCATCCCTGAAATTATAATTTGTAAATGCTATGTACACACCAGGCAACGGACAATAACTAAATATAATAAAAAACACAATAGCCGGCAGACACATAAGCAATAAGGTTTTACTGTCTATAACCTTTTTCATAAAGGACTTTTTGGGAACCTTATAGACAGTCGCTGGTGCAGTAGTCTTTGATGACTTTTTCACACTATCTCCTCCATTTCCGCAATTACTTGCTGACATCACAATTTGAAATCGGTTTCAAATTGTAGCCAAAAAATTGGCAGGCACTAGTAAATTATTCTTTTCGATTGTGCAAATTGAATAGTTACAAGAATATACCTGCTGTCTAATTATTCGGCTTATGAAATACGTAAAGTTCTTCCTGTTGGTTTTATTTAGCATCTGAAACCCGTTTCTTGATTGTATTTTAGATCACTCTTTTACCAATGTCAACCCCTTTCATGTAAAAATGTATATTTTTTTAATCTCTTTTTCTTTTCATTGTACAAGTCGCATATATTCCTCTTAGTATATCTTCTTTTTCGAAACGGAAAAAGTGGGAAACCCTTTGTAAATAAGCGATTTTTCTTTACAATACCCGTTTTTTGAAACAGATTATCAGAAACCGTTTTCAAGTCCATTTTAAAAACGCCATTCCCTATATACAGGAATGGCGTCTTCTGCTTTTTCCCGGAGCGAACCCTGGAAGGAACCTTGCAGCGCCGCCGCCCCGGGGAAAAGCAGGGGAGGGGGATACCGCAGGGCACAAAGGGCCGTCTGGGCTGTTACTTCTCTCCAAAAATTCTTATTACCAGTACTGTTCCCAGTCACCCGACAGTCTGGTCAGCGCTTCCATATAAAAATAATCCCCCCAGGAATTGCATTCATCCACACCGCAGTGATTGCAGGTATTGTAAGGGGAGTGGTTGGAATAGGTACTGTGAAGCACCAGGCCGTTGGAGCTTTCATGATCCTTTACGGCATAATTATCATATATGGATTTCATGATTTCAGATGCGATCCCGCTGTAATAGGCGGCGTCCTCCCCAGGCAGATATTTGGCCATTTCCAGCATGCCGCATGCGGCAATCACCGCTGCGGAGGAATCCCTCGGCTGATCGGAGCCGTCCGTGAATTCAAAATCCCAGTAAGGCACCAGATCCTCCGGCAGGTGATCCAGGAAATAGCCGGTTACGGTGCGGAATGCATCTATATATTTCTCCTCCTTGGTATAACGGTAGCCCAGCGCCGTTCCGTAAACCCCCCAGGCCTGTCCTCTGGCCCAGGCGGATCCGTCCCGATACCCCTGGCAGGTAGCGCCGTGATCCGGTTCTCCCGTTTCCATATCAAAGAAAAAAGTATGCCAGGTAGAACCGTCCTCCCGGATTACATTGGCTAATGCGGTATGGATATGCTTTTCTGCGATTTTTCTGTATCTGCTGTCCCCGGTTTCTTCAGAAGCCCAATATAAAAGAGGCAGATTTAAAAGGCAGTCAATAATAAGGCGGTAATTTTCCGGTGCATTCATGGCTCCCCAGGCCTGAATGAACTCCCCTTTTTCATGGAACCTGCTGATAAGCTGATCCGCCGCCTTGATAGCGGCCTCCCTTCCTGTCCGGTTCCCCGTAAGCTTCCAGGCCGCCACGCAGGAAGGAGTATACAGAAATCCCATATCATGGTGATCCACCATAATCTTATTGTCAATCCGGTGCAGGTAATCCGTTACCTGAACCTCTGCGGCTTCCCGGAACACTTCCTCCTTCGTGTGTTCATAGGCAAGCCATATTTCCCCTGTCCAGAATCCATTGGTCCAGTCCACATTCTCAATCGGCTCATAAAAATGATTCACGCTATAGGCATTCTGGAATTTATCCGTAAACTGCGGCAGATACCTTTTGATCTGCGCGGCGGAAAAATCCAGCGCCTGTTTGATCTCCTCCGGGCTGATTTTCTGATAATCCATAGGCGTTTCCCTCTTTTCTTTTCCCATTCTGCCGATCGGCTGTTAATGATATGCCGCTCTGCAGTTTTCCTGTGCCTTCATGGTTATGTTGCTTTTATCATATCACCTTCCGGCACCTTGTGTCTACCTGACATATCCTGTTAGGGTGCGGATAAAAAGTGGTAATGTTCACGGCGCCCTGTTCTGCCGGATGGATTAATAATGAATAGGCTCAATATCTTCCGGTTCTGTGTCCCATGCGGGTGTTTCCCCCGCCGCCACCTGATACATATGGCTGTGACATTCCTTCATTGCCGCCGTCATCGCCTCATATTCCTGCATGCATACATCCACCAGGCCAATCTGATAATTTTCTCCGTCAAACCGGCCCAGGCAGCTCTGATCATTGAGCTGGAAATAGTGTGCCCCCAGGAAATAGGGATTGGTGAGTCCCTGCTCCACATAATAGCGGTAGGCACATCCGCGCTGCTCCTGTGTGGTCACGCCGCGGATTCCATGCGCTGTCAGCCCCGCATCCAGCGCGCCCTGATGGAATTCCCCCACCATGACAGGCTTGTCCAGCCATCCGGCAACCTGCTCCACAGGCTCCAGAGGGGTCAGCTGGTAACTGTTAATGGAGAATACATCAAAGCATCCGGAACCGCATAACAGGCTTTTATCCGTTATGTAAGCATAACGCATTCCCAGATTGAGGTGGTTGGGATCCACTTTACGCAGTGCTTTTGCAGGGATTTCCACATATCTGGCTATCATTTCTTCCGAAAACTGCCGTAAATCCGCCGCTGCCTGCACAGAACGGGAAGCGGCCTTGTAGATACCTTTTTTCAATCCTTCAAAATCCGCCAGATCCGTTCCCCAGGCCTGGTTAAAACGGGCGATGTCCCCATATTTCTTGTTCATACGTTCTGCAAACACATCCTTACTTACCATTCCTGCCGGATTGGCAAGCATTTCTTCCGCAATATTCAAATCATATACGAAGGCCCAGGCCGGCTCATTGCGCATGAAATATCCTATCAGGAAGGGATCCCCTGCATATTCGGCAAGGCTCTGGGCATACCGCTGCGCCGAAGCCTCATATTCAGGTGAAAAAACATCAGGAAAATCCCGGAAAACCGCGGTTTGTGTATGGGGAAAGCCCTCCCTGGAAAAAGAGTCCATCGGTATCACATAGGGCATACGCGCAAACCGGATAAATTCCCTGTCGGACCAGTTTCCTATCGTATTGATACCCCAGGATACAAGATAATGCCTGACAAGTTTCATCCAGCTCTCCTTCCAGTTTTCCCCGAAAGCGGCCTTCAGATTTTCCACCCCGAAATTAAAGAAATCTTCTTTGTTATGAGACATGGCAAGGGAACCGGGCCTGTCCATAACCGTTCCGGAACAGCGGTTACGCACAGTCTCCCCCACAAAATTTTCCACCGGCCCAATCCGTGTCTCCACTCCGGGATTGATACAGTCCACACCGGAGGAAAGGAAGGCATTTCCCGCCGGATCCACCAGCCAGAATCTGCCGTTTTCCCGTTCCAGATGGAACCAACCCGTTTTCGTAAAGGGCTTTTTCCTATAACCGCCGTATTCGTCCCAGTCCGGAAACGGATAGCCGCCGCTGCTCTTCTCCGCATGCTCCAGCAGCTTATGCAGGATCCGGCTGCACGATTCCCGGTTTTCCACCTTTTTGTTCCAGCTCTTTTGCGTCCATTGTCCCAAATCGTCAATCAATTGCCTCTGCGGCAGGGAACAGTCCGGAAAGGTATCGGTAAAAAAGCATTCCGGCAGCGTAAATTGAAAGGGCGCAAACCCCGGCGCTGTCTGCAGCCGGATTTCCCTGATATCGCAAAGACGTATGGGCTTGCCGAAAATACTCATTTTTAAACGGCCCGGCGTCCGTTCCGGGAATATCACCTGGCTGTCCAGAATATGGAAATCAAAAGGAACCATGGTGGGGATCCCCGGCAGAAGGCCGAAAATTATCCGCATTTCCGGTTCCTGCTCTTCTTCTCCCGTCACGGCCGCTTTTTCATAAAAAGAAAGCTGAAAACACATGGAATGCGCCTCCAGTACCTCCGGTTTCAGGCACAGATAGGCAAAATCCTCCAGGCGGACGGCCTTGTCCTCCTCTCTGGAATAAAGCTGATAATCCAGGCCCTCCACCGGGCAGGTAAAACGCATTCTGTTGTCTTCCTGCCTCTCCATGGTTCCCCGGTACAGCCTGGACTGCTTCCATTCCAGCAGGATTCTATGTTCCGCCTCTGCCGTATTTTCTTTTTCGTGAGTCCCAATCATTTTCTTACCCCCTTATGGTTGTTTTCGGAAAAATTCTTCAAAACCGTCTGTGCTGTAAATGCACAGATCCGCACAACAGGTATTCTTTTGTTTCCCCGTCTTACTGAAATCGGTTTCACTTTGATTATAAAAGACCCCCTCCGTTAAGTCAAGGAGCTGGCCCGCACTTAAATAGGAACAGTAACCAAATCAGACCTGTCTGAACTGTTACTTTGAATCGCATTTATAAACAATCAAAGGTAAATTTAATATTGCAGGATTGATAATAACATGGTAAAGTAAACGTAAGCATAATTTTCTATGAATCCTGGCGTAAGCCGTCTTATTTCTATTCTCTATTCAGAAACTCTATGCTTACCACCCAAACGAAACAGGCAAGAGTTGCTGGACAGAAGCGGTTTACGCATATTCTTTCAGACAGCTTCCTGCCGCAATTGCAGAAAGGAGTTGTCTATGGAAAAAAAGAACTCTATGGAAGAAAAGCGCTCCATGGAAGAAAACTATTCCAGGGAAGAAAAGGAACTGCATGTGGTGAGGAACCACAAGGATACGGTATTCCGTCTGCTGTATCAAAACAGGGAAAAACTGTTGGAACTATACAACGCACTGAACGGA
>NZ_QUES01000012.1:0-171079 GCF_003478085.1 Eisenbergiella sp. OF01-20 | reverse complement strand
TCATCAAACACGAATTTAAAGGGTGAAATAAGAATTAACTAATACATTTTAGGCTATATCCAGCGGCTGGTATTGACTTTGACGCGGCGTCATAGTGTAAGCTATGCCTGTGGTTCGAACCCTATCTAAAAATGAAGGAAATGAGGATTTGATTATGAATATAAAAGCGATCCGCTCCGATGTGCTGTACCGCCGGATGGCGGCAGCATCTGAGAAAGATAAAGAAACGATCTACCGTTATGAGCTTATGAAACCCTTCGCTTACAAATGGAATTGTATCGGAATACCGTTGCAGGCGGAGGACGGCGGCTGCGATGTGGTGTCGGTAAGCCGCATGAACGGAGGTTATGCACCGTCCGGGATTACGGAGGCGCTTCTGCCGGAAATCGATAAAATCAGCAGCAACGCTTTCTGGAACGCCTGCGAAAACAGTATCCGTACATCACTCAACGGCTTTGAGGGGCATGGCATCCGGCTTCCGGTACAGGATTATTTATTTACCGTTCTTCTTAACGATCCCGGTAATCCCATGTCCCGGATGACCGGCGATTACTGCGGGGACGGCGGTATTCCCGGCTATATTTTCGGCACGATTATTCCCAGGGAACACTCCCTGCAAATGCTGCCGGTGGCTTTGGCCCATGAAACAAACCATAATGTCAGATGGCAGTTTATGCAGTGGAGTCCCGCCGTTACCCTGGCCGATATGCTGGTATCCGAAGGTCTTGCGGAAAACTTTGCGGCATATCTGTTCGGAGAATATAACATAGGTATATGGGTAAAAAACACCCCCGCTGAGGTATTACAGAACACCATTAAACCAGCAATTAAAGCCCATTTACATGAAAAGGACTTTCCGGTATTGTCCTCGTATCTGTACGGCGACGATATTATAGCCCTGCAGGGCGGTATTCCTGTGGGAATGCCCTACTGTGCCGGATATGCCTGCGGATACGCCCTGATCCGGCATTACCTGAAAAAGACGGGCCGGAATATATATGAGGCAACGCTTCTGCCCACCGGGGATATTCTGGCGGAAACGGAGGATTTCTGGTAAAAAAATATATAGGTTTGTTCGCTTTCCGGGGTATAAGCCTGGAAAGCGCCGGTAACAGGGTATAATTGGCAGAACGGCATTACATACAAAAAGGGGAAAAGGGAAGTTTCCCCAGCCCACAGCAGATTTTAGTATCGAATACCATTCAAAGCAGTGGTAATGCTTGCTAAAATATTGTAAAATAAATTCAGATATTCTCACAACGTGGCACTTCTAATTATATGTGTTCAGGGGAAATAAATTTATGATTCTAAAAACATCATCAGGATTAACTATTATTATAAGACCGGAAATAAAGGCGGAATATGAAGTTGTCAACCAATTAATTTATAAGGCATTTTCCGAAAATTACGGCACAGCTACAGGCTCATTTATGATGGAACATTTTATAGAAGAACGAAAGAAAAAAACTTTTATACCGGAACTTTCTCTTGTGGCACTAGCGGAAAACAAAACGGTTGTTGGTGAAGTCGCGCTTCATGAAACTGATATTGTAACAGGCTCGGACCGAAATACGCAGTTAACGCTTTCCCAGACTGCGGTTTTACCTAAATATAGAATGCATGGTATTATGAGAGAACTTGTAAATTATGCTTTAAATAAAGCAAGAGAATTGGGATATGGTGCTGTATTCCTGGGTGGCAATCCTGCTGTTTATGGCAGATTTGGATTTGAACCGTCTTGTAACTATGGCATTTATCATGAAAACAGAAAAAAATGGGGAGATGAGGGGTTTATGGTTTGTATCCTAACCCCTGGTGCGCTTGATGGAGTCACCGGCACTACTTCCTATTATGGGGGATGAAGCTTCCCTGCAAAATAAACGGCAGCGATTGGATCATACACAAGGAGTGCCGCATCCTCTATAGTTCACCGACTGATAAAGCATAGAATATTATACACGTTACAAAGCATATACCAATAAATAAAAGTTTTTAACAGGAGAATTTCATAATGATTAAAATATCTTCTATGAAAACCGAAAATATACCTGACGCAGTCAACCTTTGGAAAGCACAGTTTACCCATTATTGCCATTGCCCATCCTTTCCGGATTTTACGGATGGCGGAGACAAAATAATCGAAACTTATTTAAAAGAGCAGATAAATAAAGGAAACGTAATAGCTGCAATAAAAAACGATACGGTTATCGGTTTCATGGCATGGTTGTATTTTGATTTTCACAACGAAAGAACTGCATTTCTGCCTGCTGCCGGTCATGCAGCTTCCTTACATAATGAGGACAGAATCTATGAAGGAATGTACGGTTATGCTGCTGAGAAATGGGTATCTGATAACCGATTGAATCATATGTGGATGACATATTTCGATGATGAAATTTTGAAAAACAGCTTATATGATTTAGGGTTTGGATCCTATGTAATAGATGCCTGCCAATCGTCCGGGTTAGCGCCCCACAGTGCAAAAACAAATTACAGAATATCGTTTGCTTCCGTAAACGATGCGGATAGTCTGCTGGAATTTGCTGACACAACAAACGCTTATTATGCTGAAAGTCCCATATTTCTAAAACGTGGCAAATTCACAAAAGATGAAATTATGAACTTACTTATTCAGGACTATGTCCTGCTTGCATGGGATGCCGGTAAAATTATCGGTGTAATGAGTTTTTCCATCCATCAAGATTATCACTTTGAGCGTCTGACTACTCCTGACAGTGCATATATAAAAACAATTGGTGCCTTTATTCACCCGGATTACCGGGGAAAAGGCATAGGAACCGTCCTGTTAGAACAAGCATTTAACTTTTGCCGTGTAAAAGGGAAATCTCATATCCATGTCAGTTATGAATCTGCCAATCCAAATGCCCGTTGTTTCTGGCCGAAGTATTTCAAACCGGCTATCCGATCGGTAAGAAGAACTATAAATAAGGATGTGCCAGTGAAGTCGGATCTTTAACAGCTTCCGAACAGAAATAAATCCTCCCTGTTAGAAATCAACGTTGCCGCAGTCTTGCTTTCCAACGGGGAGGATTTTTTTGTTCTTCTCAGAAAGGCAGTAAATAGTTATTTTCTCTGTCAGCCACTTGCAATGCTTTCAGTTTATATGTGGCGTATCCCTCCAGGACAAGGGGTTCCAGCTTACAAAGGCTTTCGGCCTCCTCATAGCTTTTTGCCCTGATAATATACATACCGGCAACGCCGGTATAGCCTTTAAATACTCCGCACAGCTCCAGAAAACCCTTGTCATCCAGGCACTTTAAGTTTGCTACATGCCGTTCAATTACCGCTTTGGTAACCTTGTTGTACGTTTTGTTTTTTTCAAGAAATACTACATAGAGCCATCTGTCCATTCTTTTTCTCCTTTTTTAGGAGAATTATAACATATCTAATGTGACACCTGGCTGTCGCATTAGAAAAATTATTCTTACCCGCACGGCCGGTTATCCCACACTATTCGGATCATAATCCACCCCCTTATACTGTTTCGACAGGGATACCAGGGATTTGTCCGACCGGTCGATTTCCACCTGCACCTGATTGCCGCCCGCATCCGTAACCAGAATCGTTATATAAACATAGGAAGCCGGTATTTCTTCTCCCCAGGGAACCAGGATAACATCCGGATCGGCAGTCTTTTCCTCCGGTTCCATGGTCATAACCGCACCCTCCGGCATTTCGTAATCATATCCCGGTGCCAACAGCGCTCCTGTTGTCAGGAATTCGGCTTTTACCGGTTCTACGGACAGCAGTTTTCGGGCGTAGGTTTTGGCAAGTTCGTTGTATTCGTCGCTGTTGGCACGATAGTATTCCTCTATTTTCTCTTCCTTGAAAAGAATGGTTTCCTTGCCTTCCGCCGGGAAATCCTGGCGAATAATGGATTCCGGTTCACCGGAAACCGCCTCGATACCGAATCGATAGGGCGCTTTGTGCCTGTCTCCGCCTTCGGTAATCACATCCCCGTACCAATAACCGATTGCCCGGGAAGGATCCATGAAATAATACATATATAGCGTACAGCCTTTCAAATCAACACCGAACACCTCCCATAGATAACGGGCACCGATTTCCGCTGCTTCCTCCGCCGAAACAGCGTTGGAATTGGAGGCATGATACATCGGATCCACCTGCACTTTATAGTCTGCTTTCGTATACCCCACTGCCTGAGGCGCCGCGGCTGCCGGTTCCTGCCAGGATGCCTGCAGCTTTACCGGCTTGTCATGGGCGGCCGCAAATACATAGCGGTTAACGGCTGCAAAGCCTCCTCCAAACAGGCATAACGCAAGCCCTCCCGCAAGCAGCCCTCTGTAAATTCCTTTTTTCCTGCGCTTTTTCTCTCTCATCCGTAAAAACTCCTTTCTGTTTTTAAGAGGGGACATAGCCGTTTTGTACCTCGTGGTTACGTTTTATGCTTTTTGTCCCTTCTGATAAACGCAGTATAAAACAGCGTTTGCAAGAAACGGTCAATAAGTTGTTACGGCAATGTAAATATTACTTTAACGGTAGTCCCGACCTGAACCTTTGACTCAAATATCATTTCCGCGCCGTGGCATTCCGCAATCTGGCGGCATATGGCAAGTCCCAGGCCCGCGTTTCCAGACTCCCTGTTCCGGGACGGATCCACCCGGTAAAAAGGTTCTCTTATCTTATCCAGCTGGTCTGCCGGGATCCCCTTCCCCTGATCCGATACGGAAAGGATCGCTTTATCCCCTTCCCGGTATGCATGCCAGCGGACAGTGCTGCCGCAGCTGCAGGCATCTGCGGCATTATTGGTAAGGTTTACAAGAAGGCTCTGCAGCAGATCCTCATCTCCATACAGACAGCCGCAGTCGTCTTCCCATAAAAGCCGGATTTTTTTCTCCTCCAGCCTCTTGTGAAGCAGCTTTCCCACTCCGTCAAACAGTTCCCGTATGAAGCATTTTTTCTTTTCACAGGAGCCGTTGGTCAGGGTTGCCAGTGTCAGAAGCCGATCCGCAATATTCAGGATATACCGGCTGTCCTCAATGATATATCCTGCCATGGTTATCCGTTCTTCTTCACTTAATACGGATTTCTGCATATATTCCGCAAAGCCGCAGACGGAGGTGAGAGGGGTACGTATTTCATGGGAAAAATTATCTATGAACTGCTGTTTTTGTCTGGCGTCCCGGGAAAGCTTTGTCACGGCCTCTTGTACCTTTTGGGCCATATCGTTGAAGCTGTCCGCCATCACGGCCAGTTCCCGGTTACCGGGCACCGGTATCCTTTTTTCATAATTGCCCCCGGCGATTTCCCTGGAGGCTGCCACCACCTGGGAAAAAGGCCGGAAGGTGAGATTAAGAAGAAGCAGAAGCAGCACCCCCGCCAATGCGGAAAAGCCTGTTCCAATCACCAGCAGCGTGTTGCGCAGCTTTTCCCACATCCCTATCATGGAGGTAATATCTGAAATATACTGGATTTTATATTCCTGCTTTGTATGGGGAAAATAACCGGTCACAATAATATACTCTTTTCCGTCCAGACGTTTCAGGACCGCCGTTCTGTCATTTTCCCCGTTATCCGAATACAGCTTTCCCTTCCAGGGAAAGGGGAAGCTGCTGCAGAGCATTTCGTTTCCCTGAAATATTTCAAGATATCCCTTTTGTCTGGCATAATGCTCCGAATAATAAGTAAACAGATATTGTATCACCTCTTCTTTTTTTGCCCCTCTTTCCATCAGGCTTTTCAGTTCCTTCCCCATGGAGGAGGATATCAGATAATGTTCGTTTCCTCCCCGCTCCATGGCGGTTTCCACCTGCATCCGGAAAAAGAGGGCGGAAATGAGCGTAAGGCTGGTAAAAAAAACGGTGAGAAAAAGGAGAAACGTCACTGTAAATGTCCTAATTTTCATTGGAAATCTCCAATCGGTACCCGATTTTATATACGGTCCTGATATAATCCTCCAGCCCCAGTTTGCTTCTGATCCGCTGGATATGCACATCCACCGTCCGTGTTTCCCCCGCATATTCGTATCCCCAGACCAGCTCCTTCAGCTTGTCCCGGGACAACGCGATATTCCTATTGCGGATGAGGATTTCCAGCAAATCAAATTCCTTGGGTGCACAGTCCACAGGTCTGCCGCCTTTATAGACCGCCCGTGCCTCAAAATCAACCTTTACATCCCCGATAAGGAAGATCTTTTCCGTTTTATGGAACCTGCGCAGAACCACATCCACACGGGCCTGCAGCTCCAGGAGTTCAAATGGCTTGACAATGTAATCCTCCGCCCCCAGGCGCAGCCCCTTTACCCGGTCCTTCAGATCGGATTTCGCAGTGAGGAAGATAACGGGCGGATGGGGATCCTCCAGGCTGTCCAGCACTTCAAAGCCGTCCATCCCCGGAAGCATTACATCCAGGATTATCAGATCATATTGCCGCTCACAGAGCCTTTCATATACAGCCGGACCGTCGTACAGACTTTCGCAGGAATGGCCTACCAGGCTCAAATTGCTGCATATTAATATATTCAGACGTTTATCGTCTTCTACCACCAGTATTCTTGCCATAGGATTACCGCCTTTGTTCCTTTTTTTCTATGATAACGGATCCATGTAAATAAGTTGTTAACACCCGGAAAGGCAAAAGGCCTCTTCCCTGCTCTCCTTCGCATATTATTTCCGGATTGCAAGACCGCTTTCCATAGATACCGAACGATCAGCTGCCGCCGGATAACAGCCATTCCTTTGCTTTTTCAAAATCTTCCCTAAAGGCTATGACAAACCCGCTTTTCGAGAGGGCCTTTTTCAACGCCTTCTTTTCCGCTCTTCCCACTCCTACAAAGGCAACTCTCGTAATCCTCTTCTCCCCGCTCATAAATAGCCGGGCAATTTCCGTTATAAGCGGGGCGTTCACACGGGTTCCTTCCAGATTGACAGCTACGGCTCCGGGCATTGACGGCCGTTTAAGCCTTGCATAATCTTCCCGCAGTTTCAGGATAGCCGCATCCGTTGCCTCATGAATTCCGTCCAGATGCTCAATCCATAGTTCCCCTCCCCCATAAAATAACCGAAAAGACTCCTTCTTTATTCCTGCCATTTCTTCTTCCCGCATCTCGTACACATCCCTGTCCTTTTTTCTTTTTAGTTAGGTACCTTGACATTTTGTTCATAAAGTGATACGTTATATTTTACAAGGTACCTAGCGTTTTTTCCGGTCAGCAGTTACGGCAACAGTACCCGCCTTCCGGAACCCCTGTATTATCAGCAAAGGAGATAACATCATATGGAACAAACTTATCCTGTCTTAAATAAAAATACCGGCCGTGACGCCCTCGGACGCAGAACCGGCTGGCTGGGACTCTGCGGGAATCTGCTGCTGGTCCTGATAAAGCTTACCGCGGGTTATTTCAGCAACAGTATTGCCATAACCGCGGATGCCCTGAATAATCTTACCGACTGCGGTTCCTCTCTTTTGACCATAGCCGGCTTTACCTTGTCCGCAAGGGAAAAGGATCGGGCACACCCTTATGGTCATGGACGCATGGAATATGTATGCGGTTTTCTGATTTCCATCCTGATACTGCTGACTGCAGTGTCCGTTGGAAAATCCTCCCTTGGCCGGCTGCTCCGACCGTCCGTCGTCCTGGTTTCCCCGGCTATCCTGCTGCCTCTGATCCTGGGCATCGGGATCAAGCTTGCCATGGCCTGGTACGTAAACCGTATCAACCGGACAGCAGCTTCCGCTGCGCTGAGGGCCGTGCGAAACGACAATCTTTCAGATTCCCTTGTAACTGCTGTGACGTTGGCCGGTATCCTGCTGATCCCTTTCACCCGCCTTCCGCTCGACGGTATTCTGGGAATTCTGGTGGCACTCTCCATCCTTTGGTCCGGCATTTCCTCCTTTGGGGAAAATCTGGTTCTGCTTATCGGGGAAGGCGCCACTCCGGAAACCGAGCGGCAAATCCGTAAGATCCTGTCGGAATATACCATTTTTGAAGAGACCGCAGAGATCAACCTGCATGATTACGGGCCGGAGGAAAAACTGGCATT
This sequence comes from Eisenbergiella sp. OF01-20, assembly GCF_003478085.1. Classification (NCBI taxonomy): domain Bacteria; kingdom Bacillati; phylum Bacillota; class Clostridia; order Lachnospirales; family Lachnospiraceae; genus Eisenbergiella; species Eisenbergiella sp. OF01-20. The sequence goes on along the minus strand of NZ_QUES01000012.1, from coordinate 163,055 downwards.
CATCAAAGTACGTTTTTCCGGTTCTCCTCATTCCCCGGAGACATTCCATACTTTGAAAGAAGTAAAGCAACGGCTGAAGGAAGAACTGCAGCTGGATGCCACGTTGTATGTGGACACCCTGGACAACTGCCCGGAAACAGACTGATGAACGCACACCAATACGTCCTTTCTCCGGCCTCCGAAAGAGGAAAATAAGAAAAATATAGTCTAACCTTATTATAAGCAGATCCTCCTGTCAAGGCAGAATAAATGACAGTGCCGTCTGTATTTCCTGTTAAGCGCCAGTACCCATCTTTCCACAGATGCTTCTTTCCAGGCGATATGCAGAAAAGCCGCCGATTTCCCTCCAGCCGGCGAGAGCCTTACCGCCCTGAAAGCAGAGTAAATGACCGGAATCGTTCTTTGCCCAGCCGTTGGCCGTGGCCGGGTCAATTACCACTTCTATAAACCGGCGCAGCATTGCCGATGCTTCGGCGCGGGTGGCGTTTTCCTGCGGGTCGAAACGATTCCCGTCCCTGCCTTTGCTAATTCCGGCCCGCTGCATGACGGCGATTTCCTTTGCCGCCCATGCGCTGCTTTTATCGTTGTCCGCATAGGTGACAGCCGTAAGCGGTGTGGGAAGGGAATAACCCATCTGTCCGGCGTAGTCTGCGATGATAACCGCCATCTGTTCCCGTGTCACAGGAGCGTCAGGGCGGAACAGCTTGCCGCCCCAGTGCGGTGACGAACATCCCCCGCGTCATTGGACCGTCCGGAGAGAACAGGTTATTCCCTGTACCCGGGGATGCTCCGCCTCCTTCCGCGCTGCCAAAAGCCCGGCGCATTCCTCCCGGATGGGAAAACGCTGCCGCTTTGACAGACCGCCGGATTTTACTGCCATCTCCAGGATATAGGCCTCCTTCCGCCCAAGGGGAAGCCCCCGGCCTCCTCCCTCAAACAGCGTATGGCTTCGGCAATCGCACCGAAAGATGATACGCGTTTTCTTTAATACCCATAAGATATCACCGTCTTATACGCAAATACGAATGTGATCCGCAATGGCACAAAAACAAAAATATGTGCCGCTTTTCTGCGGTCTCCTTGCAAAGAAGCCGCGGGCGTAATATACTGTACTCATCTTAACTCCAGGGTCTGTTCCGGACAGCGGGATCCCCGCCCTGCGAGCTTTTATTTTACAGGCCGGTTAGCCAAGGCTAATCAGCGTCTGACAGAAGGAGGCCCCTGTGATGACCCTGAAAGAGAATTATATGCAGTTTACGAAAGCGGTACCCTTACGCACCGCCTATTTGAAGCACGGCACGTTTACCTACCGGTATTATAGGAACAGCCGACGTTTGGCCCCGGACGTCACCCTGGTATTTCTGGCGGGCGGTACCGGGCTTGGAGACAGCTTTTTTTACATGTATGAATCCCTTCTGCCCAATTACAGCTTTATTTCTTTTACTTATCCCATGGATTTTCCCACCAACGCCTCCCTTGCGGATGCTATGGCGGAGTTATTTGAACAGATCGGCGCCCGGAACATCTACCTGGTGGGCCAGTCCTACGGAGGGCTTCTGGCCCAGGTAACCGCAAGACGCCATCCCCGGCTCATAAAGGGCATGATCCTGTCGGGCACCTGCTCTTTATCCAATGACCTTGACTTTGAAGGGATACAGAATCTCGTACACATGATTAACCCGGATAAAACCAGGAAAAGCCTGCGGATGGATACCTATTTGCCCATGTTTCTGCTGTTTCCGCTTTTTAAATGGATGTGCAGGCGCACGATTGCCGACAAAAAGGCGGCGGAACTGTGCAGCGGTATTTTCGATTTGTTGAAGGGGGAGCTGTCCCATGCATATCTGGCCCATATGGATACCCTGCTGGGAGACCTGATCACCGAATTCGGTACTCACCGGCCGGAAGATTTTGAACCGTTCCGGAACGAAGTGCTGCTTTTCTTTTCCCGGGACGATCAGATATTCTGTAACAGCCTGAAGGACGCCCTGATCCGGCTGATGCCCGATCCTGTTATTGTGCCCGACCTGAAAGGCGGACATCTGGCTATGCTGCTCAGTTGTGAAGATTACCTTTCCGCATTGGATTCATTCCTTGCAGAAAGAAATGTATGAAAGGAAAAAAGATGGATAAAACGGCGGATACCTGCCCTTACGGCAGCCCGGATAATGGATGCCGCAAAACACAGGCTTTTGTTACGCGCAAAGAAAAGCAGTCCGGACAGTGTATCAGCAACGCACTGTCCGGGCTGCTGGAGCAAAAAGCATATCATGATATAACAATAAGCCAAATCGCCCAGAAGGCTTATATCGGCCGCAGAACGTTTTACCGCTATTTCCAGACTAAGGATGAGGTGATGAGATATACCATATCCCTGCTCATGGATGATTTTGCTGATACGCTGCGGAAAAACCATGCAGAGGATCTGAAAGGAATTTCCCAATCCTATTTTGCGTTCTGGGAAAATCACATCGATATGCTGCTTCTTTTACAGAAGCAGCATCTGCTATACTTCATTGAGGACGATATGCCCGAACTCATCCGCGATGTGGCGGTAAAAATAAACCATATCCCCCCGGAAACCGAATGGAACCCGCCGCCGGCGGAAATGGAAAAATACTTGTATATGTTCCATTTCCGTCTGGCCGGTTTCTGGAAGCTCACTCTGATCTGGTGTGCGGAGGTTCCCCGGAAAACGCCGGAGCAGATGAGCGCGCTGATAGAGGAAATCCTATAGGAAACCAAACAACAATCCCTGGGAATAAGGGCTTTCCGGCTGTATCTGACGGGCGGCTGGTTATGCATAGAGAATTCTCTTACGACTTCCCTGTCCCAGGTACCATTTCATCAAACTGAAAGCTTTTCCCCCGATCCTCCGACCGGTATCTTGCCAGCGCCCATGCATCCCCTCCGTCATAATCGCCGTCGGCTCCCTGGCCGCAGAGTACATAGAGAACGCCGTTTTCCCAATAGGGCATGCGGGGATAATCATAGGGGGCGAAGGTCCCTCCCCCTTCCAGGGTCACCAGCTTCTCTTCCATGTCCGCCGGGCTGTAGGAAAATCCCCCGTCCTCCGTCACATACAGCTGTGCGCTGTCGCCTCCGTTGTGCGCAAGGGCGGCAAAGCCAAAGTCCTCATCCAAAAAGGTAAAATCAATATCCATTCCCGTCTGGGAATTAAAAGGATCCGTTCCCACCTTATACCAGGTTTTCCCGCCGTCATAGCTTTTCGCCAGCCCGTAAAACCGGCTTCCCAGTGCTGCATCCAGCACCACCATACGGAAGGTGATCCCCTGCTCCTTAAGCACCATTTCCCTGGCGAAATCCCCGTTATAGCTGTCCCAGCGTACTTCCCCTTCTCTCGGCCCGCTTCGCCTTTTCCCCGGATCCGATGTATCCCCGCCGCTGTTTAATGGGAGTTCCGCCGTCTGTGCGTTCTCCGCCGTTTCCCCCACTGCAGCAATGCCGGTCATTCCTCTCTTGATGACGGCCTGATAGACTTCCTTTGTCTGCAGCCTGCTGTCCGGCTGCAGTTCCGGCGTCTGTGACTGCACCATGCGGTAACGGTAATGCAGACAATCCTCCGTGATTCCGTCATACAGCAGATACAGAGATGCCTGGCCGTCCAGCCGCATGGCAGGGGACTCCTCATAGGTGGTTTCCACAGCAGCCGGATACCGTCCCTCCAGCATTTCCTTGTACAGCTCCCGCATCCCTTCCTCCGGCGCTTTGGCAAATCCGTATCGGTCCGCCGTATCATATTCCCCGCTCAGGAAATACGAATATTCTTTGTTATCCGACAATACATATATTTCCCCAGGCTCCCCCTCCGGCCCCCAGACATCGTCTGTTCCGAAGGTACGGTACACATAGTATCCCAGCGCAGTTTTCACCATCCGGAACGTATATTTCATTTCCACCCGGCTTCCCTCCGCCACCTGGCCGGCAATCCCCGGGGCGGCGATAAATTCTGTGGTATGCACCTCATACATGCCGTCCTCCTGATAGCCTGCCAGACACTGTATAGAATTCATCTGAACCGCACAATCATACCCGTTTACCCGGTAAGTCTTTGTAAACTCCTTCAGGATATTCCGTACATTCCAGCATTCCTCCGTGTCCGCTGCCGCCACAAAAAAGATCCCGTCCTGCTTCGGGGCATACCCTTCTCCGGATGGATTGTTTTCCGCCAGGAAATACATTTCTTTAACAATGGCTTCTTCCGTATTCTGTTTTTCCCGGCTGTTTCCCCAAAGATACTGCTTCAGCTTTACCCAGATTTCGTTCTCTCTTTCCCCTTCCGAAGCGCTCTCACTTCCGTTCCATGCTTCCCGTTCATCCGTACTGCTAAATATAACAGGCTTCGTTTCCCCCATATCTGCCGCACAAAGGGTCAGAGTCCCTCCCTGTGCGATTCTTCCGTCATTCAGCCGGCAGTCCTGATTCATAACCAGACTCCACTGTACACCGGTTCCTTTCCCGAGGGTCACAGCAATAGTCCCATATCGTTCGCAGTCGCTGCTGTCAAAAGTCTGCAGGCCCTCCGGCGTTTCCAGCTGCGCCATACCGCCTATTTGCAGACGCCATTTCCCGCCGTCAACTTCCGCTTCCCAGCTGCCGCTCATGGCAGCCAGAGGATCCCTATAGGAAATCCCATCTCCCCGCTCTCCATAAGTTGCCAGATACTGATGAAGAACTCCGTCCCCATCCCTCCCGGTTACTGCACAGACATCATTCTCCAGCCACTGGTATTTCAGCGCTTCCAGCCTCTGAAACGGCAGCATATCCTTCTCCCGTTTCCAAAATCCATAATATATCCGGGCAACAGCCAGCGTATGGTTCTCCCTGTCTTCCACTATCACAAGGGTATTCTTTTCATCCGGGGATTTCCGTACGCTGACCGTTTCCGGGAGGAGCAGCGTAACGCAGACTACCGCCAGCACCGCAGTCAGAAGCCCGCAGCCTGCCAGAAGCCCCTTCGCTTTTTTCCCAACCGGCAGCCATAATACCAGAAGCAGCGCCGCCGCCAGAAGCACGCCCGCAATGACCGCCGGCTCCATCCACGGAAACAGCCAGCTCAGCCCCCTCGGAAGCACCACTTTCCGGTAAAGCACAGCCCCGCTCCCCAGCACTGCCCCTGCAAAAACCAGCAACACTGTACCTGTTATCCTGCCCGCCCGATTCGTTTTCCTCTTCTCCACAGACGTTTCCTTTTGCACATCGGTGGTGTCCTGTTCTTTTTTATCATCCATTCCGGCAAATCCCCTCTATCATTTCCGGCCCGATACCAAAGGGCATAAAACAGTTTCTTTCTGCATTATACCCCCTGTCCCTCCCGGCCGCAATCAAATCCTCCCGGAACACCCTCATGCCGTCAAACGGCCGGGAAGGGACAACAGCGGTAACAGTTCAGACTTGTCTGAACTGTTACCAACAGCCTGTATATAAAACATCTCCGAAAAGGTTTTGCGTTGCTTTACTTTCACCGCAGTGTTATTATGGATACAGAGTCTGAGGGAACAGAACGCCGCCATATTGGGAGAATCAATAGCATGTCACCTGCAACAAAGGCCCTTATCCGGGCATTTTCTTTTTTTATCCTGCTTCTGCTTTGTCCGCTGCCTTTGCCTGTTTCAGCGGAAGAAACGCCGCCTGTCCGTGTGGGCTACTATGAAGACGGCGATTATATGTATTACAATGCCCAGGGGGAATACGAGGGCTATAATTTTGAATTTCTCCAGGAAATTTCCAAGCTGAGCGGCCTGCGCTATGAAGTGGTTGATACACAGAGCTGGCAGAATGCGCTTCAGCTTTTAATTGATGGTGAAATCGACATTCTTCCTTCGGTTTACCGGACAGAGGAACGTATGGATCAGATGTTTTTTACGGATCAGCCCATGTGTAATATCTACACCACTCTGAATGTGCGAATGGATGATACCCGTTATGATTATGAAGATTTTGACGCGTTTCAGGGAATGCGGGTAGGAATCATCCGCGGCGGCGAGGACGGGGAAAACTTTAAGCGTTACTGCGGGGAGCATGACGTAGAGCTGGATATCGTGGATTATGACGAAACCGACGCGCTGCTCACAGCGCTGGAGGAAGGGGAGCTGGACGGCGTGGCTATCACCCATCTGGGCCGCGGCAGCATCTTCCGCAGTGTGGCCCAGTTTGCCCCCAACCCGCTGTATATCGCCGTTTCCAGGAAGAAACCGGAGCTGCTCGCCCGGATAAACCGGGCCATTAACGATATCCTTCTGCGCAATCCCGGCTACCAGATGGATCTGTATGATAAATATCTGGCTCCCAGCGCCAATCAGAAGCCTGTGCTTACCAAGGAAGAACGGGAATATATCCGCACGGCGGAGCCGATCCGGGTCTCCTATGATCCTTCCTTCGCACCGCTGGCTTACCGCAGGCCTGACGGAAGCTTCGGCGGGGTGGCGGCTGATATTTTCAGCCTGATTTCCCAGGGAAGCGGACTTGTCTTTACCTTTGAAGCCCGCACCGCGGCGGAATCGCTGGAAGCGCTGAAGCGGGGCGATACCGATGTACTCAGCGTGGTTGACGGGGATTATCTCTGGGACGAACGGAATCAAATGAACACCACTCTGTATTACCTGAATGCGCCCGGCGTGTTAATCACCGGCAGTGACGGAGGGGTCGTGAAAACGCTGGCTCTGCCGGAGGGCTACCAGTTATCCGAACGGGTTGCCCGGAATAATCCGACATGCACGGTCCTCTATTTTTCATCGCTGGAGGAGTGCTTTGACGCTGTGCTGGAAGGCAAGGCCCAGGCCACCTACACCAATACCCATGCCGCCAATTATTTACTCAGCGATCCCGGATACGATAAGCTCAATGCCACCACCCTGACCCAGTATCCCAGTGATCTGTGCATCGGGGTATCCAAATCCGCCGATTCCCGCCTTTTTACCATATTGGATAAATATATCCAGTATATGGCCAGTGAACAGGTGGATGATTTGCTGACCAGGAATTCCACGATTTCCAGGCCGATCAGCGTGGACGCCTTCGTCCGGCAGCATATCTGGCTGGTGACAGGGCTGGTGACCGCCGTGCTGGGAAGCGTTATCCTTCTATTGTGTATTAACCTGTTTACAAATTCCAGGAAAAACCGGCGGATTCAGAATCTGCTTTTCAAAGATGAGCTGACAGGGCTTAATAACCTGAACCGCTTTTATATCCGTTCCGGTGAACTGCTCCGGGAAAAGGGGGAAACGCCTTATGCGGTTCTCTATTGTGATATCGACCGTTTCAAGCTGATCAACGATAATTTCGGCTTTGAAGAGGGAGATCGCGTCCTCCGCGCTTTCGGGCTGCTTCTGCAGCAGTCCATGGACAGCCGGGAATGCTGCGCCCGTCTATCGGCGGACAATTTTGTACTGCTTCTGGAATGCGGGGACTGGGATAAACTGGCATCCCGCCTGAACCAGCTCGGAAACAGGCTGAACCAGTGGCGCAGGGAAAAAGGCGTGATTCCCTATGAAATCGGACTGTCCTTCGGCGCTTACCGGGTGGAGGCCGACGAGAACCACGATCTCCAGCAGATGCTGGATCTGGCAAATTACGCCAGACACAGCGCCAAGGATGCAACTGCCGGAGGGATTGTATTATACGATGAAAAAATGAGGCAGAAGGCCCTGCTCGACCAGGAGCTGGAGGGCCGCCTGTCCGCAGCGCTGGAGCAGCGGGAATTTGTAGCCTATTACCAGCCGAAGGTGAACATGGAAACCGGAGCTATCATCGGCAGCGAAGCCCTTGTCCGGTGGAACCATCCCGAACACGGCCTGCTGATGCCCGGCTCTTTTATCCCTTTTTTTGAGAAAAAGGGGCTTATCGTCCAGGTTGATCTTTTCTTATTTGAATCCGTATGCCGGACCATCCGCAGCTGGCTGGATCGGGAGCTGCCCGTATCCGCCGTCTCCTGCAATTTTTCCCGTCTGCATTTCGGCCGTCCGGGTTTTGCGGAGCAGATCGCGGCGATTGCGGATCAATATCAGGTTCCCCGCGCGCTGCTGGAGGTGGAGATCACAGAAAGCGCCATAGCCAGCGTGCCCGACAGCATTGCCCCTGTTCTAACGCAGCTGAAGCGGCTGGGCTTTCAAATCGCCATCGACGATTTCGGTTCCGGGTATTCCTCTCTCGGCCAGCTTCAGCGGCTCCGGGCCGATGTTCTCAAGCTGGATCGCAGCTTTGTGGGCGACGGGCTTCAGGGCAAGCGGGAGCAGATCGTAATCGAGAATCTGGTGAATATGGTCAGGGCGCTTGGAATGTCCGTCATCTGCGAGGGTGTGGAAACCCAGGAGCAGGCGCGGGAGCTTCTGCGGATGGGATGCTGCCTGGCCCAGGGCTTTTACTATTACCGGCCCATGCCGGCCGAATCGCTGGAACAGCTTATGCGCTTTCCTCCGGCTTAGGAGAAGGGTCATCTATCTGAAAAAAAGGGCGGGAACACATTACCGGGAGGTCATGCGTTCCCGCCCTTTGGCGAGTTTGTCGGCATATTCCTTCAAATATGCGGCAAAGCTTTTTGCCAGAGGCGTTTCGGGGCTGTTTTTCCTGCGTATGAGCAAATCCAGGTTATAGACCCTGGCCATGGAACTGGAACGGACAAGCATCCCCGCCTCCTCCAGGATATCCTCCGGAATAGGCGACGCCCACATATAGGCTCCCGGCAGTGTTTTAAGAAGGTCGATCTGGCTGCCTCTGTCATAGACATAGATCCTGCGTGACGGCGTTTCATGCAAAAGCGGATCGATACGGGCCATGGTCATGGAAGGGTTGCGGTGATCGCCGTGTACCACCTCCGTATAGGGTCTGAGCCTATCGGGCGTAATATCCGCCTCTTCCGCCAGCGGATGATCCCGGCGCATGACCAACAGCATTTGAAAACGCATCAGCTCAGTATAACACAGGTTTTTATTAGCCAGAAGCTGCCCGTAATAGCTTTCATAAAATGCAGGGATACGGATAACGCCCAAATCGCTTTCCGCCCGGAACACCTGATCGATTACCTTCTCGGTATTGGTTTCACAAAAATGCAGGGAAAGCGGCTGTTCCGGGCGGATTTCCCGATTCATCCACAGAGAAAGCGCCTGTGTACAGTAGGAGGCCCGGGAAACGGATATCCCAAGGGATGCGGGAAGTTCCTCCGGTTCCCTGCCGATAGTCTCCAGCATCTCCACCTGCGCCATGATATTGGCCGCATAGGAAATAAAGGCTTCTCCCTGCGGGGTAAGCTCCACACCGTTGGGCGTGCGGTCAAATATCCGTATATGGAGTTCGCTTTCCAGGCTCTTCAGGGCGCTGCTCACATTCGGCTGCGCGCAGAACAATGCATGAGATGCTTTGGTGATAGAGCCTTCTTTATAGATAGCCAGTACATATTTTAATTGTTGAAGATTCATTTCTGCCTCCCTGCACAGAAAGAACAAATGCCTTTAGCAGTCATATTCTTTTTATATATCCTGATAGCCATTTTATATGATACATTTACCGGATGCAAGCGTTACAATGAATACAGTAAAAAACAGCAGTTACAGTTACAGGAAAGGATGTGTGTATATGGCTATAAAAGTTGCTGTATTAGGAGGAGGAAACGGGGGACATGCGGCGGCGGCGGATCTGACCAACCGCGGCTTCTGCGTACATATGTATGAGGATGCACGTTTCGCCGGAAATCTCCGCAAGGTCTTTGAAACCCATGAAATCACCATGGCAGGGGCTGCCGGGAACGCCACCGTACGAATCGATATGGTGACTACCGATCTGCGCGAAGCCGTTGCTGACGTTGCGTTTATTTTTGTGGCGGTTCCCGCCTTCGCCCATGACGTTTACGCCGTACAGCTCGCAGAACTGGTAAAGCCCGGCCAGACGGTGGTTGTGCTGCCCGGGACCTTCGACAGCCTTATTTTCTGGAAGGAATTCAGAAAAAGAGGTATAGAAGACGTGGTGGTGGCGGAAACGAATACCCTGCCCTACGCCACCCGTCTGCAGGGCCCCGGAAACACTTTGATCATGAGCCTGTTCAATCCCCTGAAAATCGGCGTGATGCCTGCCTGCAAAACCCGGGAAACCGTGGAGAAGCTCCGTCCCTTCTACCCTTCCCTGGAAGCGGTGGAAAGCGTAATCGCCTGCGGGCTTTCCAGTCTGAATCCCATTATTCATGTTCCGGGCTGTATCCTGAACGCAGGGCGTATTGAATATGCAAAAGGGGAGTTCTATTTCTATACGGAGGGCTTTACCCCCTGCGTTGCCCGCACTACGGAAGCCATTGATAAAGAACGTATCGCCCTGCTGGACAGCTTTGGCTACGCAAGTGACATCGTCGCCCACGGCGTGGGCGGCTCGGTTGTAACGGATGATATCGGAGAAGCCATCGCCAGCGATCCTAATTTTGCCAAAATCAAAGGACCTGCCGACACTAAAAACCGCTATTACGCAGAGGATATCCCTTACGGCCTGGCTCCCTGGGCAAAACTGGCCCGGGCCATGGGCGTGTCCGTGCCGGTTATTGATTCCATGATCACTATCGGTTCCGCCCTTCTGGGCTACGACTGCTGGGAAAAAGGGCATTCCCTCCGGGATCTGGGAATTGAAGGACTCACACGGGAAGCGTTGCTGGAATACCTGGATACAGGATCGCTGTAAAGGCACAGAAACGTTACAGAACCGGAAAGTATACCATTGAATAAAGGAGTCTGAATCATGACATTTCATTCTATCAAACCTGCCGATCTGACAGAAAATATATTTACCTTAATCAGTAAAGACTGGTTTCTCATGTCCGCCGAAAAGGAAGGACGTGTCAATCCCATGACGGTGGCATGGGCTACAGCAGGGATACTGTGGCAGAAACCGGTGGTGATGTGCGCAGTGCGCCCGGAGCGTTTTACCAGGGAATTCCTGGATTCCTCCGATGTATTTTCTCTCACCGTGTTTGACAATAGCTTCCGGAAGATGCTGGGATACTGCGGCACCGTATCCGGCCGTGACCAGGATAAAGTAAAGGAAGCCGGGCTTACCGTGGCCCATGCCGGAGAAGTCCCTTATTATGAGGAATGCCGCATGGCCCTTCTATGCAGGAAGCTCTGCGTCACCCCTCTGAAGGAGGAGGATTTCCTTGGGGATCACGTATTTACGGAGAAATGGTATGGCGGTGAAAACCACGCGGACGGAACCGGCGGCGGGTATCATCTGCTTTACATTGCGGAAATAACCGATATTCTTGTGAAGGAATCCTGATCAAAGGGAGGAAACCGCCGTGCGGTTTCCTCCCTTTTTGCTGTCTCCGGCCTTTTTACCGCCGCTGTCAGAAGTTTTTCCTATGTTGCTTCCTTCCCTCAAAAATCTCATCGATCAGCCCATATTGCAGCGCCTCCTCTGCGGTCATATAATGATCCCGATCCGTATCCGCTTCGATTTCTTCCACTGTTTTTCCCGTATTTTCAGCCAGAATCCGGTTCAGCTTCTGATTGGAACGCTGTATGTGATCCGACAGGATGCGGATATCACTGGCCTGTCCCTGTATGCCGTTTCCTCTCACCGCCGTCTGATGGATCATGATTTCCGCATGGGGCAGAGCCATCCGTTTTCCCTTTGTGCCGCCTGCCAGAAGAAAGGCGCCGAAGCTGGCCGCTATCCCCACACAGACTGTGGATACATCACAGGAGATATATTGCATGGTATCATAAATCGCAAAGCCGGCCGTGACGGATCCGCCGGGGCTGTTGATATACAGCTGGATGTCTTTCTCCGGGTCCTGCGCTTCCAGGAATAACATCTGTGCCACAATCAGTTCTGCGGAAACGTCATCCACTTCCCTTCCCAGAAAAATGATACGGTCGGATAAAAGCCTTGAAAAGATATCATAGCTTCTTTCCCCATTCCCCGTTTTTTCTACCACATAAGGTACTGTCATGCTCATGCCGCCATCCTCCTGCTGTCTATTGTACTGCTGCCGGCACGGAAACCGCCGCACAGGGATATTTCCGCCTGCTTCGGGACAAAAACCCCCTGTATCCGGTACTCCTGGGGCGTACACCCATACATCTTATGAAAAGCCAGCGTAAACGCCTGCTGGGAACCATAACCGGCTTCATACGCGATTTCCACGATAGGCCCGGCCGTATTTACCAGTTTTTCTGCGGCTAAGGTAAGCCGCCGTCCCCGGATATATTGATATAGAGTACAGCCGGTGCGTTCCGCAAACGTCCTGGCCATATAGAATCTGGAGTAATTGAGTTCTTCTGCCATTTTTTCCAGTGTCAGTTCTTCATGGAGGTGATCTCTGATGTAGCGCAGCACACTTGTAACAAGTGAATCCTTACTCATAGCTAATTGCCTCTTTCCTTTTTATTTTTATTCTTATTGTAGCACGTCCGGTGACGGTATGTCTTAATAGAAATTGCCCAAAGTCGCTGACCTGCCGTATCCCTGCATTGATCCCGTCAGCCGCCTGTGCTAATATGAAAAGCAAAGGTAACGGTGGAGGTACGGAATCGTTACAGGCAAAGAAAACAAAGGCGGTGTTTTATGCAGAAAATCATGATTATAGAAGATGAACCGGATGTACGGGAGGAACTGGCATTCCTGCTGAATAATGAAGGCTACCGGACAATTGTGATCCAGGATTTTACCGGAATACCGGAACAGATCGCGGGCAATACTCCCGATCTGGTTCTCCTTGACCTCGGGCTGCCCGGACGGGACGGTTTCTCCCTGTGTGCGGATATCCGCAGCAAAACCGCCGTGCCGGTTATCTTCGTCACAAGCCGCAGCACTGCCATGGACGAGCTGCGCGCCCTGAGCCTGGGCGGTGATGATTATATCACAAAACCGTACAACATACCTGTCCTTCTGGCCCATATCAAAGCCGTTCTGCGCCGGAGCGGCGGGTTGCAGGAGCCTGATGTGCTCACCGCGAACGGACTCAGCCTCCATCTGGCAAAAGGCGTGGTTTCCTCCGGGGGGAGGACAGCGGAGCTGACACGAAATGAAATCAAAATCCTGGCGCATCTCATGACCCATCCCGGAGAGATCATTTCCCGCAGCGATTTGATAGAAACCCTGTGGAACAGCCAGATTTACATTGATGACAACACACTGAGCGTCAACATGACAAGGCTCCGGACAAAGCTGGAGGAACTGGGCTTTCCCGGCTACATTAAAACCCGGCGCGGAATGGGGTATCAGATATGAAGATAAGGGAATTTCTGTCCGACCGGCTGGGGCGCTTTCTTTTCCTGCTGGTGTCCATGGCCGTCATGGCTTTTTTTCTGCGGGTAACAGGAACGCAGCCGGGTATACTGGCGATTCTGCTTATCACCTGGGGCCTGCTGTTTTTCCTCCTGCAGGTATCGGATTATCTGAAATGCCGCTCCCATCTGGAAGAATTGGAAGCTGTCATGAACGGTCTGGACCAAAAATATCTCTTCTGTGAATGTGTGCCGAAGCCCCGGAATGCATACGAACGCAGATTTTTCCAGCTGATGCGCCGTTCAGGAAAAGCCATGATAGAAGCCGTATCGGATGCCCGGTCCGCCCAGCGGGATTACCGGGAATATATCGAAAGCTGGGTCCATGAAATCAAAACCCCCATCACAGCCGCCCAGCTCATCTGCCGGGGCGCCGATCCCCAAATCCGTTCCCGGCTCGCCCGGGAGCTTGCCGAGATCGACAACCATGCGGAACGGGTGCTCTTCTATGCCCGGGCGGAAAGTCCGGAAAACGATTTTTTAATCTGCCAGACAGCGCTTTCTGAAATCGTTGATCAGGCGATAGCGCATCACCAGACGCTTCTTATTCAGAGCGGTATGCGTATTGAGACTGATAACCTGGCACATACCGTGTATACCGACGGGAAATGGGTATGCTTCATTTTAGGGCAGCTTCTGCAGAATGCGATCCGCTACCGCAGCGAGACTCCCGTCATCACCTTGTCCGCCAGACAGCTCGGCCGGCAGATACAGCTGGCCGTCCGCGACAACGGGATCGGCATCCCCTCCCATGAACTGCCCCGGGTTTTTGAGCGGGGATTTACCGGAAGCAACGGCCGTTCCCGCGGCGGCTCCACCGGTATGGGGCTGTATCTTGGCCGCCGGCTGGCCGGCTTTATGGAAATTGATCTGCAGCTTGCCTCCGAGGAGGGGCGCGGCACCTGCGTAACCCTTACGTTTCCTTCCAGAGAGGCCATGGACCGTAACAAGCTTACAAAAATGTAAGAAAAAGTAATAGGAATTCGATACCGCCAGGCCTTCGTTTGAGGTATCCTTAGGCAAAGATAGCTGTAACGAAGGGAGACAACATATGCTGCACATAGAAAACATAGAAAAATATTATGGAAGCAGAAACAATGTGACAAAGGCGCTGGACCGGATCAGCTTTGAGGTGGAGGACGGGGAATTCATTGCCATAATGGGCGCTTCGGGCAGCGGAAAGACCACCCTGCTCAACTGTATCTCCACCATTGATACCGCAAGCGCCGGCAGCATCCTGCTGGACGGGGTGAATATTACGGAAATCCCCCCCAATGAACTGGCCCGCTTCCGCAGGGAACGGCTGGGTTTTGTGTTTCAGGATTTTAACCTTCTTGATACCCTGACCCTGGAAGAAAACATCGGCCTTGCCCTCACCATCAACCACGCGGATTCCCAAACAGTCCGGAAAATGGTATCCGATGTGGCCGGGAAGCTGGGAATCGAAGATTCCCTCGGGAAATTCCCCTATCAGGTTTCCGGCGGGCAAAAGCAGCGGGCCGCCTGCGCCCGTGCCATGGTAGCGGGGCAATCTCTGATTCTTGCCGACGAACCTACCGGCGCCCTGGACTCCAAATCCTCCAAAAACCTTTTGGAAATCATGACACGGATGAACCGGGATATGAACGCCACCATCCTTATGGTCACCCACGATGCCTACAGCGCAAGCTACGCCTCCAGGGTACTGTTTTTAAAGGACGGACGGCTGTTCAATGAGCTGATCCGGGCCGGGCGGACACGGACGGTCTTTTATCACGAGATTCTGGATGTCCTTGCTTTGCTGGGAGGTGATATCAGTGACGTTATCTAAACTCTCCCTGCGCAACGCCAAACGGCAGGCCCGTGATTACCTGGTTTATTTTGTCACCATCGTCATGGCTGCCGCCCTGATTTACGCGTTTAACGGCCTGGTATTTTCTGAGGAAATCCGCACGCTGTCAAGCATGATGGAAAGTATGCCCCTGGTGATTGTGCTGACCAGCATCGTGGTCGTCTGTATTATCGGCTGGCTGGTGCAGTATACCATCAGCTTCATGCTGGTACGGCGCGGCCGGGAACTGGGCACCTATATTCTGACCGGCCTGGAAAACAGACAGGTAGCCAGAATGTTTTTTATGGAAAACCTCATCGTAGGCGGAATTGCACTGGTATTGGGAACGCTTCTGGGGAACCTTCTTTTCCAGGCTCTGCGGGCGGTTCTGCTGGCACTGTTCCGGGCCCCCTATACCTTCCGCTTTTCTTTTTCCTTCCAGGCTGTGGGACTGACTGTTATTTATTTTTCCATGGTCTATCTGTTTGCCCTCCTGCGCAGCAGACAGCGTATCCGCACCATGAAAATCCACGACCTGATTTACTTTGATCACCAAAACGAAGAAGAGGTGATTAAAAAAAGCCGGATCCGGCGGAAAATCTTTATTTTCTCCCTTCTTTTCGGCCTGGCCGGAACGATTCTGCTGATCCTGCGTAATCTGGCGCTGGGTATTCTGGGAGCCGCCTTCCTCATTATGTTTTTATACGGCTTTTTTATCAGCTTTTCCTCCGGTGTCCCCGCATACTTTGACAAGCGGCCGGAAAAAAAATACAGCGGGCATGTGCTGCTTATTTTCCGCACGCTGTCTGCCAAGCTGGCCACAATGGGCGTGGTAATGGCGACAATCGCCCTGCTTTTTACTGCAACCCTCATCTCGGAAGGTACCGGGATGCTGTTTCATACCCTGCTTCAGAGCAGGAATGAACAGACTACCAGCTTTGATCTGTATATTGCTTCTACCGGAAGGGACGAGAACCGTTTTGACGACTACCTTGCCTATATTGACTCCCATGTGCCGATCCGGGAATCCCGGCAATATAATATTTACCGGGGTGAAACCATGCAGGTAACCAATTATGTCATAGCAAACGAACGTTATTGGGAGTCCTTCGGTTACGACACGCTGATGAAAGAAAGCGATTACCGCGCGCTGCGGGCTATGCTGGGCTATTCCCCGGTAACCCTGGAGCCGGGCCGATATCTGATTCACTGCATGGCCTATCTGGAAAAAAGCATGGAAAGCTACACGGAACCGCTTACCATCGGCGGCCGGACTCTGCTCCCGGGAGGCATCCGCACGGAAAATTTCACCCAGTCTTTGTGGGACGGCAACGGCCGGGGTTTTATTCTTGTTATTCCCGATGACGCCGCCGCATCCCTTCCGGTCAGCCACAGCGTATATGCCGCAATGACGGCGGAACCCATGCGTATGGAGGACTATACCCGGATAAGTGACTTACGGGATGTAAAAGACGAAGGTATCGATGGCTACGATACGATTTTCTGTAAAACAGCGGTGGAAAATGAAAACGCCTCATCCTACGCTATCACGGTCTTTCCGCTCTTTTATCTGGCGTTGGTGCTCACCATGGTGTCCGCCACCATCCTGACCATCCAGCAGCTCAGTGAGACGGCACGTTACCGGCGGCAGTTTGCACTGCTGCACAAGCTGGGAATGGATCGGGAGGAGATGAAACAGACCCTGCGCAGGCAGTTTATCCTTTTTTATACCATGCCAGCTTTACCGCCGCTGCTAATCGGCATCCCTTTTATCCTGGCTCTCGGAAGTGCCTTTGATCCGGGTGTCGTTACCGGGCCGGGGCAGCTTCTGGGTATTCTGGGAATCACTCTTGGCCTGTTTTTATCTATTTACCTGCTTTATATCGCAATGGCTTATCACAGCCTGAAACAGAATGTGCTTCCTGACGAGGATTGAGAAGAGGGGGATGAAATGGAGAAAGGAAGGCCTCTTCCCCTCTTCAGAATGCCCGTCCTGTTTCCCTATGGAACAGATGAATTTTTTCAGACAGCAGACGGACATATATCGGCTGGCCAGGCCGGCCGGGAAAATCAGCCCCCGTTACCATGGTAAGTCTTGCCATTCCGGGAGCAGTTAGAAAAACCGCCACTTCCCGTCCGGTATTTTCCACAATATGGATTTCCATCCGTATTGCACCAGGATCCTCCGGGGCGGCAGGCTTTATGTGCTCCGGACGGATGCCCGCCGTTATTCCGCCTTGTTCAGAATCTGAAGGCAGCTTCCTTTTATCCACAGGAATCCTTGCCGCTCCCAGGGTAAGAAAGCAATGCCCCTGTTCTGTAACAAGCTCCGTATTCCACAGGTTCATATTGGGAGAGCCAATAAATCCTGCAACGAATAAATTGGAGGGATTCCTGTATACCTCCTGCGGCGTGCCAAACTGCTGAAGGACCCCTTCATTTATGACAGCGATACGTGTTCCCATCGTCATCGCCTCTGTCTGGTCATGGGTAACATAAATCGTTGTAACACCCAGTTCCCGCTGCAGGGTTATGATTTCTCTGCGCATTTCTGTCCGAAGCCTGGCATCCAGATTTGCCAACGGTTCATCCATAAGAAAAAGCTTCGGTTTTCTTACCATAGAACGTGCCAGGGCCACTCGCTGACGCTGCCCTCCGGAAAGAGCACCCGGTTTCCTTTCCAGTAAAGTATCCAACTCCAGCTTTTGCGCGACCTCCGCCACCATGCTTTTGGTTTCCTGTTTTCCGGTATGCCGCATTTTAAGGGGAAACGCAATGTTATCTTTTACTTTCATATTGGGATAAAGAGCATAGTTCTGGAATACCATGGCAATATCCCGGTTCTTTGGAGGGATCTTGTTCATGACTCTGCCACCCATAATCATCTCTCCATCCGTAATACTCTCAAGACCTGCGATCATGCGCAGCAATGTTGTTTTTCCGCATCCGGAAGGGCCGACAAAAACAATAAATTCCCCCTGCTTTATCTCCATATTCATATCGATAACAGCGTGAACATTGCCCGGATACCATTTATTTACTTTTTGCATTTGCAGTTCTCCTGCCAAAACTTCTTTTACCATAATTGTTCCTTTTCCATTTCAATCCGTAACCGTTCCGTTCTGCGTTAACCGTTCCCTCAATCCTTCATTCCGGAAGATATAATTCCCTGTTCGAGATACGTTTGTCCGAACAGAAAAATCAAAAGAGGAGGCATCAGAGTAAGCAGTGATGCAATCAGCGATACTCCTGCATTGTCGGCAGTGATATTTGCCATATACAGAGAAAGCGGCCAAAGCTCCTGGTTTTTTAAAAATGCCTGCGGCGCTTCCATTGCATTCCAGTATTCCAAAAAACCCAATACCACTGCCGAAAGAATCCCCGATGCACCTAACGGAATGCCAAACCGCAAAAATATCTGAAGAGGGGAAGCGCCGTCCACAGCTGCCGCCTCCATAACCTCCTCCGGTATCGCCATAAAAAAACGGGTCATGATGAAAACGGGAAAGGTAGATGCTGCGCCCGGCAGAATGACGGCCCAGACCGTGTCGATTAGTTTCAATTTATTCAGTACCAGATAACTGGAAACCATGGTTACCTGAAAAGGCATCAACATCAGGACAATATATAAGGTATAGAGTATCTTTTTCCCCCGGAATTGAAATTTCGCAAAAGCCCATGCTGCAGGAGCACCTAAAAAGACATGCCCAAGTACAATAGGTATAACCTGCCTGCAGGAATTCCAGAATACCGTAAAAAACTGCGGCGTGTCCAGCAGCAGCTCCACATAGGCCTGTAAAGTCGGATACTGCGCAATCACAGGCCATACAGCATTCCCTTCGCCTCCTTCCAGGACCGGAGCAAGATTTTCAGAAAGTTCCGCACTTCCCATAAAAGTGCCGGATAAGAGCATCCAAAGAGGCATCCAGACAAAGAGGGCGATAAAAATAAGAACAAACCCAATCAGCCATTTTTTCATGTATTATTACCCCGGTTCATCATTTTCTCAAGCATTAAAATTAAAAGGAACACAAAAAGCGCCATCATTACGGCTCCCGCACACATTTTATCCACATCCAGATTGCTGTACCAGTTATTGAACAGATGCTGGAGCATATAAATACTGTCATCCGGATAGCTTCCGGCAATTAAATAAGCCTCCCTGAACACCTTAAAGGAATTCAGCATTGACAGCACGGTAATCGTAAATAACACAGGCACAAGATTGGGAAATGTAATCTTAACAAATCGCCGGACGCTTCCTGCGCCATCCATCTGTGCCGCCTCATATAACGCCGGATTGATGGCACCGAGTCCTGAAAGCCACAGTACCATATCATACCCGAAGTTTTTCCACAGATAAGCAAAAACCAGTACCCCAAAAGCGGCTTTACTTTCCATCCAATCAACCGGTGCCATACCCATAAGCTCACAAAAGGCATTGAGAAGCCCGTTTTTATGAAAGACCACACGCCACAAAAGGACGATTGAGGCCACAGGGATTGCCATAGGTACAAGAAACGATGTTTTAAAAATACCGAGCCTTTCCCTAAAAGCGGTCAGCAGCAGGGAAACTGCCAGAGAGATAAACAGCAAAAGCGGGATACATATCATAACAAATTTTACCGTATTTCCTGCTGCAAGCTGAAACGCCTTATTGCCAAATACCGCCAGGTAATTTTGAAAACCCACAAACCGGTCACTGGCAGCCTCAAAAAATGACCGCCGCAGGACATCCAGAAGGGGAATCCATACCATGATGTTTACAAAAAGCAGGCTAGGTGCCAAAAACAACCATGGCACGATACGTTCTCTCAGGGGCACAAAATCATCCCGTTTTTTCCTGGCTTTCCATCTGTGCTGCAATTTTCTTATCATCTGAATCCTTCCTTTCATCAGGAACAAAGGTAAGCCTCTTCTCCTGCCGGTAAAACATAAAATCTGCACAAAGCCACAAGCAGGGCATCAGATACATGGCTTTACAAAATGTCATATTGCGGTTCGGTGCCATAAGGAGGGACAAAAGGCAAAGCAGCAGCGTATACCCCCCACATCCCAGAATCATACGTCTGAACGTATGTATCGATCCCAAATGTGCCGCTATTGCGATAAAAACAGAAGCGCCTATGGAAAGCAGCACTGTCAGAAACGCGGCAAACACAAGCTTTGCATCCCGAAAGTTGGAGGATACCGACATCCATGCGAACAGATTCTTCCGATACCCCGCAGCAAGATTACTCCAAAAAGCAAAGTCGGACCACCTCGTGGGAATGAATCCGGCAGGAATTTCCGGCAGATCCATACAAATAAATAATCCTGCAGACAAAACGAGAACAGAGGGCAGATATAAAAGAAACAATACCGGATAATGCCAAAGCTTCTTTCCGCGCCTTAGGATACGGACAACGATACCAACGAAAAGGACAACGGCCGGAAGCCTGAACAGCATGGTAAGTGCCCATTCCAGCAGCGGCTGCTCCAGAATCATCCCACCCGGGAAATCTGCAGTCACAAGATATCTCTCTGCCTTTTCCCGGGTTCCCGTCCCGGAAAATGTCAGCTGCATATTAGAAAGGAGTTCTTTCGACTCATTCCGTGCCTGATGATATAATCGTGGTTCTTCCTCCTCAAATACGCCGCGGACATAAAACATTCCGCCTTCCATCTCTATCGGCAGTCCGCAAACATCAACGCTTCCCCAAAGAGAGAATGCCAGACCTGAACTAACCGCACACCCTGACCAGTCTGTTCTGGCCGGAAAAGCACCCTGAAGCATGATTGCTGAAGTAATATCTCTGCAATCTCCAAAAACAACAACGGTATCCGCAGTCATGCTTTTCTTATGTTCGTTCCTAACCTCCTGATCCGAATGTGTCTGCCACAAGGTAACTTCCGGTTGTTCCGATGCACCATCCTGCTTTGCGCAGGCCTGCTGCCTGCTGAGGGCGATTGGACTGACACCGCCGTTTTCCCACTTAATGCCCACACTTGAACAAAGGCTTACAGCCGTATTATAGTAAGAGCATGCGGTACACCAAAAGAAAACTGCCAGCAATGCGGATGTCACCAGTGCCCGGTTATGAACAATCTTGTTAGTTTTCAATGCGAACCCTGTCCCCTTCCGATATCGTCTTATCCGATCCTGTTATTACCTGATCCGAATAGGTAAGCATACTCTCAATGCTCATCATCTGGCTGTCTCTGTCCTTAATTGTAATATCGATCCTTGAAGTGACCCACTCCGTTCCCATCACTGAATTTTGTTTGCGCAGCACAAAAACATGATCACCGCCGGAATCGCTTCTAAGCGCTGTAATGGGCAGACAGCTGTCATAATTCCCGCTTTTTTTGTTCAGGGAAATTTGCGCAGGTACGCCGGCAGGATAACTCCCCTCGGGCAGAATTGCAGTTACGATAACTGTATTTTCTTCATCAGATGTACGGATCGATTGAATTTCCGCCTCCGCCTTTTGTGTACTTCCATCCAGTATGTAATGAAGTTCTCCCTTGTCTCCTGCTGAAAAGTGCTGTGCAGACTCTATATCAAGGACTCCTTCAAAAATAAAACCTCTGTCATCACAGGAAAGTATGACCATCCCCTCATCTGCTTCCGTTTTAGAGCCTTTTTCCATAGTACTTAATACCGTTCCGGAGGCCGGGGAAGGAAAATACCCTTTGTTGTCTAAAATATCCTGCAGCATATTCCGTAATTTTTCTTTTTCCGCCAATTCAAACTCGCAGGTAAGTCTTGTGATTTCGCCCTCTTTCTGTGACACTGCCGCCTGCCTCTGTGCATTTTCCAGTGCGATTTGTGCTGCTTCAATCGCTCTTTGTGCCGTATAAAGTTCTTCCTCTCCCAGATATTGATTATCCTCAAATTCGCGTTGGGAATTGTTCAATGCCCCCTTCGCAGCCTCAATAGCTTCCTGCGCTTCGATGACTGCAGCTTCGTTTGAAAAATCAGTACGTTGTTCCGCTTCTGTAAGCACAGCTTTTGCATCATTAAGAGCGGCTGCTGCTCTGTCCGTTTTATTTTTCCAGCGTTCCTTAACGGCATTCAGGTTTTCAGAGGCACTATCATAGGATGACGTTTTATATTCTGCTTCAGAAAGATCTTTTTTGGCCCTTTCAAATGCCTCCTGGGCCATGGAAAGAACTTTTTTTGCTTCATTTAACGCTTCTGTATAATCGTTGCTGTCATCAGGGTCCTGTCCTGCAATCTCATTCTCAATGTCACTGACTGTCTGCTGTGCATCATTAAGATCACTCTCCGCCTGCTTGTATCTCTCCAATGCCTGCTGATAAGCGTTCTTTGAGGCATCCAGAGTTTCCGAGGCATCGTCAAGCTCCTTCTCTGCTGCATAGATTGCACTCTCTGCTGCTTCTTTCACATTTTCCAGATTTTCTTCTGCTTCCTTAACAACTGCTTCCGCTCTCTCAATCAGCTCCTGCCTTGTTACAGCAATTGTTCTGTCCTCTTTGTTCTCAGCATCTGTAAGCTCCTCTTCCCGTTTTGTATAATCTTCCTTCCATCTTGCGTCCGTCCGATTATATTTAGCAGCTAAACGCTCATACGCCTTTTGGGCATCCTCAAGAGCATGCTGTGCCGTAATCACATCATTTCCGCTCCCGCTTTCAGAAAGTTGAATTTTTAGAGTAAGGATATGGATTTCATATTCCAATTTTTTCAGCTGCTCTTCCAGGGAAGGAATATCAAATGCAAGCAGCGCCTCCCCCTCATTTACACGGCTCCCCTTTTCTGCATTGACTTCCACCACTTTCAGCCCCTCCGGCAGAGGAATCCTTTTGTCCGCTGCCGCCTGAATCGTTCCCTCCGCTTCGGCTCTCTTCGTCAGTGCTCCGCTTGTCATGGCAGTAACAGATACACTGGCAGTCGTAATGGAATGGGAAACATGTGATATCATTGTACAGATAAAAACCACTGTAAAAAAAATAACCATAAGACGTACAGCTATGCGCTGCACTCGATTTTCTATGAGAGGTCTGTATTTCTCACCGGAAGCGAGCATGGCTTTTTGCTGTGCAATAATCCTATTCATTTTTTCTTTGATAGATAAGCGCATAACTGTACTGTCTCCTATCAGGTTAATTATAATTAAATGTAATTACAATGATTCTGTCTGCCAGATAAGTACCATCTTCCTGCTGTTTCCCGAAGCATAATATATAATCATTATCCTTCGGCTTATCTTTATCGCTGTCCTCAAGAGAATAGCTGCTCCCATCCGATTTTATCGTTCCCTTTTGAAATACGGTTTCTTCTGTATAAACAACATTTGTGCTGCCCTCTCCCCTGGAAGAAACAGAACCATCATCATCTACAGATGCAAAAGAATCGGGATTAATCGTGCAGCCTGTATCCGTACACCCGCTGGCCGGACCATACAAGTCGGCAGAATTCATCAAATCATTCCCATCAACAAATGTATCTTCCTTCTTCTCATCCGCCGCAGCTGGATGATTTGCAGCATTACTGTCTTGAGTATTGGATACTTCCCTTTTTTCTGCATCTGTTTTCACCTCTGCATCTGTTTTCACCTCTGTACCTGTTTTTACCTCTGTACCTGTTTTTACTTCTGTACCTGCACATCCGGTAAATAAAAGCCCTCCGGCACAAATAATTGCACAAAGTCCAATCACATTTTTTTTCATAACAAATTTCTTCATCGTTCTAAGTCCTTTCTATCTTTCCTATTTTCACATTTGTTCATTGATATAAAGAGTGACGCGGTTTTGCATTTTTTCGGCCGCTTCCTGCGCGCTGCTTGCTCCTGAAAAATATTCCTGCGCTTCGGTTAATACCAGATTTTCCAGAATCTGGTTGCCATTCGCCACATAATCTGCGCTGCTTAAAAGCATTTTTGTAAGCTCTGCATCCTCTTTTGTTGCCTTTCCCTTTTCATAAAGCCATTTCCATGTGGATTTTCCGTCAATTGCAGCCTGCATTACCGTTTCAAAGGCCCCCTTATGGATAGGAAGCATAGTGCATGACTTCTGGTGTTCCTCTGACAGTAATGTCCTGACAAATTCCCATGCCCCCTCTTTCTTCTGACTGGCCGAAGATATTCCTATCCTTACTTCGGGTATGAGCGCTTGGTACCCGCCGCTGCCGCCTGGAAGACCGAGCACTTCCAAATTCCCATGATAATAGTCTCTATATTGGGTAATATGGTAAATACTGAGTACCGCCTGATAAGCCGCCGCATAGGTGTCACTTAACTCTTCGCCGGCGCTGTTTTGGCTTTTATTCTGGATTTCTCCGGCTAATTCCAGCAATTTTATGAACGCAGGGGAATCAAAAGAACATTTTCCTGAAGTCCAGTCCACAAAGCTGTCGTCCGCCCGAAGCATGACTTTGAGAAAAAATGCACCTGACAGATTGCTTATGGAATCTGCCCCGTAAGTGTTCAGGACCTCCTCCAGATTCGGAAGCGTCCATCCGGTACTGCCGCTTATGATGTCTGCATCAGCCAACATTGTCGATATCCCCGCCCCGTCCGTAATATAAGGCAATTTCCCGTCAATGCTTATCGCTTGAAAAACATTTTCAAAATAATCGTCCATATGGATGTCCGGATCCTTCTCCATATACGGATAAAGATCTTCCAGCAGCCCTTTCTTGTGATAAACCGGAACCGATAAATCACTCATATCCAAAATGTCCGGCATATCGCCTGAAATAATCCGTGTGTTAAGGTTTATAACAGCGTTGTTCCATTCTTCATCGGACACGTTTTGCTCATACGGAAAATATTCCGTCAGTTCAACTTTATACTTACTGTTTGTTTTATTAAAGTCAGAAACGGCCTGAACGACCCCCGGACCTGCCGATAAACTCACCATACTGAGGACGGTGCGTTCATCCTCCCCCTGAGAGAGGACTGCCATCTCATACGAAAATGTCCCCGTCTGATCGGGGGAAGCCGCTAAGACCATCAAGCGTCCATCGGAAAGCTCACCCAAATGAATATCCGATGTGCCAAGTCCCATATCTGACCAGTTGAAAACATGCTTGCCTTCCTGTACCCCTGCAGAATAGCGATACAGACTGGAGGAATCAAAACGATAAAAATTACTGTCGGTCCCTCCGTACAGCCCCGCTGTTGTTCCCAGATTAATCGTGTCCTTATTCCAGTCCCTGCTTTTCATATCCACAGTGAGCAGATTATAATCCATCCGTCCTACGCAAACGCCAATCTGTCCTTCTGCTGTCGTTATTGTAGTCAAAAGATTTCCCTCGTTATGAAGAGAAAACAAAAACTGTCCGCTGCTGTCAAACAGATATGCTGATGTACTTCCGCTTTTTTCTGCTATGCAGATATTTCCCTCTGCATCTATACTCAGAAACAAATTTCGGACGGCCCCGGAAATGGCAGAAGGCTCCAGTATCTCCGTCAAAGCAACGGATTGTACGGCCTTCCCGCTTTCATCAAATTTGTTAAGACGATAACTGCCTGCATGATCTGTGCAAATCGTCCATATATTGCCTGTTGAATCAAATGCAAAGTCAAGAAGCGAGACGGAGTCATCCACTTCTATCGGCTGCTTTTGAAAATCCCCGCCGTCTGCTGCCATAGATGCCAGATAAGAGGCACCGTTTTCCTCTATACAGCATATATAAGCTGTATCATCTTTTATCAGAAGCCTTGAAATACCTGTTACTGCATCAGGGACAGCAAAGTAAGCGGCAACGTAGGATGTATCGTTCTCTTCGGTATCGGCCTGCTTTCCGCAGGCTGTTGCACCCATAAGCAGGATTGCCAAACCCAGGGCTGTAAAGCTATGTCGTATTATGTTTTTTTTCAATATTTTACCTCCTGCTATTCCTGATAAGCCCCTCCGGCGTTAGCTGCCAGACAAAAAGAGCAAACACTTTCCTACGCAGTCTGCGTCTTTGCATACAGCGCAACGGGCAATCACAGTTTCCCATTTTTCCATTCCCCTTTCATAAAAATTGCCCGTTCCTTCAGGCATTTTCAGAATACCACTGAGGAAAGGGCAATGTTTTAATTTCGTATAAGAGTTTTTCTAATAAACGGCAAATATTTTCCTAAGAAATCATTAAGACATAGTTATTGGATTTTCTTATAAAATCAGCACAATCCGTCTGCCACATAAAAGGCAACCATTTTTGTCATTCTTAGCTTTTCTTTTTCAGCGGCAGGGGCTTGACCCAAATTTCCATACAAGCCATACCCTCTGAGTCACGATAATACTTTTCTGCGGAGAAAGGCTCCGTGGTTAAATTGTGGCGGGGCAGCCATATACCAAATAAATATTTGCCGGCCTGATCCAAAGCAACCGTTACCAAATCCTCAAAATTTTCTGCTTCGACTCTGCAAACAAGGTATTCTCCCGCCGAGAGTTCTTTCTTAACAAAACCATTCTGAAGCCGATCCGGAATAGTTTGAACAAGGCCACCTGCAAAATAAGTGAAAAGATTTTGTGCCGTATCTTCCGTATGGGACATTCCCATTTCTACAGTAGTATTTAAATTGGCGGCGATTGAAGCCTTCTCCATGTGATAGCGTTTCCAAAGCTGTCCCGGCACATCCGCACCTGTGCTTTCACCAACCGGAATTTGTTCAGAAATGCGGACTTCCGTTTCCAGACCAAGGTAAATTTCCGGTTTTTCCAACATCGTTCTCTGGATTTCCAAGACGATATTTCCTGTCACCAGCGGAACCCCTTCGTCTATCAAAACGTAATTCATAGCAACTTCCGGTTTTTCGAATGTGTTGAGCATTGGTAAATTTCCCCTGTAGTCTTCGGGTGTGATCCCATACGTTTCCTTGAAAGCCCGCGTAAAATTCGCGTGACTTGAAAATCCATAGTCCAGGGCAATGTCAAGAATCTTCTGTTCCGTACTTTTCAGATTCTCGATCACTGTTGCCAGACGACGGAGTTTTACATATTCCTGAACCGGTTTATTTACCAGCCGCTTGAACAAGCGCTGAAAATAGAATGGAGACAAACCGACGGTGTTTGCCAGCTCCTCCGTCGAGATTTCTCCTGTCAGGTGTTCCTCGATATAAGTCAAGGATTGTTCGATTGCTTCCCATGCGTGCATTGCGGCACCTCCTATATTTGATGTTCACAGCTATGAGCAAACCAATGCTTGGCTCATCCCTATGATGCTCACATCATACCACGTTATTTTTTAACTGGCTTTTCCCACAATGCCCTTTTGTACCGCTGATTGAAAATTTAGAAGGTTATCATTCTTCAGGAGCTTTTTGATGGAATCTCAATGATAAAAGATGTATGCCCGTTGCTGCTCTCAGCCCTTATCTGACCGCCATGTAAGGATACAATATCTTTTGCAATAGCAAGTCCCAGGCCGGATCCTCCGGTTTCACTTTGTCTTGCACGATTTAAACGATAAAATTTATCAAAAATCAGGCACAGCTTATCCTCCGGTATCTCCCCGCTGTTCTCAAATGCAATGACCGTCTTATCTGGAAATTCCCTTGCCGATACCGATATAATACTATTTTCAGCACTGTATGATATGGCGTTTTTCAGAATATTATTAAATACTCTGGCTAACTTTTCAGAATCACCATAAACAGATATCTCCTCCTCCACATGATTTTCAATATGTTTGTTACAGGCCTTCAGCTGTGGATACAATTCCTCTGCGATCTGTACAAGCATATAATAAAGGTCAATTTTGGTCTTTTGAAGTGGAGCCTGATCCGAATGACTGCGGATAATCTCAAAAAATTCATTAACCAGTGTTTTAAGACGGTTAGCTTTTTCCCATGCGGTGTGTATATATTTCGATTTTTTCCCGTCGGGCATATCAGGGTTTTCATCCAAAAGACTCAAATATCCGATTACAGAGGTCAAAGGGGTCTTTATGTCGTGAGCCAGATATACGACAAGATCGTTCTTTTGCTGCTCTGCTCTTCTGATTTCAACTTCTCTTGCTTCAAGCGTCTGTTTAACATAAATTAATTTATGTTCTACCGTTTCTAATTCCGGAGACAAGGAAATCACCCCTCCATCCTCCATGAGCTTATCAATCCCCGATACTACTTCATCAAAATATTTTTTATAGGAATATAAAAGCATACGGAACAGCAAAAACACAAAAATAATAATTACAATTGTAAGAAGATACTGCATATTATTTGTTACTGCTCTGAAATATACGAGATCCGCTTCCTTTTCACTTATAGAAAAACTCCGCGCAATCCATCTGACAATAGCATCCGCCAAATGTCCCCTGGTCAGCAGACGCAGGAAAAATACGGCCGCGACTGCTCCCACTGTAATCCATCCACCTCTTATAAACGTAACAAGGCTAAGCTTTGAATATTTTCTAAATCTTTTCAATTTTATACCCAATCCCCCATACGGTTTTTATATATCTAGGGTTTTCACCAGTATCTTTCATTTTTTCACGGAGATGGCGAATATGCACGGTAATCGTATTATTGCTCTTGGTATAATATTCTTCCTGCCAAACTTCATGAAATAAATCCTCCGACCGAATTACGCTGCCCATATTCTCTAAAAGAATCCTTAAGATCGAAAATTCCGTAGGAGTAAGTGACAGACTTTTTCCATCAAGCTGGCATTCATAGGTTTTCAGATTCATGACCAGCCCGGCATATTTAAAAATTTTCTCTGATCCCGAAATAACGGAATTCACATTATATTTCTTATATCTGCGCAGCTGGGCTTTTACTCTCGCCATCAACTCAAGCGGAAGAAAAGGCTTGGTAATATAATCATCTGCCCCGAGTGTAAATCCGGTAAGCTTGTCTATCTCTCCATCCTTTGCGGTAAGAAAGAGTACCGGATATGTGTATTCCTTATTTCGTATAGTCTGACATAAAGAAAGGCCGCTTATATCCGGAAGCATAATATCCAAAATAGCCAGGTCGAATTCCATACTATTGATACAAACAAGAGCATCTTCACCAGAATAAAATTTATATACATCCATATCTTCATTTTGAAGGTATAGTTCAATCAAATCCGCAATCTCTTTCTCATCATCAACAACCAGTATTTTTTCGTTCACAGCATGGCTCTCCTTTTCCTTTACCTTTTCCTCTTAAATTATATTGGGTCTATATTAGCAATGTATTATTTTTTGATAACAATTTTATTAATTATTTCCTAAGATATAGTCTGTAACTTTCTTCGCATTATGTGCTATCTGCATTAAATAATAATTATATACGGCCAATCGGGCAATCATTCTCTCCATTGGTATTTTCTATTCTTCCTATGTAGTATTATAAAAATCCCGTATATGGCATATTAAGTTTTCATCTATTCCTATGAATCTGTTTCTTTGAAATTGTTGTCCGATCCGGACAGAAATATTGAGTTAGATATTTGATTGAAATTATGAAAATGTGAAAATACAAAGCAATTACAAAGTTGATATCGTCGGGCTGCGGCAGATAGTCTTTTACACATCACAAGCGGGCATCTGTGTAACCTTCAGACAGGTCTGAACCGTTACCTGTCTGACTCTTTACCGTCCTCTTATTTACTTCCATAACGGGTCATGAAGGCTAATTTTCATCAGGCATCGGTCATTCCCCATCTTTATACTTTTCAGCAGCTTTACATCGGCTTTGCAGGCAAACGCCTTTTCGAAAAGGACTTTGCTGTAGCCGGCCGTACACTGGCACCATGTATTTGTCTCCAATTGTTCCACATCCGCCAGCATGGGGCAGGGACAAAAAGAAAACTGTAAAAAAAGCTCCCCGTCTTTGCAGAATAGCCCGGCCGACTTTGCTTTCTCTGTATCCGCAAATTCTTCGATATTTGATGCTGCTGCCTTAAGTTCCTTAACAAGAGCCAGTTTTTCTTCCATTCCGTACCCGCATTGGCAGTTCATGCGTATCTTCTTTACCGTATCGCAGTCAAACCGGTTTTCCAGGCGGTGCATTGCAGATGCCACCCACGCCGGATCGCTTTCCTTTGCAGCAGACTGATCCTTACCGTATACAACCTCTCTTGCTATATCTGCGCTGCTTTCCGCTTCCACGGATTTATAAATTACATTTTCCTGGATTTTTCTAATATCAAACATCGTTTTTCTCCCATCCTTTTATCCTTCTGGTACTACGTCGGCCGTTCTTCCTGCGGGCAATAAATATAAGGAACGCACAGGTTTTGCCGGAACCTTCTGTATTAACCCTTCTCTATTATAGAAAGAAAGCCATCCCGCCGGCTTCTGAATTCTTGCTGTTATTGGATGGGGATACATAAATCCATTGTAACCGTATGGTTATCCCGGTCAATACGGCGATACCTGTTTATTCCATACCGCCGTGACATGCGATATCCGCTGTGAGGCAGCCAGACAGTAAAAATCCCCTGTAAGGTTTCATAGATATCTTTGATTTCCCCGTCGAAACGGTACACAATCCATCTGCCGCCTTTTATCCGCATAACAGGCTCCAAACCGCAGCCCTGTTCGACCGTCATACAAATATCACAGATACATTGTGTCGGACCGGTGACAGCCGGATCGTGGAAAAAGCGCTCTGCCAGGATTGTTTTCTCATTTATGTACGCTTTGTATTTATCCAGAAACCGGTACCAGTTTTTTTCCAAATCTGCATATGTTCCGATATAGCGCTCATATAGCACAAAAAGATCATCAAATTCCCGGATTTCGATTCGGGAAGCATATTCCTCAGCCGTTTTAAAAGAAACAATCCGCTCCGGGGCAAAGGGAACAGACGTGCATTGAGTGGGTATGGACTGCCGGAACGCCGTGGGGGACGCAGCGTGGTGTTTTTTGAATACGGAGCTGTAATTGGAAGAACTATAGCCGTAATCCAAACCAATATCCGTAATCGCTTTGTCCGGATTTATTTTCATGTCTACTGCACTTTGGTCAATCTTACAGCGTTTTAGGAACGCATAAACGGATTCGCCGGTTTCTTCCTTGAATATCCGGCTGAAATGGTATTTTGATATATAAAAGTGATCCGCAACCGCATCAAGCGATAAATCCTCCTCTAAATGTTCCATAATATAGTCAATGCTTTCATTCACGAGTTTTTTCCTGTCCATAGCACGGCTCACCTCCTTCCCTATCATACACCAACCCGGGCCTTTTCCCTTCCGGTATTTTCACCCTTTCTTGTCACAGGTTCCCATATTCCTCTCTTAGTATGGAATAGCACAGAGTATCCCCTTTGTCACGGGCATGTCTGCGCAGCCTGCCCTCCAAAGTAAAGCCGCATGTTTCCAGCACATGGGCACTTATAGGATTGGAGGAATGGACCCATGCCGAGATTACCGATAAACCAAGTATACGAAAGCCGCAGTCCAGCATACCTCTGACCGCTTCCGATGCATACCCCCGGTTCCTGTATTCTGCCGCTATGGCATATTCCAGTTCTTTATATCCTTCATACCGGCCCATATCGTTTAATCCGATTATGCCGATCAGTAAAGAATCCTCTTTTCTGCAGACAGCCTTCATTTCCTTATTCTTTATCCATATATCCAGTATCTCCCCGCACTCCTCAACGGAGGTATAGAAACCGATACCGCTCCGCCGCAGCTGCGGGTCCTGGCAGATTGCAAACAGCCCGGGCGCGTCCGATTTCTGCCACTCTCTTATAAGCAGCCGTTCTGTCTCTATCCGTTCCATTCCGTCCTCCCGTCCTTCTTACTTTTTTCCTTACCTGTATCGTATCACACTTCCGTCTTGTTTGCCGTCCCTTTTTTCTTCCCCGTAAAAAACAGGGCCGCCGGAATCGATACAAATGCGCCCGACAGCTTGGCAAGAAACAGGGCGGGAAGCATATCGGGCGCTTCGCTCACCGTAAATCCCAGGTGTGCCGCAAGCATGGAAGCGGCGCTGACAAGGAATGCCGCATTGACCACCTTCCCTCTTCTGTCCATATGCTTCAGCATAGTGATTGCCGGTATGGCGCTGACAATTCCTATCAGGAAGCCGGCTATGCTCATGCTGTTCATGCCGCATTTTTTTCCCAGCCACAAAAGGGGCCTGTGCAGGATGCGGGTCAGAAGCTCCGCCATCGGGAGGCTGCCCAGCATGACAATGCCGATGGATGCCACCACAGACAGCGCATCCTCCAGAGGCGTCATGCCGGGAAGGAGAGTGGACCCGGTCAGGGAAGCCACCGCGGCAAGCACCAGCCCGGCAGTAATGAGGATCTGGATCCCGGAGGCAAAAAGGGTGAAGCCCTTTATCATAATCGCCGGAGCCTTTTTCAGACCGATGAGCAGCAGGAGGGAAAACAGCAGAATCGGAAGATTCTGATGCAGAATGCGCAGAACCGGCAGGCCGCAGGCCAGGCCTCCCGTCAGAAGCGAAACCGGCATCACCATAAGACCAATCATAATCCCTTCCGCAAAAAGCGGCTTATCCTCCGCCGTCACCAGCTCCATCCCCACCGGAACGGTGAACACCACCGTACAGCCGAATACTGCCGAGATAACGATCCCTGCATACTGCCCCATAAGAGGGTCACGGGCCAGGCTGCAGGCCAGCTGATAGCCGCCCATATCGATAGCCAGCATTCCTCCGAACACGGCCGGATCCACTCCGAGCAGACCAAAAACAGGGATGATCCCTTTTCCCAGCGTCTGTGCCAGCACCGGCGTCAGGCAGATCATCCCTGCCATGGAAAGCGCAGTCGGGCCCAGGAAAAAAAAGCCCTCCTCAAATTTCTTTCCATACCCCTTCGGGCTT
This sequence comes from Eisenbergiella sp. OF01-20, assembly GCF_003478085.1. NCBI lineage: Bacteria > Bacillati > Bacillota > Clostridia > Lachnospirales > Lachnospiraceae > Eisenbergiella > Eisenbergiella sp. OF01-20. The sequence continues at coordinate 130,234 of NZ_QUES01000012.1, read as the reverse complement.
CCGAACATCCTGTCAACACCGCCCAGCACGACACCTGCCGCCATAATCCCCAGGATTATCCGATTCATATCATTCCTCCCAGTACTCCATCCAGCCAAAAACGCTGCCGACTTGTTTTGCGAAGCAAAATGCGCCCCGTCTTTACAAGACTCCGGCCACGCTCACCAGCCCCTTTTTCATGGTTTCCTCGATAGCCTCCACCGTACGGGGGGTGACGGCGGAAAGGTTCTCACAGCCGTTTTCCGTCACCAGGCAGTTGTCCTCCAGCCGGAAGCCTATGCCCCATTCCTCATGGTAAATGCCAATATCCACGCAGAAAACCATCCCGGGCGCCGTTTCCTCCACGGCAAAATCCACGGTATCATGTACATCATAGCCCACATGATGCGCTCCCCCGTGCCACATATATGTACCGATATCCTCCGTACGGGAAAGGACACCCGCTTCCTTGAGCATCTTTGCATTATAAGCCCGGATCGTTTTGTCCACATCCGCCATCTTCATGCCAGGCCCGATGACAGCAAACATATAGTCCGAAGTCCGTAACGCGCACTCGTACAGAAGCCGCTGCTTTTCCCCGAATTTTCCGTTGCAGGGCCAGCCTCTGGAAACATCGTTCATCAGGTTGTCATACCAGGCTCCCACGTCGTTGAGCATCATGTCCCCATCCAGTGCCTGCCCTTTGTACTGGTAATAATGGATGCAGAAATTATTCCTGCCTGCGGAAATAATGGAGGGGAAAGCCGGTCCCTGGGGGCCGTGCTGTCCCAGCGCGTAATCGAATTCCGCTTTATACTGGTATTCATACATCCCCGGCCGGGATGCCTTCATCATGGCTACAATCCCGTCTCTTGTGATTTTTTCCGCTTCCCGCATGGCCGCTATTTCACAGGGCTGCTTGATCGTGCGCAGGCTGCGGATGAGGATGTTCGCATTTTCCATCCTTAAATATGGGTATTCCTCCCTCACGGCTGCCGCAAGCCGCTGTGCCGGGCTATCCCTGTCCGTGGGGGATACCCTGAATAAATCCAGGTACAGATACGCATAATCCCCGCTCACCGCCCAGGCATGCATCTGCTGCGCAAACTGTCCGTTCTCCCGGATATCCGTGATCCCCGACAGCTCCGCCACCTGTTCCGGCTTCAGGCGTTCTCCCGTCCACCGCTCCTGCAGGGGATCCGGAGGCAGGATAAACACACATTCCTCCACCTTTCCCCCCGCATCCTTCCTGGCCGCCAGCACAAACTCCCTGCTGTCCAGACCGGTCAGATACAGAAAATTGCGATCCGTATAAAACGGGTAATCTTCATCGTTTGTCTTTCTGACCTGCGTCCCTGAAAAAAGAACGAGAAGGGAATTTTCCTTCATCTTTTCATAAAGCCTTTTCCGGTTTCCGCTGTGAAATGTCCTGTCCATATCCTCTCCCGTCCGCGCGCCTGAAGGCGCGCTTTTTACTACAGTTCAGACAAGTCTGAACGTCACTCTTTTTACCCGTTTCCCCCAACCCGTATCAATGTGAGCTGTCCGTTCCCGGGACGCCCTGTCCACGGTTCATATTCCCGGATCGTCTCACCGCTTTCTTCCGTCCGGTAATCCCCCATAGCTTCCGTCCGTATCGTTATGTTTCCTCCGGCGTTTTCCTCACAAAACCGCAGTGTGATCCGTTCTCCGTTCCCTGCGAACAGAATGCTGCCGGTATCCGCCAGCCGCAGTCCCTCCAGCTCCACATGGACTTTTCCGTCCTTTCCCAGGAAATGGAAACGCCTGCCCACACCATCCCTGCAGTCCAGCAGATACCCGTCCTCCTGCTTTGTCAGCGCCGCGCCGTAGGCTGTCATGCCGAAAAGGGGATCCTCCGCAAGCACCGCAGCCGCGCCGCGGATGCCGCCGCAAAAACCCAGATCGATCTCACAGGAATAATACCAGGCACCTCCCATACAGGGCTGCTCCAGCCAGGTTTTATGGCCGTACAGCGGCTCAAAGCCCCCGCAGGCACAGCCGTCGTTCTCTTTTCCCGGGAACCACCAGCCGTAATTGCTTTCTTCATCCCCGCTGTTTAAAAGCGCCCAGGAACTTAGCAAAGAACCATAGGCTAACCGCAGAATCCCAAAGGGATCCTGTGCGTGGTAGCAGGCGTAATCCAGCAGCGCCCAGCCGCCCATCTGGGACATATAGCTGAGGGTGTAATGCATGTTGTTGCCCCGGTAATCGCTTCCGTACCAGAAATAGGCCGGCTCCAGCAGCCCGCGGCAGGCCACGTTGCAGGCGATCTGGTTTTCCATGAAAGCCGCCGCTTTTTCATAAGATATCTCTTTCCGGAAGGGATCGCCGCTTCGTTCAAAGGAGGCCAGGCGGAGCGCTTCCTTCGCCAGGATGTGGGTGGATTCAAAGCCGGTGGTATCAAAGGGATATTCCGATCCGAAGATATCCCTGCATTCCTGGGCAAACCAGGCCGCCTTGCGCTCCCAATGGCCGGCGAGGCGGCCCGCCTCAAACGTACAGCCTTCCCTGTCCAGCGCTTTTGCAATGCGGGGAATGACCAGCTCATTATAGAGTCCGGTCTTATAAGCGGACCAGCCGTCCAGCTCCTCCGGCACCTGAAACATAGCCAGCGCCGTCCTGTAGGCCCTGAGCAGATAGGTTTTTCCCGGAAGCCTGGTCGTAATATGAGGATACAGCCTGGCTGTTTCATACATATTATAATACAGGAGCGCGATATGGGGATAATCATAAATCCGCCACAGGTGCGTCCTGCCCTTATTTCCCGGATCCGGGGAATTGCGCAGGGTATGCCAGTCCGGTATTCCGTAGATGCCATAGGGATACGGCTCCTCCTCCGTCTGCTGCAGCCCGCCCCAGACAAAATAACGGATATAGTCCTCCAGCGCATCCACCTGCTCCTGGACCGGGGCCACCGTCTGCTTGGAGGACAGGAAGGCCGGTTTGGAAAGGCCCGGATCGTCACAGCTCACCTCATAAATGCGCCAGCCCCGGATCCGGTCATAATTATCCGGGGTCAGCTCCACCCCCGTTTCATTGTTCCATTCCGCAAACAGCCCCCGGTACCATTTGTCCGCCTCCCGTACCTGATGTCTGGTCAGAAAAGAGGCCCTTTTTTCCAGCAGGGTACGGATCGGCTCCGTGATGAAATAATACAGATGCGTCCTGCGCCCCTTGCAGGAAATGCAGATATCCCGTTCTCCCAGACCGGAAAAATCCAGGGTATAAAAATACCGCCCCTCCTCCCGGCGCAGCAGCCGGATATTCACATCGCCGCAGTCCGCCGTTACCTCAGGCTCCTGCATGCAGGACAGGCACAGGGATACCGAAAGGTCCCGGGGCACCGTGTAACCGGGAATGCTTTCCGCCTGCACCTGCCCTCTCTCCGCAAGTTGTCTGCCACAGTCCGCATAATCCCGGGCAAAAAAGAAATCACAGGCCGTTTTCCAGCGTTCTTTCCCCATCAGCGTATAGCCGCTGCAGGGGATCCGAAGCCTGGCTCCTTTTTCTTCCGCCGTCCTGCCCGCAAAGCCATTGAGCGGATACACGGTAACCGTATCCTTTTCCTGGACCTGCCTGTGTGCATGCTCCGGACAGTCGTAGTAAATCCACCGGCTGTCCCCGGCAGGAAGCACCGTCAGCACAGGCCCGTTTCCGTCACAGCGGTAATAAGTGGCATGGGAACCATGCTCCGCAATAAAATAATGGCCGATCACTTCCCCTGACGCGTCCTTCCCCCATCCGAAATCCGTATGACAGGCAAAGGTGATTCCGAAATCCTCCAGCTCTATGGGGAATTCCGTCCGATTCTCCACAGTCAGCTCCTGGTGCAGGGTATTTCCCCGGAGGCAATAATCCACGGAAACCGACAGACATTCGTTTTCCGTACAGCAGCGGTAATACAAATCCCTGCCTCTTCTTTTCACCCCTTCCTCCTTAAGCGTCCCGGAAGACAGCGGTTTCCAGGCGGTTCTTTTCCCGTCCGCCACATAAGTCAGGCCCAGCTTCCCAAAGCCCTGTTTTTCATTGATGTATTCGGTCCGCCTTCCATCCCTGACCGCACCGGCGGAATAAAGGATTCCGTCCTTTACCTGAAAACGGCAGATACCGTTTGCCAGATCATATTGTTTTCCCATACTGTCATCCTTTCACCGCACCGATTGTGATGCCGCCGACAAAATATTTTTGTAAAAAAGGGTAAATACAGACGATTGGAATCGTCACAATCATAGTCGTTGCCGCCCTGATGGAGGACGTTGTCAGATTCTTCATGAAAGCGTACTGCTTTTGTTCGCTCAGAAGCCTTGACGCCTGTTCCGATTCCAGCAGTATCTTACGCAGATATACCTGCAGGGTATCCCATTTGCCGCTGGAATTATAAAGCATGACATCAAACCAGGAATTCCAGTGGCCGACCGCAAGCATGACGGCAATCGCTGCGATTACCGGCTTGCACAGAGGCAGGATAACCTTAAAATAAATCATCAGCTCGCTGGCCCCGTCCAGACGGGCGCTTTCCGCAAGGGAATCCGGAAGGCCCTGGATGAAGGAAGCGATAAGGATCATATAATAAGCGCTGAACAGTGTGGGCAGCCAGTATACGGTGAAGGTTTCCGTCAGCCCCAGCTGGGTGTACAGCAGATAGGTGGGGATCAGGCCGCCGCCGAAATACATAGTGATGACAAATACAAGCCGCATAAAATTCCGTCCCACGAAATGACGGATCGTTGTCACATAGGCTAAAAGCCCCGTAAAGAAAATGGTAAGCGCCGTACCTGCGCCGGCCCTCAGCACGGATACCACAGCGCCTTTTCCGATGCTGCTGCGTTTGAATATGTAGGTATAATTATCCAGCGTAAACGCCCGGGGCCAGAATGATAACCCTCCCTTAACCGTATCCGATCCTTCGTTGAAGGAGATAACCAGTTGGTTCCAGAACGGATATATCATAACAAAAGCAAACAGCAGCATAAACAGCACATTGCATACATCAAAGATTTTGGACGCCGTACTCGTTTTGATTCGGTTCGTTTTCATAATCCTGTCGCCCCTTCCCTAAAACAGTCTCATATCCGTCACTTTGGCGGAAATCTTATTTGCTATCATTACCAGCGCAAAACCAATCACCGATTTCATAAGGCCCACCGCGGTGGCAAAGGAATATCTTCCGATCTGCACCCCGTAGCGGTATACATAGGTATCGATGTTTTCATACACCTCTTTGGTCAGCGGATTTCCGATGAGCAGCTGCTGTTCAAAGCCCGCATTCAGGATATTCCCGATATTCATGATGAAAAGCAGAATAATGGTGGGTGCGATCCCCGGCAGCGTGATATGCCATACCTTGCCGAACCGTCCCAGGCCGTCCACAGCCCCCGCCTGATACAGCTCCTGATCCACGCCCGCTATGGCCGATATATAAATGATAGCCGACCAGCCCAGATCCTTCCAGATATTCGCACTGGTGAGGATCCCCCAGAAATAGTTCTTTTCGTTCAGGAAAGAAATCGGTTTTTGAATCCATCCGAAATGCATCAAAAGGGAATTGATATTTCCCTCCGTTCCCAGCAGGGTGAACAAAATACTTGCCACTACCACCCAGGAGATAAAATACGGCAGATAGGAAATCGTCTGGATGACTTTCTTAAACAAGGTATGATGGATTTCGTTCAGCAAAAGGGCAAAAATAATAGGCATCACAAACCCGATTGTCATGGACAGCCCGCTGATCACCAGCGTATTGCGGAAAACCCTCCACATGTCGGGAAGGCTGAAAAAATCTATCCAGTTTTTGAAGCCTATGAAATCACATTCGAAAAGGCTTCTGCCCGGTATATAATCAAAAAAGGCAATGATATTTCCCATCATGGGAATATAGCAGAAAATAAGCACCCACAGAAGAGCGCCTGCACAGATAATCCACATCTGTTTTTGTGTACGGAAGGATTTTATCACTTCTTTTGCCGGGATCCGGTTCTTATTGGGACTTTTATTCTTCTTATTTTTCATCGGGCTTCCCTCCCCGTATATTCAAAAATACGTGTTATTTGGCAGCAATTTCCTTATTTTAAGGACAAAGATGGGAGGCAGCGTACCATGCCGCCTCCCATGTGCGTTATTCCGTCAGCATAACGGTCCGGCCGGAACCGCAGCCCGTCAGCCTTCCTGTCCTTCAAACCTGGTGACATTGGCTTCGTACTGGGACTTCACATATTCGGTCAGTTCTTCCAGCCCCAGGCCGTTGCATTTTTCTCTTGCTTCCATAAAGATCTGCTCGCATTCCTCCGCCGAAGCCGCGGTAATCATACGGGCCCACTCCGTTTCCAGCATATCTTTTATGGTCTGTTTCGTAATGGTGATTTCCGCATTGGGATCATAGGTCACATTATACATGGAAATATCCTTCGCCTGGGCATTGTAATACCCCCAGCTTAAACGGATTCCTTCATCGGAAAAGGTTCCGTCCTCATTCACGGGCCAGTAATCATATACCGATACTCGGTCCACCCGGGGATCGATATTGTCAAAATTCTGGGTATCGTCGGTGCGCAGCCACTGTCCGTTCAAAGCGATCATATAGGTACCGCCGCCGTTCTGGCTTTCCCTTACGGTATGGAACGTGGTTTCCTTGGTGTCCACGTTAAGGATAGCATCATCCATCAGCCAGGTTCCGTCCTCGTCTATTTTCCAGACATTGTCTTCATCCGGGGCACCCCAGCCCATGATAAAGTTGCCTATTTCGCTGTTTTCCCAGTTCAGGTAACGCATTACCATACCCAAATCCTTACATTTATCGGTAATGATACAGCGGTAGCTTCCCAGGAAATTGGCGGTCAGCAGGGTGGTATCTTCCATTGCCACATCCTCCGCATGGACGGATACATTGGCAAACCTTTTTTCCACGGTAAAATTGTCGGGATCCTGGGTTGCCCAATACTGATGGCCGCCGGTCCATCCGTACCACCAGGTTCCGAAGTTCCCAAGGATCTGCTCCGACTGCATTTTCGTCATCAGGGTTTCATAATCCGTGCTCAGGAAATCCGGGTCAATCATACCTTCCGTATACATCTTGTTCACGAACTTGGCGATTGCAAGCCCTTCCTCCGTATTCAGCCAATGTGTGAAGGTACCTGACGCCTCGTCGTGCTTATATTCATTGACAAACCCGTAGGCTGCCAGCATGCTTTTCAGGAAATTCTGCCCTTTATCCGTACTGGAGGCTGCATAGGTAGTCTGACCGTTGGCATTCACAGGATGGTTGGCAAGGACTTTTTGCAGCGCCTCATAGTACCCCTCCGGCGTGGAATACATCTTGTCTTCGCCAAGCTCCTTCCAATAATCATAACGGATACCGAAATCATAACCTGCCACGTTGGGATTGTAGCCATAGAGATTGGCAAGCTTATAGATACGGCCGTCCTCGCTCTTTAACATATTCAGGTAATTCCCGTACCGGCGTGTGATGTTGTCCCCATACATTTCAAGCGCCTCGGTCAAATCCAGCGCCTTCCCCTGGGCGATGAATTTATCCGCCATTTCATCCGTCATGTTGGTGATAACAGCCGGATAATCACCGTTTGCCAGCATCAGATTCAGTTTTTCATCCATGGCCGTGCTGTAGAACTGCCAGTTGACCTGTACATTCAGGTTATCCTTCATCCAGGTGTCAAGCTTGGCTTTTCCGCCGTATTCGTCCTTCATCAGCTTTTCCTGGTCCCCTTCGCCGCCGTATACATCCAGGACCAGCGTTTCTTCAGGCACCACCCAGCCCCATTCGTTTTCTTCGCCCTCCAGCTGTGCGTTCGACAGATCCGCAGATGCGGAAGGCTGCCCTTTGCCTCCGCCGCAGCCCGTGAGCAGGCCGGCCGTCAGGACCGTACAAAGTGTCAGCGCCATCCATTTCTTTCCATGCATTTTCTCTTCCTCCATTTTCCTATTGTCTTAAGAACCGCAGACGGGCCGGTTAACCCTTGTCTGCCTCCGAACGGCTCCGGAAGCTTTCTCTCTCCTTCAGACAGCAGGACAGCTCCCTGTGCTTGTTGGTTATTTCCCTGCCGCCAATGAGATCCACCACAATCTGGGCCGCCTCCCTGCCGATTTCCGTCATAGGTAACTCCACGCTTGTCAGCTGCGGCTCCACAAACCGGCACAAATCAATGTCATCAAAGCCGGCGATTTCTATTTGCCCCGGTATTGCCAGGCTTCGTTCCTTCAGCGCCTGCATGGCACCGAGGGCCATCCAGTCATTCATGCAGTAGATGGCGGTGGGGGGATTTTCCAGCGCCAGCAGCTGCATACATGCCGTGTAGCCGCTTCCGTCGCTCCAGTTGCCATACGTGATCAGGGCGGGATCGAACGGGATTCCCTGCTGCATCAGCGCTTCCTGATACCCCATCATACGGCGGTAGGTGGGAACGGAATCCACCGGCCCGCTGATCAGGCCAATCCGCCGGTGCCCTTTCTGCGCCATTTTTTCCGTCAATTCCCTGGAGATCACCTGGTTGTCACAGTCTACGGTAATATCCCCCTCTTCCTTTGTATAACAATACGCATATACCAAAGGCATATCGGTGTTCAGCAGATTGCTCACATCCCGGTTATGCATACCCACATAGATGACGCCGCTGACGCCCGCCGCCCGGAAGATATTCAGCTTTTCCCGGATTTCCTCCCGGTAGTTGACCACCTGGGTATAATCCTGGATGCGCCCGTTCCAGATCTTATCGCTGAGCGCCAGATCTCCCAGAATAATCTGGTATTTCATTTCATCCGCCGCCTGGTTGATCCCCTTCAGGACACTGCTCACCTGAAATGTCGTGACATCCTCGGAGAGAACCCCTATTATATTGGTTTTCCTGGAACGCAGCGCCCTCGCCATCATGTTCGGCTGATAATCCAGCTCCTTCATGACTTCCCGGATCCGCTCCGCCACCTCAGGGCTGACCTTATCCAGCTTATCATTGAGCACGTAGGAAACCGTAGCTGTCGATACCCCTGCCCTCTTTGCAACATCCTTTAATGTAGCCATATTATCCTCCGCCGTATCCTGCTATTCGTGGTTAGTTAATCGAATAACTAAAAGTTTTAAAGAAATGCCATATTATCGTATGGCATAACAGAGCTTGATTTTTCAACATTAAATTTATTCCTATATTATTGCTGATTAATTACTTTTATTCGTATGTTTTAATTATTTTTGATTATAACTAACTTTTAATCAATTAGTCAATATGTGATTTTATATAAGTTAATCGATTAATTTTTGTGCAACAAGTACATTGCTTTTCCTTCTTCCCCGCTTTTATAATCAAGATGTAATTTTCCGGCAATTATAAGGAGGAGAAAGATTATGACCGTGCATCAGACACTTCACGCCCCGCCGTCCCTGCATTACGATATGAAGGATATATCCGGAACCATCGTGCCGGATGTTTCCGGCAGCGGTTTTGCAGGGGTCATACGGGGGCAGGACAGAGGAGGCGCTTTTCTGGAACAGGAAACGGTTTTCGGCCATTCCCTGCCGATCCTAACGCTTACCGGCGGCTCCCGGGGCGGTTATCTGCAGCTGCCCGACGGCTGTATCCGGCAGGGCGGCGGCATTACCGTCAGCTTTTATATAAAGGTGAAGGAGCTTGCCGGGTACGGCGCCCTCTTTTCTTTCGGGAAAGACAGCTGCTTTTACCTGTCCGCACAGCCCTGCCCCGATGATCCGGATTCCATCCTCCTGTCCCCGGGAGCCACCACCGGCGGGCGAAGCCAGGAGGCGGCTCTTGCCGAATGGGTTCCCATGCGTAAAAACACCTGGTTTCATGCGGCTGTTACCTTTGATACCCGGCTGCCGTCCGCCCTTTCCTTCTATGTGGACGGCAGCCCTGCCGCCGAAGCCAGCCACCGGCGTATGAATGCGGAGGCTCTGGCGGGCTGTACGGACTGCTTTTTTGGTTTCGGATCGCTGTCGCAGAATGCGGTATCCATGTCCGTTACCGATATCCGTGTGTTTTCCCGTGTTCTGGACAGCAAAGAGCTTTTTTCCCTGTTCCGCATTTCGGATCCGACCCGCCTCGAACTGGAAATGGAAGCGCTCTGCCGTCTTTTTTCCGACCGGATGACAGAACTTCCCGTCCTGCCCACTGCCGGATCCCTGGGAGCCGGTTTCCGTTTTAGAAGCCTGACCCCGGATAGCATTACCGGCGATCTGCGTCTGATCCGGCCCGCGGCCGGCAGTCCGGATCAGACGGGCCGTTTACAGGTTACCGCTTCCTACCGGGACAGCAGGCTGGAAAAAACCATTTCCTTTCTTGTCCCTGCCCTGCCGTCGGATGCGGAACGGCTCCGGGAGGATCTGGATGCGGTTACCCTCCCTTTCCCGGGCCACGTTGCCGGAGACCTTTCCCTGCCAACAGGCGGGGCAAACGGCTCCCGTTTTACCTGGAGAAGCGGCGATCCGGCCCATATATCCTCCGCTGGAAAGGTTATCCGGCCGGAAAAAGAACCGCTGTCCGTTACGCTCTTTCTGGAAGCCGGGCTGGGCATGGCAAAAGGGGAACGGGGATTTACGCTCACCCTGTATCCGGTTTACGGCCAGGAAAAGCCGCTGCGCATCCGTTTTCCCCAAAAAGGCGGCCGTCCGGCTGCCGGAATTCCCCTTCCGCGCGCCAAAGCTGTCCGTCTCCGGGAAATCACCCTGCTGGATTCGTCTCTTTTTGGCGGCAACCAGAAGCGCTGCCTGGATTACCTGCAGCTGTTGGACTGCGACCGCATGCTTTACCATTTCCGCCGGACCTTCGGGCAGGACACCCTGTCCGCCCGGCCTCCGGGAGGCTGGGAAGAGCCTTCCGGACTGCTGCGCGGCCATTCCACCGGCCATTTTCTCTCCGCCCTGGCTTATGCCTGCGCCTCCACGCATGAGGATTACTGGAAACAGAAGGCGGAATATATGATAACGGAATTACGCAGGCTGCAGCTGTTGTCCGCCGGCGATCCCGCGGCGTTTGCCACCGCCTGCACGCCTGCCGACGCCGCCCAGTCCCTTTGGAGCCGTAACCCGGCCGAATGGGGCGAAGGCTATCTGGGGGCCTATCCCCCGGATCCGTTTGCGCTGCTGGAGCAGTTCACCCCCTATGCCACTATCTGGGCGCCCTATTATACCCTGCACAAGCTGCTGGCCGGTCTGCTGGACTGCTATCTGCAGCTGGACAGCCGGACCGCCCTGGATTGTGCGGAAGGGATCGGCCTCTGGGTTTACAGGCGGCTTTCTGCCACCGCCCCGCAGCAGCGGGATAAGATGTGGAGTATGTATATCGCCGGAGAATACGGCGGCATGAACGAATCCCTGGCCCGCCTGTACCAGATAACCGGGAAGACAGAATTCCGGGAGGCTGCGGCCATGTTTGACAATACCCCGGTCTTTGACGGACTTGCCCGGGGGCTTGACACCATCTCCGGGCTGCATGCCAATCAGCATATCCCCCAGATGATCGGCGCCCTGCAGGAATTCATCACCACCAGAGAACCCCATTATTACCAAACCGCCAGGAATTTCTGGGAGCTTGTGACCTCCCATTATGCCTATTCCACCGGCGGCGTGGGCAGAGGGGAGAATTTCAAAGAGCCGGATATCCTGGCAGGCAACATTGAGGGCAGCCGAAACTGTGAAACCTGCGCCGCCTACAACATGCTCAAGCTCACCGGTATGCTTTCCTTTTATGATCCGCAGGACAGCCGGCTTATGGATTATTACGAAAGGACCCTTTATAACCAGATCGCGGCCAGCCAGAACCCGATCGTCCGGCCGGACGCCCACCACGGCGTTACGTATATGCTGCCCATAGGCCCCGGTGCCGTAAGGGAATACAGCAATGACTATGATGATTTTACCTGCTGCCACGGCACCGGCATGGAGAACCATGTCCGTTATACCGAGCACATATACCATGCGGGGGCCGACGGCAGCCTGTATATCCAGCTTTACCTGTCTTCCTCCCTGTACTGGGAGGAAAAAGGGATCACACTGACCCAGAAAACAGATTTTCCCTCCTCCTTCAGTGTGTTCATACCCGACAGGAATGCCCGTCTGAAGCTTTTCTTCCGCATTCCCTTCTGGTGCCGGGAGGACTTTTGCATCTGTGTCAATGATATCCCGCAGCCCTTTGTTCGTACGGCAGAAGCAACTCCCCTGTACGATACCTTCTGCGGCGCGGACTCCCTGACCGGACAATCCGGCGGCTATGCCCTTCTGGAGGGTGATTTTGCCGGAGGCGACCGTATTACGGTACATATGCCCTGCCGTCTCCACCTGTGCTATACGCCCGATCCCCTGGAAGGGCTGCCGGCAGCCAGCCTGATGTACGGCCCTCTTGTAATGGCGGCCCTGCATCCCGGGACAGACTGGATTACCCTGAACCTGCCTCCTGTCACGGAGGATGCCTTTGTCATGAAAAAAAAGGCCGGCATACCCGTACTCTGGTATGACGACCTCCCATTCGTTCCTATGTATGCGGCACACAACACACCGTACCACACGTATTTTAAAATCAATCTCCTGTAAGCGGGGGCGGGGCGGCCGTCATTTATGCATCAGCATAGGCATAAAGATACCGCCTTGCACACTCCGTGCAATAAAATGACAGTATTCCCCGGAAACGGTGTCATACCAGTCGGAAAAAGGCACCCGGGACGGCGTTTCTTTCACATAGGCCGCCACAGGGGCGATTAGCGCATCCGCCTTTTCCCTGTCCTCCGCCATTGCGGCACACCAGAGAATCCAGTCGCTTTTGGTATAATTCTTTCTGGAATCCAGCGGTACCCCGTACGTATTTTGTTTCTTACGATAATAGTCGATTTCCTTTTGAAAAACTTCCTCCCGGAACAGGCCGCTTCCGAAGAATTTATCCCATACCATATTATACTTCAGGCTCCAGGTATCCCCGGCACCGAACGACAATGCCATATGATCCCCGGCATTCCCGCGTTCTTCCCAGTCCTGCGCCATTCTTACAGCCTTCCTGTGGTATTCTTCCGCCATTTCTTCCTGTCCCAGCCAGCCTGCCAGCAGGGCAAACGCCTCAATCCCCATAATGGCCTTGGCGGACAGATTCACATTGTGGGCCAGATGCCCCGCAAAGTCATCGGTACACAGCTGTTCTCCCGGATCCGCCCCATAAGCCAGCAGATATTCACACCATTTCTTCAGCACCTCAAAATAAGGCGCCGCGAAGTCCGGCGTACCATCCTGTTTGCATACCGCCGCAGTAAGTATCAGCATATTGCCGCATTCCTCCACCGGCATCTGGTATCTGAGATCATAAATTCCGCTGCCTGCAGGATACTGATAAAAGAACGGGAACACACAGCCGTTGCTTCCGTCATACGCGGTACCGCTCTTTTCCCCGTCCAGCCCGTATACCTGGCCCGTGGCATACGGATAACGCCCGACATCATGAGGGGCGAAGTCAAACTCCCACACATCGCAGGCGGCAAACGTAAATACCGGACGCAGCATTCCCTTTACATATTCCGTATTGTAAAGCAGATACAGCGGCGCTGACGGATAGGTGATATCAACGGTGCCCAGACAGCCGTTGGAATCGTTTTCCTTGGAAAGGAATATCAGATTTCCCTCCTTATCTGTGATCAGCTTATGGGCCGCAAGGGAATGCCGGTAGCTCAGGCAGCAAAGCAGCGCATAATCCTGCCCTCCGATGGCAGACGCCTGTTCTTCCAGCCGGGCATCCTGCCCCGCGCATTGCTGCTGCACCCGTTCCTTATCCGCGAAGCTGGCCCCGATGGCATCCAGAATCGTGTCATAGGTTTCGGTCCAGTAGGCTTTTTTCCATTCCCCGAAATAATTAACAGACAGCAGATCGTCATATGCCACCACCAGTTCCCCGTGTCCGTACTGCGTCCCCAGCTTAACGGAAGCCGTCAACTGTTCCCCTCCCCGGTCAAAACCTACCCGGGAATAGGCATCCTGAACCGCCAGATACGCATATCCCCAGTCAATGGTAATGTTATCGCCGCTGTTTCCCAGCGGCTTCTGATCCGCCTTTCCCATAACCGCATAGGAAAAGCTGTCCGTCCGATAAGCCCCTCCCACTACCGCGCCCGGCGTATAACGCACCAGATCCGCAGAAAGCTGTAAATCGATGGTCACATCGGCCGTCTCCGCCTTCCTTACCACATCAAAGTCCACATAGGTACACGGCCTGGATACCAGAACCGGATCCTCCAATAAAAGCGGGGATGTAAAGACAGCCCTCAGCTTTATTTTGTCATTTTCAAAGGTATAAGCCGTGCCCGTCGCCGTAATCTCAAGCCCTGTCTGCAAAATGACCTGATGGAATTCCCTGTCCCCCATAAAACAGAAGGTTTCCCCGTCAACCGTCAGGTAACCTCGGATCCTCTGCCTCTTTCCGCACCAATGCACGGTATCGGATTCATAGAGCTTATCCGTTCCCGACCAGATACTGAAATAAGGATCGTGCAGTACGATTGGTACGCTTGCCACTCTGTCTACTTTCATAATCTCTCCTTTTCTCTCATCCCCATCCATCCTGGCAGGGGTGTAGATAAAAAAAGTTGGTGCCGCCATGGTTTTCCCCGGCTGGATGGATCACTGGTATGCCATTTACTGAACAGTTACATTTTACCGCCATCCATTGCTGCAAGAAATAGGGTTTTCCCGCAATTCAGTGAGGAATACACGCATTTTAGACTCTGGGGGACACCCTTCTTTTTCCTCTTGCCGCCTTTCCCGTAACATGATGCAAAAATGATGCATCTTTGATGCTATTTTGATGCCCGCACACACTAAGCTATTCATAAAGGACAGGAGGGCCTGCTCCGGGCTGCATCCGTCACCGGCCCCCGTCTTCAAAAAACATCACAGACTGCGGTTCCTGCGCAAGGATCCGTCGGAACGAATGAGGGGTAATCATCATGAAAAAAAAGAAATACCGGTTTTGTATCCTGTCCCTGCTGCTGCTTTTAGGCGCACCTGCCATGGTTGTCCGTGCATCGGAATACGATGGGGATCCGGACGCCGCCCTTGCTCCCTACTTTCTTATCGACGGTATGGAGTCCTCCACAGAACGCTTCCCATTGAAGGAAACCAATGTATCCACCACTATCAACGGCGTCTTTGCCGAAACCTTCGTCACCCAGACCTACGCCAACGAAGGACAGGAACCGATCAACGCCAGCTATGTTTTCCCGGCTTCCTCCAGAGTGACCGTACACGGCATGAAAATGGAAATCGGCGATGAGATAATCACGGCAAAGATAAAAGAAAAGGAAGAGGCCAAGCAGGAATTCGAACAGGCCAAAAGCGAAGGGAAAAGCGCTTCCCTGCTGGAACAGCAGCGGCCCAATGTCTTTACCATGGATGTGGCAAATGTCATGCCGGGGGATACGATCCGCATTGAGCTGCATTATACGGAACTGCTCACTCCCACGGACGGTGTTTACCAGTTCGTTTTCCCCACGGTGGCAGGGCCTCGGTATACCAGCCCGTCGGTTCCCTTAAGCCTGGATACGGAAAAGTGGATTGCCAGCCCTTTTTTGAAATTCGGGGATACGTCGCCGGAGAAATATACGATTGATGTCAGCCTTTCCGCCGGCCTCCCCATTACACAGCTGGAGTGTACTTCCCATGATATTGACGTGGCATGGGATAACCAAACCCGCGCGAAGGTCAGTCTTTCCCATCCGGAGGAATTTGCGGGAAACCGGGATTTTATCCTGGATTATAAACTAACCGGCCAGGAAATAAGCAGCGGGCTTATGCTGGGCACCGGGGAATCGGAGAATTTCTTTATGCTGATGGTGCAGCCGCCGGAACGATTTACACCGGAATCCATTCCTCCCCGGGAATATATATTTATCCTGGATGTGTCCGGATCCATGTACGGCTTTCCTCTTGATACCGCAAAGGCGCTCATAAAGGATTTGGCCGGAACCTTACGGGAAACCGACCGTTTTAATGTCCTGTTGTTTTCCGATACCTTACAGCAGATGGCCCCTGCGTCGGTACCCGCCACCGCCGCCAATGTACAAAAAGCGATTGCCCTCATCGATCAGGAAGAGGGCGGAGGCGGAACCGATCTGGCCCCTGCGATGGAAACGGCACTGTCCCTTCCTGCCGCTGCGGGAGCCGCAAGAAGCATTATCGCCATCACGGATGGTTACATTTCCGGGGAACAGGAGATTTTCGATATTATCCGCAGCAACAGCGGGGCTGCCAGCTTTTTCTCCTTCGGCATCGGAAGCTCGGTCAACCGGTATCTGATAGACGGCATAGCCAAGACGGGGCTGGGTGAATCCTTCGTGGTAACACAAACCAGCGAGGCGGCTGCGGCGGCGGAACGGTTCCGCACGTATATACAGTCTCCTGTGTTGACGGACATCCAGGTAACCTATGACGGCTTTGAGGTTTATGATATAGAGCCGCCTGCGCTCTCCACCCTTTTCGCCAGCAGGCCTGTCATTCTTTTCGGGAAATGGAAGGGGCAGCCGTCGGGGACCATACACATCACCGGGAAAACCGGGGGCCGCGATTATGCAGAGGATATTCCGGTATCCGCCGCCGTGCCAGCGGAAGCAAACAATATCATTCAGTACCTGTGGGCGCGCACCAGGGTGGAACGGCTTACCGACTACGGGATTACAGAAAATCTGGAGGGAGCCGCCAAAAAAGAAGTAACCGAACTAGGCCTTCGATACAGTATGATGACCCCCTATACTTCCTTCATTGCCGTAACGGAAAAGGTCCGCAATACGGAAGGCAAAAGCACGGATGTGAAACAGCCGCTTCCGCTTCCCATGAATGTTTCGGAGCTGGCTGTGGGGGGCGGGTATACCGTAGGCTCCGAACCGGCAGGCATCCTTCTGGTTCTCCTCATGGCCGGGGTATTGCTCCTGAATACCTTGTATCAGGCGGGAAAAAAGAAACCTGCAATCGCGGAAGGGAACACGCATGACAATAGCTGACATCAAATCCATGGTACAAAAAAACGGGATATTCTATCTGACCGGCTTCTTCCTTCTTCTTGGGATAAAATATTTTTACAGCAGAGCCGCTGTTTCGGATCTCAGATGGATCCTGGCCCCCACCGCAGGGTGGGTCAGGATCCTGAGCGGGATTCCTTTTGTATACGAACCCGGAGCCGGGTATGTAAACCATTCCTTCCGGTTCCTCATTGCCGCTTCCTGCTCCGGTGTACAGTTCCTGCTCATTGCCTTTGCCACGCTTCTTTATTCCTTCGTACACCGTATGCCCACAAAGGGGAAAAAGATGTGCTGGACGGCATGCAGTTTTCTCTTTTCTTATGTATATACGGTGCTGGCAAACGGGATACGGATTGTCCTTTCCCTTTATCTGCCCCTTTCCCTTCCCCGGGAGCTGTTTTCCGGGGGATGGCTGACGCCGGACAGGTTTCATACGATTACGGGGGCCGTTGTCTATTTCACCGCCCTCTTTATCCTTTACCGCCTGGCTGCAGCGTTCACCGGACAGCCCCCGCTTACGAGACAGCCGGCCCGTTCCGGCTGCGTTCCGGCCTCCGCCCCCGTCCTCACTTTCCTGCGAAGATGCCTCCCGCCGCTATTCTGGTACTTCACCATCGCTCTGGGCATTCCTTTTCTGAACGGAGCCTTTGGGAATAACCAAAAGGCATTTACAGAATATGCCCTGATCCTAGCAGGCACAGGCCTTCTGCTCCTGCTTCCCGCCGGCCTCGCCACCCTGTTTCCGGGCCGCAGGCATAAAAAAGAAGGGGATTCGCCCGGCCGGGGGTAACCCCCTGGTACCGCCCGGCGTATTTACACCGGACGGTTCTCAACCGCACAGGCGGAACTTTTTTTACTTCGGGACTTAATATTTGCCGGCAGACAGCCGATAGAATAACAGGATTGTAAAAATTTATACTTCCGGAGGTAACGAAAGTGCTGCCAATTAAAAACTGCCGAAAATGCTACCTTCTTCATCCCAAGAACAATTCCTTTCTCTGTCAGGCTGACGTGGAATTTTCCGGCGATGAGGAAATCACACTCTCTTTTACGGACTGGAACCCCAGAAAGAAAAGCATCTGCGGGCAGGCCGTGCTTTTTTATGATTCCGTAAACGGGCTGGTAACCTGTACCTGCGACCTGCTGGATATCCGTCCGGATCCGGAGAAGAAAGGTTATCACAAGGCCCTGTGCCGGATACAAAGCATACAGGATCTGGTAAACCGGCATGAGGATTTCCGGCTTTCCATATCCTTGTCCATCCGTGTGACTTATTCCGATGCGCAGGGGAAGAAGCCGGTAACGGTGGCCGGTATTACGACGAATCTTTCCGCAGGAGGGCTTTATTTTATTACCGCAGAGCCTCTGCCTGTTCCTTCCTTCCAGATCCGCTTTTACCATAACATCCTTCCCTTTGTGTTTCAGGCCCGGGTTCTGCGCAAGAATGAACTGGGGAATAAACGGTTCGGCTACGGCTGCTGTTTTGAGAATCTTTCCTCCAATGCGGAAAGCATGCTGCGGGGTTATATTTTTCAGATGGAAACCCGGCCTAAAAATTAACTCATTCTTTATCCTCTTCTTCCGTTTCCCGTTCTTTTCCGGGGACGAAATGAAGGAAATACGCGTAGATATCCACAACGGCCTGGTATAGTTCCTCCGGTATACGGCTTCCCAGCTCCATCTGGGTGAGGATGGTTGCCAGGGAATCATCCTCATAGACCGGCACGCCGTTCTGGGAGGCTACCTCCACGATCTTTTCTGCCATATATCCCATGCCTGAAGCGACAATAACCGGTGCACCCTGCCTTTCTTCATCATAAGTCAGGGCCACCGCTTTTTTATTCAAGGTCTCCTTAAACTCGGACATTAACTCCACTCCTTTTTTCTGTAATCTGGGGAAATGCTTCCGTAATGGGTATGGACTCCCTGCTGGATCCGGTCACCAGATTCTCCAGACGTATCCCGTTTTCCGATAAAATACGTCCCACATTCTGCCGGATTTCCTTTTCTTTCTCCAGCAGGCTGTCCGGGATATCCAGCTGCATTTCCATCTTCCCGTCCCTGTAAAGCAGAAACATATCAAAAAAACCAAGCTGTTCGATATCAAATTTAATAAGTGCCCTCACCGCCGGCCCGTCCTCTTCCTCCGCGGCGTTTCCCCTGTCATCGGGGTCAATCCACAGTTCGGAATACATCAGCTTATCCTCCACCACCATAGGAAGCATGAGATGGAGCACCGGCATGTACACGCTTTCATTCAGCAGGATGGACTGGATCACATTCCGGCTTATCTGCTTCGCTTCCATACTGCTGTCGCCGTTCATGCCCGAACGCAGGATGTCCAGGAAGCCTCTGTTCCAGTCCGCCTTTTCTCCTGCCGCCTTGTGAAGCACCGATTCCACCAGGGATTCGTCCATATCCCCGAAAACCTTCCTAACCCCCTGATAGCCCAGCAGCTTACGGAAGCTCTGCATCAGCCCCTCCATGCTGCCGTTTTCATACCGGGCGAGCTGGTACGAGATATGGGCCGCAAAGTTGCGCAGCTCCCCCCTGTCATGGGTCGCGGAGATATAACGGTTCAGAAGCGGAAGGATTTTTTCTTTTAAAAGGGCTGTATTTTTCTGTGTTTCTCCGTTTGCATGCTGTTTTCCGAAAGCAAGGCGGCCGGTCATCTGTTCCAGCTCCCCTGCCTGTTTTGAATACATGTATTTTCCGGCTTTGTGCAGGGCATCCACAATCGTCTGCATGATATGTCCCCCGGATGCCATATCGCCGTAGCGCCTGACAAAATCCAGGATAGAAGCTTTCAGATCCACGGAATCCGTCTGCTCCATCACCTGCCGCAGCAGGTCGAACAAAGGCCCCTTAAAGCGCACGCCCATATCCGCCTGCTGCTTCAGGAAAAGAGCCATATCTCCTTCCTTCAGCCCTATCATGGAAAAGAAACGCGCTATTTCCTCCGCCGTATTCCCGTCCATGCCGGACTGGATCAGCAGCTCCCTCTTCTGCATCAGAATGCGGGTCAGATCCTCCACCTGATCCCCGGTGGACTGCAGCATCTTGATAAAATTATTGTAATTGGACTCATAATTGAGCTTCAGCTGTGTATTTTTATCCTGTCCGGCGTCATTCCTGGCATCCGGCCTGAGTACCTTCTGCGGCTCAATGGGGGCCTGGACGCGCTGCAGCTCCCCGCTTGAGGTCGGATTCATTTTCATATTATTCTTGTTTTCATACCCTCCGACGGGCGTGGTGACCTTCAAAATATTAGACATTTTTTGCAACTCCAATTATTTTCTGTATTTTTTAGCCGATATATAAAATATGTCATAAACATAAAATATCTGATCAGATAAGGCGGTGTAAAAGAATTATGGATAACACTCTGGATAACCTACTGGATACTTATTTATTCGAAACCAATTCCCTTCTGGAACAGCTTGATGAACTGCTGATCAATGCAGAAAAAAATGCGGATTTTACCTCGGATGATGTGAATGAAATCTTCCGTATCATGCATACGATCAAAGGCTCTTCTGCCATGCTTGAATTTTCTTCCCTCATGACCATTGCCCACCATATTGAGGACGTTTTCTTTTTCATACGGGAGAATGGAATCAGCAGTCTGAGCAGTTCCCATAAATCAGAGCTGTTTAACCTCATGTTTAAATCCACCGATAAACTGCGGGAAGAAGTCCGCAAGGTGGAAAAAAATGAACCACTCAGTACTAATATCGACAGTATAATTCAAGAAATTAATAGTTTTCTGGATAAAATCAGTAAAGACGGCGGAGGAAAAAAGGCTTCCGCGGCCCCGCAGGCCGCCGCCCCCGCTCCCTCCCCTGCCGTACAATCCCGGAACGGGGCCTCACTTCCCCCGGATCCGGGG
Organism: Eisenbergiella sp. OF01-20; assembly: GCF_003478085.1. Taxonomy (NCBI): domain Bacteria; kingdom Bacillati; phylum Bacillota; class Clostridia; order Lachnospirales; family Lachnospiraceae; genus Eisenbergiella; species Eisenbergiella sp. OF01-20. The sequence continues at coordinate 109,341 of NZ_QUES01000012.1, read as the reverse complement.
ATTTGCTTCCTGCGTGTCTTTTTTGATGAGGGCTGCGGCATGGAAAACCTGAGAGCTTTCATGCTGGTAACCTCCCTGAAGGATGCCATCACGGATTTCCGTTTTTATCCGGCGGACATCGAGAACAACAGCGGCACGGCTGAACTCATTATACGGGACGGTTTTTTTCTCGCCTTTGACGCGAAGGAAATGGCGGAAACCGCCATTGCGGTCATCAAGGATATCAACAATCTCCATTCTTACGAACTGCTGGACAACCCGGAATACCGGGAACCGGAAACACGGCAGGCCACGGCATCCGGCACAGCGCCCGACACTCCGAAGGCTTCTCCCGCCCAAAAGGCGGCTCCCGGCGCCGCCCATAACGCGCCGGTGAAACAGAACCTGATCAGCGTGAACCTGACCAAGCTGGACATGCTGATGGCGGTGGTGGGGGAAATCGTCATCACCGAATCCATGGTGATTTCCTCCCCGGAGCTGCACGGCCTGAAGCTGGACAGCTTCCTCAAATCCGCAAGGCAGCTGCGCAAGCTCACCGACGACCTGCAGGATATCGCCATGTCCCTGCGGATGGTGCCTATCTCCGGCACCTTCCAGAAAATGAACCGGATTGTCCGGGATATGAAGCAGGAGCTGAATAAGGATGTACGGCTGACCATTGAAGGCGAGAATACGGAAGTAGACAAAAGTATCGTGGACAACATCAGCGATCCCATCATGCATATAGTAAGAAACGCCATGGACCACGGGATTGAAAAAGCCGCGGACGACCGTGTCCGGGCCGGGAAAAACCCGCAGGGTGAGATCGTCTTGGCGGCGCGCCATACCGGCAGCGAGGTCATCATCACCATAACCGATGACGGCCGCGGAATCGACCCTGCCTCCGTCCTGGCCAAAGCCAGGGAGAACGGGCTGCTGGTAAAGCCGGAGGAAGAATACAGCCAGAAGGAAATCCTTTCCCTGCTGATGCTTCCCGGTTTTTCCACCAATAAAGAGGTTACCGAATACTCCGGCAGAGGTGTGGGAATGGACGTGGTAAAGAGGAATGTGGAAGCGATCGGCGGTACGGTGGGTATATCCAGCGAATACGGCAAAGGTACCTGCATGACTCTGCGCATACCGCTCACCCTTGCTATCGTGGACGGAATGGAGGTTTCCGTGGGAGGCACTATTTTCACTATCCCCATTTCCAATATCCGCAAATCCTTCAAGGCTCTGCCTGAGGATATCATTTATGATTCCGAAGGGCATGAACTCATCCGCTGTATGGGGGATTTTTATCCTCTGGTACGCCTCCATCAGCTCTATGGAATTGATTCGGCGATTACCGGTATCACGGAGGGCCTGCTTATGTGGGTGGAAGCCAGCGACAAATCCTACTGCCTGTTTATCGACGAACTGTTAGGAGAACAGCAGGTGGTGGTCAAGCCGCTCCCCTCCTACCTGAACAATTTCAACATCAAGAATTCCGGCATCAGCGGATGTACGATCCTGGGAGATGGAAATATCAGCATCATCCTGGAAATATCAAATGTATACCAGGCGGCACAGGCCCTTTTCTGACCCCCTGCCTGAAACGAATACGGAGGCTTTGACAATGGCTAAAATCCAGACCAACGAAGAGAATGAAAAAACAAAGAGCTACCTTACCTTTATCGCCAACGGCCTGACCTACGGCGTGGATACCATGAATGTGGTGGAAATCATAACCGACTATTCCGTCCGCCCCCTGCCCATGGTTCCCGATTATATTAAAGGAATCATCAATCTCAGGGGACAGATCATCCCCATCATCGATTTCCGTCTGCGTGTGGGCGGAATGGAAAGCCCGGAATCCCACAGTACCGTGATCCTGCAGATTCTGTCCACCACAATCGGAATGATGGTTGACAGTGTGTCCCAGGTACTGGACATCGATCTGTCCGATGCTTCCCCCATCCCTGTGGAAAACAGGCAGGAACTGACCAACGGCATGGTTTCCCTTGAGGACGGGACCGTGATCCTCCTGCTGAATTACGAAGCCCTCATTGAATAACCAAAAACAGGAGTCAACAGGATGTTAACAATCAGTGATAACGATTTTAAACGCTTATATACTTTTATCAGGGAAAATTACGGAATTGATCTTTCCCAGAAGAGACAGCTCATCATGGGAAGGCTGTCCAACGACATTATGGCAAAAGGCTATCCCGGCTTTACGGAATATGTAAATGATATCCTCACAAAAGCCACCCCGTCGGATATTGACGGCATGCTGAACCGGCTTACCACAAACTATACCTTTTTTATGCGGGAAGAAGAGCATTTCACCTTCTTCCGGGACACCATCCTCCCTTATCTGGAGCAGAAAAAGAAGGATCACGTGCTCAGTATCTGGAGCGCAGGCTGTTCCACCGGCCAGGAGCCTTATACCATCTCCATGCTGCTAAAGGAATATTTCGGAGGAAAGGGATACTGGGATACCCGGATATTGGCCACCGATATTTCCCAGAACGCATTGACCGCTGCCCAGAATGCCCAATATGACGAGGAGTCCCTCTCCAGGCTTCCTGCGGCCTGGAAAACCAGATACTTTGAGCATTCCAGGGACACCGGACTGTGGACGGTTAAGCCGTCCCTGCAGTCCAACGTCATTTTCAAAACCTTCAATCTGATGGATCCCATCCGGTTCAAGCTGAAATTCGATGTGATATTCTGCCGGAACGTGATGATTTATTTCGATCAGGCGACCAAAGACAGCCTTGTGGATCGTTTTTACGATGCCACTGCCCCGGGAGGTTATCTCCTTATCGGCCATTCGGAAAGCCTGAACAAAACCTCCACCCGATATGACTATATTATGCCGGCCACCTACCGTAAACAGTCCGGCAGTTAAAGAAAGGCGATGAAAAAATGCTTCTAAATGCTACAATCCGAGTCCTGGTGGTGGACGATTCCATGGTTTTCGGCCAATTTCTCACCAGCAGCCTTCCTCAGGCAAACAAGCTGATCCAGATCGTGGGCTATGCGGCCAATGCTTATGAGGCCATGGAAAAAATCCCTCTTTGTTCTCCCGATGTCATCACCATGGATGTGGAAATGCCCAAAATGAACGGAATCGAATTTCTCAGGCAGGTGCTGCCCAGACATCCGATTCCGGTAATCATGGTATCCGCAGTGAATATGAACGTGTTTGAGGCGCTTTCCAACGGCGCCGTGGATTTTGTCAGGAAACCGAACACCGCAGGGAATTACGGACGCCAGGAATTTATTGACAGCCTGGCATCCAAAATTGTCATTGCTTCCCGTTCGAAGGTGCATGTGGCAGGCCAGACTCCCGTGAAAAAGGAGTTCCTGTCGCCTTTAATCCCCCGGCTGTCTCCCATAAACTCCGCCGTCCTGCAATCCACGGTCATAGCTATCGGCGCATCCACGGGAGGGACAGAGGCCACGCTTCAGATCCTCCAGGAGCTTCCGGAAAACATGCCCGGCATTGTGGTTACCCAGCATATGCCGGAGGGCTTTACCCAGATGTATGCCCAGCGTCTTGACCGGCTCTGCAGGCTGCAGGTAAAGGAGGCCGCTAACGGCGATAGGATAGAACCAGGAAAAGTGCTGATAGCCCCGGGCAGCCAGCAGATGAAAGTGGTGCGCCTGGGTACTTCGTATACGGTTTCCTGCTTTAACGGGGAAAAGGTAAACGGCCATATGCCCTCTGTGGATGTCCTGTTCCATTCTATGGCCGACGCTGTCCAGAGCAACGGCGTGGGGATCATCCTCACCGGCATGGGACACGACGGCGCCGACGGTCTGCTGAAGATGCGCAGGGCCGGCGCTTATACCATCGGCCAGGACAAGGAGTCCTGTGTGGTGTACGGTATGCCTATGGTCGCCCATAATATCGGCGGCGTATGTGTCCAGTCCTCCTGCGCCAATATTCCCAGGGTACTTATGAATTACCTGAATAAAAAATAAGACAAAGGATAACGGAAATGAAAGAACTGAAAAACACCAAAACAGAAGAAAACCTGAAGGCCGCTCTCGCGGGGGAATCCCTCGCCCGTTCCAAATATGCCTTTTATGAGGAAGCTGCCAGAAAGGAAGGGCTTTATCGTGTGGCCGATCTTTACAAACAGATGATACGCAATGAAACCTATCATGCCAAAATATGGTACAGTCTCCTCAACGGCCCCCTGTCAGATTCCTCCGGCAATCTCATGGAGTCCGCCTCCGGTGAAAATTCGGAGTGGCGCAGCATGTATCCCGGCTTTGCCGCCGTGGCAAGAGAAGAGGGTTTTGAAGAGATCGCCGGCATGTTTGAGAAGGTAGCCGCCATAGAAAAAAATCATGAGGAAGCCTTTTTACGGGCGCTGATCCAGCTGAAAAGCCAGCCGGCAGCGGCTGAGGAACAGGAATCCGCACAGCCTGCGCCCCCCAGGCCCGGCTACCGCTGTATGTTCTGCGGAGCGATGCGGCAGGAACCTATGGATGTGTGCGACGTGTGCGAAGCCATCGGCTCCTTTGAACCGATTCCGGAAGAAACGTAATTATTTTCTCCGCATAATAATATCCAGGAAAAGAAGAGAACCGGACATGCCGCTGTCCGGTTCTCTTCTTTTCCTGGAAGGCTTTGCTTCCTATCCCAAAGTTCTCCTGTTATTTATTAAAGTCCATCCCGTCAGACACCGTTTCCCGACACCGCCGCCGGTGCCGCCTGGCTGCCGATTCCATATACAGAAAAGTGCCTGACCTCTGATACCATCCGTTCTTTACCGGCATCATAATAGGAATTCTTAATCCAGTCCAGCGTGTTATCCGCCCCCACGTAGACAAGATACAGCTTTCTGGCATCTTCTGCAGAGGGTTTGCTGTAAGGGATCATCAGCTGAACCGTCCCATCCTCAAAGGAAACGCTGCGCACGGTTTCTTTTCCCCCGTCCTTTTCCACGATCTGGATATCATACACCGGCCTGTCCGCTATGTACTGTGCAGCAAGGGGAAAAGCGGGGCCTATGGTAAACGGACGCACCCGTATCGTCACATCCCCCCTGGTTTCCCGGTACAGCTCCCTCACCGCACGCCAGTCCATAGCTATCTGTACCATCCTGCCCTCTATGGCAAGATCCTGTTTTTCTTCCGTCATCTGTTCCAGCATATCATAGGTGAGTACGGCTTCCATTATGTTTTCCGTCTCCTCAACCGGGATCGTTCTCACCTCTCCGTCTGCGGAAACATCTTCCGCCGGCTGTTCTTCTCCGTCTCCGCCGTCCGCTTCCTCCTCTTCCGATGCAGAGGATGCAGAAGCTCCTGCGGTTCCCTGAAGGACCAGCCTGCTTCCATTTCCGCCCTCCAGGGCCAGGGTCCCGCTTCCGGAAAGCTCCAGATCCGCATCCTTGTCCAGTACGATCCGATCCGAAGCACTGCCTCCGCCGAACCGGTTATCCCCCTCCAGAAGCAGCTGTACCGAAGCGCCCTCCCCAAGAGTCAGCGCACTCTTACCTGTCTCCGGGTTAAGGAGCACCTCCTTCAGAGTACAGGTCAGTGAAAGTCCTGCCTCCACATCGATAGAAGCGGCGCTTTCCTCCCCTTCCCCGAAAATGGTATAGCTGCCAAAGCCGCTGTCGTCCGGAAAAAGCATCCCGCTTTGTTCATAGCCTTCCTTAGTGAAGCGGACGCTTCCATTCGCCAGGTAAATATCACGGATATCACGGGAAACTACCGGATTCCCGGTAATTCCCACCTCATCTGCCAGCTGTTCCCCATAATCATATATCTGTCCCTTATTGTCAAATACTCCCGCTGTCTTCAGCGTTCCGTAGACATACATATCACCCTTGTTCACGCATTTGATATCTGCCGGGATTTCCAGGTCACTTTCCGGAGGGATGGTAAACGTCTGTCCCGAAGCGATTTCCAGCGGATAAGACAGAATTACCGACCCGTAAACCACACCGCTTTTTTCCGTAAAAAGGATTCCCTCTTCATAGGTGCTGTTGCCGATAACCTCCGCAGCAGAAAGGATTCCGTTCCCGGAAAGGGTAATTCCTGCCGTCCCGTTTCCTTCCTGCGGGCAGCCCAAATCCGCAGCTCCGGCACCTCCATAGGCACTGACTCTGCCTCCTTCCAGCCGGATCCTGCCGCCGGATCCCTGGAAGCCGTTACCGATGCCCGCCGCTTTTGCGCCGCCGGTAGCCGTAACCGTGCCGCCTGTAATTTTTATTTCACCAAAGGCTTTGTCCTTTTCACTGCCGATTCCGGCAGCCTGGCTTCCCCCGAACACGGTAACGCTGTCCTTCCTGCCGCCGGAGATTTCCGCACTTGTGCCCTCCGGCACCAGGATGCCGGGATATTTGGCCCCGCTTTTCAGATAATTGGTCCCGCTTAGCTTTATGACCGCCGTCTCGCTTCCCGCATCCAGCGCACAGCCGCTTACCCTGATGTCCACATTTTTTAATGTAATCCTGGCGTCTGTCCCGCTTTTTACCTGTATCCGGTCCTTCCTGCTCTCTCCCGAGACGGTAAGCGCCGTATCCGTCAGTATGACAAGGGTATTTTCCTCATAACGGTAATCCTTGCCGTAGGTTCCTCCGCTCACCTTCAAATCTCCGGAAGAGCGGTTCTGTGCCAGTACGGACAAATTCCCCAAAAGGAAAGCGCCTGTAAGCAGTATGAGTATTCCTGTAAAAATCGTAGGTTTCTTCCGTATCATTGATCTTGGTTTTCCTTCTGTTTCTGCAGCATACCTGTAAGCGCCTTTACCGACCGGGGATCGGCCTTGGCTGCTTCCCGGTTTGCCTGCGCCGCCTCCGCCAGTTCCGAACGCAGGATATTGACTTCCCGCGGCGCGTCAATTGCCAGGTTCACATAATCCTGCCCGATATTCGTTATGGTCACCGTTATGTCAGGGCCTATCCGGATGGCTTCTTCCTTTTTTCTGCGAAGTACCAGCATATCAGGCCTCCTTTCCTGCAAATTCCGAAAGGGAATGCCGGAATCCGTAAGTATTGTTTTCCAGGATCACCTGCACGGCCCTTCTGGTAACCGTATTCACCACCACCGGGCATTTCAGGTTTACCGTACTTTCCTCCGGCGTATCCCGGAGCACACAGATGACATAATAAGAAAGGTTTTCTTCCTTTGCCGTACCCAGTTTGCGGTAATCCACCTTGCCAAGCTTGGGTTCATACGCAGGATACAAACGGAAAGGATTCATAATGAGAAATGAGATATCCCTGTCCGAAATACTCTGCAGACAGAGAACCGCATCCTCCTCCCCCTCAAAGGGAACAGGAAGAAAGTCTTTCTGGCTTTCAAAACCAAAAAGACCCTCCTCAAACCGGATGAGTTCCTTCTTATCGAACTCTATCCTGCCAAAATACATGGTATCAGCCTTCATACGTTCCACTCCGTTTTCTGATAATTCATCCTTATGCTTTCACATCAATAAATTCCCCGTTAAAATGCTCCGCCACACTGGGGGGTACATATATCGGCTTACCTACATACTGAATGATCACATCCGGATATTGTTCTATGGAAAGCTCAATATTTCCCGGTATAAATTCCACCTGGCCCTTATCCACCTTCAAATCAAAATTCAGCTTATCCATCTCATATTCGATGGTAAGAGAAGGGGGCACACAAGAAAGCTGTGCCTGTGCGGTGGGAAGAAAGGTCATTCCGAAATCTCCTGTGGGCTGTGCCGTTCTTTGTTCCAGAATCTGATTCAGCATCTCATTTCCCTGCCCTATCTGTGCTTTCAGCATCAGTTTTCCTTCCGCCGCATACTGGGCCGTCGCCTGATAGGAAGCCATCTGTCCCTTCTGTGCCGCCTGCCTGATGCTGGTGGCCGTGGTTGGCAGGATGGAATTCCTGGCCTCAAAAGAATCAATATTTACCTTTACAGGGCGGCTTTTGATATGCATACCTCCCTTGTCCCGGCTGATTTCAACCTCCGCCGTCCCGTTCCTTCGTTCCAGCCTTGCATTCTCCACCTTCAGCTCATAGCTGATGGGTACCGTTTTGATCTGTAAAAGCTGTTCCATGACACAATGCCTCCTTACACCTGACTAGCTTATAAAATCCAGTAATGATGCCGAAATGATGTTCGTGCCTACTTTAAGCGCTGTCGTATAGGTATAATTCGCCCAGGAATAATTCATCAGCGCCTCCGCCGGATCCACATTTACAATACTGTCAATCTGCGTGGACAAAGCCAGATCCAAATCGGTCAGTCTTGTCTGGGTGGATTCCAGAAGAGTGGTTTTCGTTCCCAGCTTGGTAGACACATCCGTGAGCGCGGTAGCCCCTTCCCGGAAATCGGTCCAAAGGGCGGAATAGGCATCTTTGTCAAACGTTTCCGCTTCCAGAAGATCTGCCATTTTCCCAATTGTGGTTATCAGGTTTTTATCGCCGTAACCAATCACATTGATTCCGGGCAGCGAGGTATCAAAGGCGCTGGAGGACACCACGCTCTTCTTACCGGATGCGTCTGTCTCAAAGCTGAGCCCGAAGCCAATATCCACAAAAGTGCTTTCTTTGGATAATTCCTTCAGCTTGGCCTGATCCGCCGGATCTGTGGAATTGACATCAATCCCCTGGTAGGTAAGGGTTCCGTCCTCCTTAAGCTCAAAAGGAACCTTCATCCCCATCGCCCCGCCAAATACAAATTCCTCCCCGTACTGGGCGTTCAGGCTGCTGACCATGGAATTCTGGAGCTCGCGCATCGCGGTGGCATAGGTTTTACGGATGCTCTGCTCCATATTTGTCCCGCTCATGGCACTGACCGAATAATCGCGGTCAATGGTCTGGCATATCTTATTCATCTGCATGACTGCATCTTCCTGGGCATCCTGACGGGACTGAACCTCTTTTATCGTGGTAAGATAAGACTTGTTCCTCACATACTTGCGTTCCAGGGAAGAAGCCGACAAGGCTCCGCTGGGATCCTCCGACGCTTTGGTAAACCGGCGCCCGGTAAGTACCGCATTACGGGAATCCGACAGGCCGCCGATACTCTTGCTTAGACTATTCTGGTAATTTCTCATCAGCATATTTGTAGTTATGCGCATCTGTCAATACCTCCTGTTATCTTCCTACCATACCTGTATCGTTAATCAGTTTGTCAAGCGCTTCATCCATAACCGTCATCAGCCTTGCCGCCGCACCGTAGGACTGCTGATAGCGCATCAGGTTCATCACCTCTTCGTCCAGGTTTACGCCCATGACGGAATCCCTGGCATCCGCCGCGTTGGCAAGCACCGTGGTATGGTTGTTTAGGATTGCCTGGGTGGACTTTTTCTCAATTCCCTGCTCCGCCTGGATGTTGGCATATGCGGCGGGCATCGTTCCTTCGAACACGACAATATCATTGTGGGCGGCATCCTGAAGCCTGTTTCCATCCTTATCCAATGCGTAAAACGTAATGGTATCCGTAGAAAGCAGGGCTTTCATCTCCAGTATATTATCCGGATCCGTGTTTCCTTCCACATCGGCATGCTCGGAAGCGATCAGTTTGACTGTCCCGTTCATCCAGCCATCGGATATTTTGATGTTGGAAGCGGTAATCACGCCTCCGCCAGTCGCCTCAAACAGGTTTCCTGCACCGGTTACGCCGGTATACTGGCTATTTAGTTTATTCATTTCTGTGGCGAGAGTATTTACAAAGGAATCGAACACTTTCTCATAATAACCAATCCCCTTTACTGTGGAACCGTCGAATGCCCCTTCCTTATTCAACATATCCAGGTTGCCCTTGAGAATACCGGACGGCAGCTTATCCGTCAGATCCAGAGTCGTCATCCCATCAATCCCGGTATATTCAAGCTTTCCTTTTCCATCCACGGTAGAATAGGAGAATTCCCCTTTTTTCCCATCCTTTATCAAATAGATATCATTTCCGCCATTCGTCACCCCTCTGAGCTTGACGCTCAGGGTTTCCACGTTAAAGCCTCCTCCCACATTCTCCGTCCCGTAAACCACATCGATAGGCAGATACGTGGCAAGGTCATCAAGCAGGGCATTCCGCTGATCCTTCAGTTCCAGTGCCGGATTCCCCTGCACCTGGCTGGCCTTGATGGAATCATTCAGCTTCTGGATGGAAGAAAGGATTTGGTTTACGTCCGGAACCACGGTTGTGCCCATCTTGGTTTCCAGTTCCGTGCGCACCTTTTTCAAATCCGTGGCATTCTGATGGATATAGGACAAAAGCACTTCAAAGGAAGAACGGACCAGATTGTCGTTGCCTTTCTGTCCCACCTTGGTGGAAAGAACCTGAAGCTGATCCACCACATCATCCAGGGCATCCTGTATAGTGGAGACATCCACATTGTCAAAGACATCCCCAATCCCTTTGAGAATCTCGTTTTTCGCATCTTCCGTACCTACCTTGGTCAGCTGGTTCCGGTACTGGATATCCAGAAAAGGATCCCGTATCTGGCTGACTCCCGTCACCATAACCCCCTGTCCTACCTTCGCTCCGTAGACCATGTTGAAATAGCTGGCCCCGCTGGGACTGATGCTGGACTGATCCAGCCGCTGTCTTGTATAGCCGCTTGTATTGATATTGGTAATGTTCTGTCCTGTCACATCCAGGGCCTTCTGACTGGCGTTCAGTCCCAGAAGAGCCATGCTCAGGCCTGAAAAGGTTGACCGCATAGTATAGTTCCTCCTTTATGCCTTCCGGCTTGTAAAGTGTCTTTCTTTTTCCTGCTGTGTCCCTTCAGGGGAATACGGGCCGTTCTTCCCTGTCAGATTCTCCACCACACGCAGATTGGTCTTGAGCACCATATTGGTGTCTTCATTCACTTTCCGGAACATCCGGAAATTTTCCGTCATCCGTTCAAAGGAAGGCTCCAGCTGGCCCCTCTCCTCCCCCGGCAGGAATTCCAGAATCTGACGGAAGCTTTTGTCCGACCAGCCTTTTTGGGCCAGCCAGGCTTCCCTTTTCTGATCCAGTCCGCGTATCTGCAGTACGGCGGCCTGTTCTCTTTTCATGCATTCTTCCAGCTCCACCACATTATAATTGGCAGCGGCCGAAAGCTTCCGTTCTTCTATGGGAATCAATCCCTCCAGCACATCGTCCAGTTCCAGAATTATCTCCTTAAGTTCCATCATCCGCCATCTCTCCTTTGCCTGTAAGCATCACTCTTTCAGCAATCGCCGCGGCGTCAATCCCGTAGTCCCCCGCCTGTATCCGTTCTTTCAGAGATACAAGCCTTTCCCCGGATACTTCCTGACGTATCTGTGCAGAAAGCTTTGCCGAAAGCGTTCTGGCCAATTCGGTCTCCTCCAGAGCAGACTCCGCTGCCGGGCTGATTTTTATTTCATCAAAGTTTTTTTCTTTTTTCATTTCCGGCAAGGTATCTTCCCTCTTAACAGATTGTGAAGCGGCGTTTTGACGGTATATAGTAAGAATATTATCCATTGATATCTTCATATCCATCACTCCTTTGCTTTACATATCGTCATATTCCGTTAAATGTTAAGATATCTTTTCCGTTTTTCTTTTATTTCCCAGTTTGGTCTTCAGACAGATAAAAAAGCTGCGCACCAGCCTCCTCAGCCAGCATAAGGGAAGCAAAATACGGTATTTCCCCATCCTGGGATAAAGAAGAAGCATATATTCCTGTGCGGGGAATATCCATCTCTGTATTTTTTTCCTTTTTTCCCTCTTCTGGACCTTCTTTTTCCTGCGGATCTTCTGCTTCAGCAGCGGAAGTATCCGCATAGCGGTTTCCACACCCTGTGTCCCCTTGAAAAAGATATATTTTTCAAGTTCCTCATAGAATTCCGTTTCTTCCCCCACGCCTCCGCCGCCGAACCAGAAATCGGTGAGCATCAGTATTTTGCTGGTAAAATTCCACACGCCAAGCCTGCTGAGACGTTTTATAATATATTTCCAGGAATCCCCCCTGACCACGGCCCGGTAATACAGCCAGATATCCACCATATCCCGCAGATCAAATTCCCTGTCCGTAAACCGCTGGGCCTTGCTGCACATAAGGAAAATAAACAGGCCCGGTTCTTCCATTTTATGGACATAGTATTTTCCCTCCGCTTTGGGCAGTGACTTCACCGGCATGCGGTAGCCGTGTGACAGCCTGCGGTTTCCGAACTGCAGTTTTTCATAGAACACGATCCGCAGGCCGGCTCTGGTATACAGATAAACCCCCGGCTGCGGATTATCCTCCGGTATGAAGTCCAGCCGGTACATCATCAAATCCACTTTATCCCGCTGCCTGCCTTCCACCCAGAATTCGGCCCTGTCCGTAAGACGCATCTCCGGCATGGGATAAAAAGCAGGGTAAATGGCGTTTTCCAGAGCCATGATATGCAGCCCATTCTGTTCACAGTCCCAAAGGATCGCCTCCACCAGGTTTCTGTACTGCTCCTCCAGTATGACCGCTTTCCGGTATCTGCCTGCAAACTGCCTCGTCCATTCCCGGGGAAGGGACGGGTGTATTCCCAGTGCCGCATAATATACCATGTTGGAGATGTGGTGGAAATCGGCAGTCTTATAAAACAGCTCCCAGTTAAGGCCCACATCGTTGGAGGGTAGTTTCTGTTGGTTAATAACTGCCTTTAAGCAGTCGATCAGTTTTTCTGCTTCCGGATAATTGCCTTTCATTCCGTATTCTTCTCTCTTCCAATATGTCTGATGCCATCGTATTATAAATGGCTCTTCGCTCATCCGCCACAATCCTGCCCGCTGAGAGGGTTATCACCCTCTTTCGCATAACGCTTACCATCTCCCGGTCATGGCTGGCCGCCAGAACCGTCATGCCGCGCCGGTTCAGTTCCTCCAGGAGGCACATGATATCCCAGGAGCTGTCCCCGTCCAGATTGGCCGTAGGTTCATCCAGCACCAGAATCCGGGGACTCCCGGATATCGCCCTTGCCAACAAAACCTTCGCCGTTTCCCCGCCGGACAGTTCCCGGGGATAGGCATCCCTTTTATGGGACATCCCCGTCATTTCCAAAGCACCTCCCGCCACCCGGTTAAGCGCTCTTCCCCAGTGCCCCGTCGCACGAAGGGAAAAGATAAGATTCTCCCACACGGTCCTGTCGGAAAGAAGCCCCAGCTCCTGCCGCATAATACCGAACTGCCGGCGGAAATAGGGAAGCTTCCGCCGCCGGATGGCATTGACGGAAATGCCGTTTATGTAGATTTCGCCGGAGGTAGCTGCCTCCTGTCCCATCAAAAGCCTGAATACCGTACTTTTTCCCGCGCCGTTTCTTCCTATAAAAAAGAGAAACTCCCCCTGACCTATCTCAAAGGAAGCGTGCTCCAGCGCAATGACATCTTCATCAAACACCTTGCTTACATTAACAAAACGTATCTCTGCCATTCTTCCTTCTACTTTCCCGGTGCCCTGTCTTATTTATTTCACAATCCGTCCGATAATTTATATGTAATTGATTAACAAGGAGAGTAGCTGCATGCAAAAAAAAATCCGAATAATCCCGGCAGCCCTGGCGCTGTCCCTGATCCTTACCGCAGGGGCCTTTCCTTTTCATGCAGCCCCCTGCAGCAAACTGAAAAAAAACAATACACAGGTTTCCGGCCTGTTCCTTTCCCTTCATTCCCCTTCCGCCCTGTCTTTCTGTTATTACAGCCAGATCGATCCGGAATGGAAGAATTATTTGTATGGAGGAAGGGATCCCATGTCCAAATACGGCTGCGGTCCCACCGTACTTGCAATGCTTGTGGCAAATCTGACCGGTGATACGCCAACTCCTCCGGAAATGGCGGACTGGGCCGCGCAGCATGGCTATTTCAGCCCCGGAGGCGGCAGCCGGCATGAACTGATCCCGGAAGGGGCGGCCGCTTTCGGCCTGAAGGTGGAAAGCCTTTCCATCCGCTCCCCGGAAGCCCTGACTATGCCTTTGTACTACGATAAGCTGGTTGTCCTTCTCATGGGTCCGGGACATTTCACCAGAGGCGGGCATTTCATTATCCTCACAGGCGTGGACTCCCAGGGAAATATCCGCGTGGCCGATCCCTTCAACGAAGAAAACAACCGGGTGGGCTGGCCGCCTGAGCTGCTCCTGGAGGAATTGTCCGAAAACGCCTCTGCGGGAGGGCCGGTCTGGGTCATTTCCCCCGACGTTTCGCCGGAAGAGAAACAGTCCCATTATGATACATAATAGGACTTTTCTCCTGCCAGCCTTTTACTGAGGACCTTATCAACCTCTACGACAGCCTTTAATATCCCCTTTATTTTCTGATGCATGTCTGAAATCTGGTTCAGGAAGGAGCTTTCCTGTCTGGTCAGCCCCTCCTCCATGCGGATTACCTCAGGCTCGGCACACAGCAGCCGCTCCATGCGCTCCCGATCTTCCTCTTGTACATTTTCTGAAAGGATCCGGATATTTTTCCTGCAGCCGTCTGCCTCCGCCATCTCTTCTCCCCGCATCCCCAGCAGCAGCTGGACGGATACCGTATCGTTACGCTGAAGAGCCGTCTCCAGCTCTCTGGTGATACGGCTGATCTCATTCACATGATTGTATTGCTTTCTGTACTGCTTCAGTATTTCCAACAACAATTCTTCATTCATTTTTCATGCCCCGTCTCAATAACGTGTCATTTTATCCGCTTCCTGGAAGGCTTCCCGAAGCTGGACCACCAACGGCCTTATCTCCCGGATAATCTCCTTTTTCCTGCCTGCCTCCAGCCGGCTGAGTTCGTATAAAAAGAATTCATACATCCTGCGCAGCTCATTGGAAATAGCATATTGGGGATCCAGGCAGTCCTGCAGATAACAGACAATATCCCTGCAGCGTGTCACCGCTTCCCCGAAGGCTGTGTAATCCTCCTGATTCAATGCCAGCTCCGCCCGCATAAGCCTTTTCAGCAATTCATCAAACAGCAGCAGCAGCATTTCCCCCTGTGTCATGGTATATACCGACTGCTCTTTATATTGCTGGTATCCGTTCCTGTTCATTTCCCTTTTCCTTTTCTTTCTCTGTCAAAATGAAGCTACGCGCCAAATGCGTTGGATAACCAGCTGCTCTGGCTGTTCATCTGTGAAATCAATGTCTCAAGGGTGGTAAACTGGGAAATATATCTGTCCTGTTCCATTTCCAGCTTATCCATCAGCCGGTCAATCTCATCGTCGATCTCATCCATCTGCTTCTGCATGGAATTGGTGAGGATTGAGGTAGGCGCATATTGGGAACCCGCCCTTTCGATCAGAATGCCTTTCGTAGCCCCTGTAGTGGAGGCATATTTGTTCACCAGTGTCTGGAGACGTACCATCAGTCCGCCTTTATCAACGGTCTTTCCGTCGTCATTCGTGGATTCAGGTCGGGTGAAGGCATCAAGCACAGCCTCCGGATCCGTTTCCAGGGCGCTCTTAAAGGCTTCTTCGTCAAAAACCAGCTTCCCGTTATCGGCATAGCTGGTGGAAACCGTTATGCCCATCTTCTTCATAACCGCCGCGTCCTGGCTGATCATGGAACGCAGGCCATCCGCCAGGCCCCGGACATCACTGTCGTTAAAAAGCAGTCCCGCCTTAGCTTTCTCGTTCCAGGCCTTGATTTCGCTTTCCGACATATCGTCTTCCTGCTCGGAAGTCAGCGGCGCGTATTTACGGTTTGGTTTGGTGGATACCTCATCGTTTATCAGCTTCACCATCTCATTGAAAGCCTCAATCATTTCCTTTACCGCCGTAGTGGCAGGCTCCGTATCCATTTTTACATCAAAGGTTACCCCTTCGGCAGACGTATCCAGCGTCCCGTCCGCAGCATATCCGAACAGCCCCTTTGCCGTAATGGTAAGGCCGTTTACGGCGAAGGAATTGCTTCCTCTGGTGACCTCCACCGCTTCGTCCGATCCGTCGTATTTGATTGCCACAATGGCATCCTGGCCCCTTTGTATGGTATAGTCCCCGTCGGCTTCCTTTCCGAAGAGCAGTTCCCCGATTTCCCCTTCAATGGAAATAGAACCGCTGGCACCGTCCTGTGTGGAGGTTACCACAAACTTATCCGCATCGGAAAGGTAGCTCATCTTTACCCCCGCTTCCGAGCTGTTGACGGCATCCATGATTTCCCGAAGGGTGCTTTCCTCCTTCACTTCAATATCCACGCCGTTGATCGTCAGTTTCCCGCCGGTGGGAAAAGTCTTTCCTTCCGCCGTTTTCAGGCCGGACTTTAACAGGGCTGTATCCAGGTTCAGCCGGTTGGAATCTCCGGCGCTCAGGCCGGTCAGGGCCCCGTATCTGCCCAGAAGCCCTCTTTCTCCCGATCCGATGGCAAGCACCGAGCTTTTGTCCTCCAGTCCGGTTTTCGGATCGGTTGTCATAAAGGACAGACTGCTTTCCCCTGTCCCGGCTGCGTTTCGTCCCACCTTAATCCTGCCTTTTCCGAAGGTTTTGTCCAGCTTTGCCTGCAGGTCGTCCGTCAGGGATTCCAGGGTATTTCCCTTGGCGCTTTCCCTCAGTTCCTCTTCCGTCGCCAGGGTGATCCACTCTGTCTTTCCGTTATAGCTCACCGCAATCTGTTTCCCGCCGATTTGGGCGGCTATGGATTTATGTTCCGTAAGTGTGGCCGCACTTGCCGCCTCAACGCCGGTGTCCGTGATCTCGATTCCGCCGGTAGTTTCCGTAAAACCGAGATTGGTAAGAAGCTTCCCCGTACTTCCCGCCAGCTTAATGGTATTGCCCGCGGTATCCGTGTTTTTGAAGGTGAGTTTCCCCCCGCTTTCGGTTACGGATATGACATCCGCCAGCGTTTTGTCCTCTCCTATGGTAATCTCTCCCATCGCCTTGTTCAGGGCTTCTGTAACCTGGGTCAGATTATCATAGCTGTAGTCCTTGTTATCCTCGGGAAGGGATACGCTGTAGTATTTGTTTCCGTATTTGATGGTGAGGCTGGTGCCGGCAATGGCGTTGAAATCCTTCTCTGTGGATAAATCATCAGGGATGCCGCCGCTTTCCAGCTTCCTGTCGGATGCATTTCCGGAAAAGCTGAGCTTCGCATTGGAGGCCAGCTGCTTCACTCCCACGATCGTCATGGAATCCGCTGTGGATGAGGTTCCCGTAACGCTTATGCAGCCGCTGTTTACCCCTTTTGGAGTAACGCTGCCTGCCCGGAAAAGCTTGCTGCTGAGCAGGCTCTTGGAGGAGGTATAGGAAATAAAGCTCTGATTAAAGGAATAGACACTATCTGTAATCCCTCTCATAGCCTCCTGTGTCCAGGCGACCTTCTGTTTCGCCTGCTGCTTCTGTTTGATTTTACTTGTGGTGGCATAAGTCATATTTTCAATCAGGGTGTCCCGGTCAAGGCCGCTGGCCAGCCCGCCATAGCCCCTGATTGAAGAGGCATTGCTTGAACTACTGCTTAATCCGCCGATTGTAGCCATATGTACACTCCTTTTCTCTGTCGTATGTCAGTTGGTTTTCTACTAATAGTATCGGCCGAAGGAAACCAAACTTAACAAAAAGACGGAATTAAATCCACTCCCTGTTGTGTCGGGGATTCCTGTTTACCGTGATACAGGCCTTGGTTATTTCCACAATAATCTGCCCTGCATAGTGATCCTCATAAAAGTTCAGAAGAGGGGAAACGGAGTCCTTTTTTACCACCACATATTTAGGAGGGAGCATGCTCAGCGCGAGGGCGATGGTATCGGCTTCGCACCGTTTACAGGTGCAGTTTCCGAACTGCTTCATATATTTCATGGCTTTGTCCTGTACGATTTTTTCCATGATATTATAGAAAACATAACCTTCCATCTCATCCGGCTCCGGTTCTGCTTCCGGAGTTTCCGCTCCTGCCTGCGCCGGTTCCGGTGCCGCCGCACTTTCCTGTTCCGGCGCAGGTTCCGCCACGGGCTGTTCAGGCTCGGCGGCAGCCAGCCTGGCAGCTTCCTGTCTGGCGGCTTCCTCTCTGGCTGCTTCCTCTCTGCGCTCCTTCTCCTCCTGCTGCTCCAGCTCTGACTGCAGCTTTTCTTTTACCGTTTCCGCAACCGGATCGCCGTTACCCCCTGTTGCCATTACCACATGGACATTCCCCTGGTGCTTCACGGACGGCGCTTCCGGTTCTTTTTTTTCGCCATTTTCCAGGGTTTCCCCCTCCGCTCCCGTCAGTATACTGAGTACGTGATCCGTCTTATTTGTTTTTCTGGTCATTTCTTCCCCTTTAACCGATCCTTTCGATAACTTCCTTCACAAACCCGCGATAATCCTCAGCCGGTTTGGATCGGGGCGCATACCGGTAGATACTCATGCCATGGGCCGGCATTTCCGATACGGCCACTCCGCTTCGGATCTCATTCGCAAACAGCGTAGTGCCCATCTGCTTTGCCACTGTTGCCGCCATTTCTTTCACTTCCCCGGCCAGCCTTGTCCTGCGGCTGAACTTGGTCAGAAGGATGCCTAGTATCTCTATGCCGGGATTCAGCGCGTTCCGTACCGAATCCACCGTATCCTTCAGCTGGGCCAGACCTACCAGGCTCAGGATCTCCGAGGACATGGGGACAATCAGGTAATCGGCCGCAGCGTAAGCATTGATTGTGAGAATATTCAGCGCCGGAGGCGTATCAATAATTACATAGTCATAACTCTTTTCCACGCAAGCCAGGGCATCCTTCAGCAAAAGCTGCCTGCCCTGCTCGTAGAATTCCTTCACCCCCGCGCTCAGGGTGATGTCGGAAGGAATGATATCCCCGTATTCGGTCGTACAGATGATATCCTGGATCCGTTCCCTCCCCTTCATCAAATCATATATGGTTCCATCCGATTCCCCCGGCAGACCCAGGCTGAAGCCCAGATTCCCCTGGGGATCCAGATCCAGGGCCAGCACCTTTTTTCCTTCCAGTACCAGACCTGCAGCGAGGGAAGCCGCCGTCGTTGTTTTTCCCACGCCGCCCTTCTGGTTGGTCAGCACGATTTTAACCGCCAAAGCTTATTCCCTCCCTGTGGCTCCGTCATCCTTACGCCTGAAATCTGTGGTGAGCGCCTCCCAGATCGTATTGACATCCTGTATGCAGTCCATATATATCTGGGCCAGTGTATTGGAAGCAATCCCCAGCTCCCCTGCCAGTTTTTTGCTTTCCTTCCAGTCGGCCTTTTCATAAGCCAGGATCAGAAGCATCAGTTTTCCGGCTTCCCCTTCATGGCTGGTAAGGGCCTTCTTCACCTCATCCTTGATGGGGATTTCCTCCAGCAGCTCTTCCAGGGTGGCATCCACCATATATTCCAGTCCCGAAAACATTCCCATCATATAAGCTTCCGCTTTGTTGATGGGGAAATCCCGCCGGTTGATAAGGCCTGTAAGATCCTGGGCGAATTTCGCCCGCAGGAAAGACATCTTCAGGACCTCTTCCGAACCTCCCGTGGCATTTTCCTCATCCAGGCTGAGCATGTACACCCATTCCTTCAGCCGCCCGATACCCATGGTGATAATGGCCTGCCTGACCGACGCGGTCCGTTTACGCAGGGCGAAATAGGCGGAGTTCACCAGTTTCAGCAGGGCATAGGTCAGGCCGGCGTCCCTGGATATAATATCTTCCAGCTCGTCAATTTCCGGCTCGTCCTTGGATATGGCGATAACCAGCTGGAAAAAGGTCCCCTGCAGGTACTCCACTTTGTTGGCTTTCGTCACCAGAGTCTCCGCGATGTAATTGCCCTCCATGTATTCCACCTTCAGATCCGCAGCCAATTGGAATTCCTCTTTGCTGTTCACTCCTGTGGCTATGCATTTTTTCCCGAAGGCCTGTGCCATCTTTACCACATTATCCAGGGAGGCTTTCTCTTTCTGCTGCCTGCCGTTTACCGATATCCGGATGAAATCCGCATATTCCAGCATGTCCAGATATTTGGGGGAAAACTGGAAATCGTTGATAGCCAGCCGGTAACCCTCTCCCTTATATTTCTTGATCATTGGCAATGCCAGGGGATGGACGATCAGATTATCCTCTATCTGGATAACCAGCTTATCCTTTTCAAAGATTTTCGGCAGGTTCCGAAACAGCAAAGCCGGTGTGAAAGTGAGAAATGTAGGCAGTTCTGAAAATATCTTGCTGCTGTTCTGCATCATGAAATTGATGATGGTGTCTGCGGAAGAATATTCCGTCTTGGAATAGAGGTCGTCGCTGCTTGCCTGAAACAGAATCTCATAGCCTATGACGTTCTGGCTGCCGGCCTCCTTAATCGCTTGTCTAACTACACATTTGTCCATTTTATGCCCTCCTCTTCTGCTTATAAAACAATCTCAGGCCTGCCGTAGGACCTGATCTTAACTATCCCGGTTTCCACCTCCACAGACATGGTCCTGGCATAGTTGGCGCCCACATCCTGGCGTACAATACGGATACCTTCACGGCGCATGGTATTCTGTACGCTTTCTATATTCCTCTGTCCGATATTCCCCAGGCTTCCCTGCATTTCGAACATTTTGGCCCCACCGGCAATTTTGCAGATATACCGGCTTTTCATCCCGCCGAAAATCTGCATTTTACGGAGCATTTCCTGTATCCCCGTATCCGCAAATTTATAGGTATTGTCCACTGCTATATTTTCTGCGGAAGGAAGCATGATATGAAGCAGCCCTCCCAGCTTGATCACCGGATCATACAGCGCTACCCCGATACAGGATCCCAGCGCATAGGTGATCAGAAGCCCCTGCCTTCTGGCCACCTTTAAATCGGCAATACCGACCTTGATTTCTTTATCCATTATTATTTACCAGCTTTTTCATAAGATAGTTTAAGGACTCCACATCCGGAAGCATCAGCAGGTCGCTGTCCAGTTCCTTGCCCTCTATAATGAATTTCCCCCGGATCATCATCAGCTTATCCGTCTGATAGCCCAGCTCCGCCATAGGTACGCTCAGGATTCCTCCCAGCATGTTGACCGCAATCTCCGGGACGGAAAGGGATACCTCCACATCCGCCAGGCCGGATAAGGCATTGACAAAAGAGGAAATCATAATATTTCCCACTTCATTCACCGCGGATATATCCATTTCCCCCAGCATGGTATAGTCCTCTATCTGATGATCCAAAAGACGTCCGATTATGTCATTAATCAAATCCAGCTTCAGGATAAAGAGCATGATTCCGTTAATTTCCTGGCTCATTTTCACCATGACCGCAGCGACGATGGATTCCGGATTTCCCACCGTATTCAATGCGGTGTTGAAATCCTGGACCGTCACCTGGGGAAGCACCATACGCACCTGTGTCCCGAGCAGGGAAGAAAGGGCGGAGGCCGCGTTCCCGGTCCCGATACTGCCCACCTCCCGAATCACATCCATTTCCATATAATTCATATCATCATAGCTTTTCATCTTCATTCCCACCTTTACCGCAGGCTGTTGATAACCTGCTCGATTTCATCTGAGGTCTGAATCATTTTCAGCACATAGGAATATGCCCTGGAGGCTTCTATGGTCTTACTCATTTCATCACTTAAATCCACATTGGACTGTTCCAGATACCCCTGGTTCAGCCTGGCGTCCGCCGCCGGCTGCGGTTCCCCG
The DNA here is from genome assembly GCF_003478085.1 of Eisenbergiella sp. OF01-20. Taxonomy (NCBI): domain Bacteria; kingdom Bacillati; phylum Bacillota; class Clostridia; order Lachnospirales; family Lachnospiraceae; genus Eisenbergiella; species Eisenbergiella sp. OF01-20. Next base: position 87,879 of record NZ_QUES01000012.1, on the reverse strand, counting down.
TTCCCCAAAACGGCTTCCAGCTCATTGTTCCCGACACTGCGCATCCCGTTTTCAATAGGGAAGGCAAAGACGCCTACCCTTGTCTCTCCCATGGATCCCTCCTCATCCAGACGGATGGGGTTGCGGTTCTCATCCAGCACAAGCTTGCCGGAATCATTTACGAGATAGAACGCATTGTCACGCAGAGACAGGCTGAATTTTCCGTTTCTTGTATAGGTAAGAGACCCGTCCGCCGGATTCTGAAGCATGAAAAAACCTCTTCCGGTGATGGCGTAATCATATGCCCCGCCCGTTGGGTTCATGGGCGATTCCGAAAAGTTGGTATCCGTCCGCCCCATGGCGATGCCGCTGCCGGCCTTCACGCGGCTGTCCGCTTCCGGCTCACTCTGCATGTTGTAATACATCAGGTCGGAAAATACGGCGTTTTTGGCGCGGTAGCCGTCCGTATTCACATTGGCGATATTATTGGCTATTACATTCATCTTTTCCTGCTGCCCCATGGCTCCCAGGGCCGCCGTGTAAAATGACATATTCATAGGTTTTCTCCTTTCCGGCTTATACCGGCCCGAGCTGGGTAACTGTCTTGTCCATCAGGTGATCGTACATTTTCAGCACCTGGGCGGCGCTCTGCAGGGAACGTTGTCCGCTCATCATGGCCGTCATCTCATTCAGGGGGTTGACATTGGAATCTTCTGCAGCCCTCCAGTGGACAGCTGCCGCTGCGGGAGTCCCTTCCTCCCCGGAAGAAAACACGCCTCCCGTGGTTTTCACCAGTGTGTTCCCATAGTCCTGGAAATCCACTATCCGCAGCGTTCCGTACAGCTGCTGCCCGTCGCTGCTGTAAATATTTCCCTGCCGGTCTGCCGTCACCGCATCCGTTGGAAGCTGGATAGGGCCGTTTTCCCCCAGGACCCTGCCAATCGTGGGAAGGATCAGATAGCCTTCCTCATCCAGGGAAAAGGAGCCGTTCCTTGTATAAACGGTGCCGTTTCCCGACTGGATACAGAAGAAACCCGCATCCTCCAGGGCAAAATCAAGCGGGCTGTCCGTCTCCCGGATAGCTCCTCTGGTATAATCCGTAACGGTTTCGTCCGCCGTACGGATCATTGCCAGTTCTCCCAGCAAAGCAGGAGAGTTATCTGCGCTTCCCCGGTATCTCGCCATAAGCTCCTCCCGGAAGGTGACTGCCTGGAAATCATCCTTTTTGAAGCCCGGAGTAGCCACGTTCGCCATATTGTTGCTGATTACATTCAGATTTCTGGTCTGGCTCAGCATTTCCGAAGTAAGATTGTAAAACCCCTGAAACATTGCAATTTCCTCTCTTTCTTTACTTCAATTTTTCATTTATGTACATTCTCAGTTTACGGATGGCACCGGAGTGTATCTGGGATATCCTGGGTTCGCTGACCTCCAGGATCCTGGCAATTTCCCGGGCGCTTAATTCTTCCATATAATAAAGAGAAATCACTGTCTGCTCATTTTCCTTCAGGCTCTTTATCCCATCCATCAGGATTTCCTTAAACTCATTGCCCAGATAACTTTCCTCCGGCTGTTCACCGGCATTCATGGAAGGGATCTGCACATTTTTGGGATTCCCGTTTTCTGTCTTTTCTTCCATCAGCATATCCAGGGATAAAATATAAAACAGGCTGGCCTTGCTCAGGGTTTTTTCATATTTGTCCAGAGGCATATTCAGATATTCCGCGGTTTCCTCCGCCGTGGGCATCCTGCCGTTCCTGCCGTAGAGCTTCATGACCGCCTCATCAATATCCTTTGCATTTTTCTTTACCGTCCGGGGCACCCAGTCCTGCTTTCGCGCCATGTCTATAATCATTCCCCGGATCCGCTTGGAAACAAAGGTTTCGAATTTTACGTTCATATGGATATCGAACTTATCGATGGCGTTCATAATCACTATCACGCCTTCATTGACGATATCATCCAGCTGGGCAAAGCCGACATATACGTTACGCATCTGGATTGCCACATTGCGCACAATATACAGATAACGCAGCGCAAGCTCCTGCTTTATCTTCATGCTGCCGGTGGCCGCATATGCCTCCCAAAGCTTTTCATCCGTCCAATTTTGATAATCGTTTTTTACCGTTTTCACTTCTGATACCATTTCTTCCCCCGGCTGTTATAATGTAATATTCCCAATTGACTGAATCTGTACATTGTTGGCAATTTCCTGAAAAGAAAGAACGTAAACATTGGGATAGAACTGCTCCAGCATCCGGTACAGATACACCCGGATTACCTGGCTCGTCAGTATGACGGCATCCTGGGACAGTTCATTGAATTTCTTAACGCCCTCATCCACCTGGGTGATAAGCCGCTGCATGATGTCAGGGCTGAGAGCGGAGTATACCCCCTGCTCGCCTTTGGTCAGGCTGGCTACAAAGGTTTTTTCCAAATCCGCATCCAGTGTCAGCACACACATCTGCCCGCCCTGGCAGAACCTTCTGGTAATGGTACGCTTCAGGGCCACCCGGACGGCTTCGGTTACCTGGGTAAGATCCTTGACCGCGGCCCCCACATCCGCTATGGTTTCCAGTATGGTTTCCATATCCTTCACCGGAATTCCTTCCTTAACCAGGCTGACCAGCACCTTCTGGAAGCTTCCGTAGGTCATGATACCCGGAAATACCTCATCCACCAGTTCCTGGGAGGACTTCTTCACATTTTCCAGCAAATGCATAACCTCCTGTCGGCTTATTACCTCATATGCATGGGATTTGATAGTCTCTGACAGGTGGGTAATCATGACGGAGAGGGGATCGATAACCGTATAACCGTATATTTCCGCCATCTCCTTGTTATCCGGAAGGATCCACTTGCTGGGTATGCCGTATGCCGGCTCTATCGTTTCAATACCGTCCACCTCCCCTGCCGGATCGGCAGGCTCCAGAGCGAGGTAATAATCTACCAGGATTTCTCCCCGGGCGACCTCTTCCCCTTTTATCTTGATAATATATTGGTTGGTATTCAGGCTGCTGCTGTCCCGGAGACTGATGGAAGGGATGACCACGCCCATCTCCTGGGCATACTGCCGGCGGAAAATGACAATTCGGTTAATCATCTTTCCGCCGCTGGACTCATCCACCAGGGGGATCAGGCTGTAGCCGAATTCCATCTCGATGGGGTCTACGCCAATCATCGAATACACATTGTTGATATCCTTGAAATATTCCCCTTCATCTGCCGTTTTGCGCTGCTGCTCTTCCTCCTGCTTCACCGCCTGCACCTCCTGCAGACGGGCCGCGTCCCGGGTTTTGCGGGAAAGGGTATACCCGGCGGCAATCAGGGCGCCTCCCAGCACAAGCATCTGGATTTTGGGCATCCCCGGAACCAGCATCAGTATCAGCATGATGAAACCGGTAATCATAACCGCCTGTGGCTGGGCCATAAACTGCCTTGACACATCGTCATTCAGGCTTCCCTCGGAAACCGCCCGGGTTACTATCATGCCGGTCGCCGTGGATATCAGCAGGGCAGGGATCTGGGAAACCAGGCCGTCACCAATGGTGGCGATGGAATACATGGAAAGGACCTCTGTAAAAGCCATATCCGACATCACCATACCGATGGCGGTACCGCCGATCAGGTTGATGGCAGTAATGATAAGTGACATCACAGCATCGCCCTTTACAATCTTGGTGGCACCGTCCATGGCGCCGTAAAAATCCGCTTCGCGCTGTATTTTCTGCCGGCGCATACGGGCATCCTGTTCCGTAATCAGCCCGGAACTCAGATCGGCATCGATAGCCATTTGCTTTCCCGGCATGGCATCCAGGGTGAACCTGGCGGCAACCTCCGCTACTCTTTCCGCTCCCTTCGTGATAACGATGAACTGCACCAACACGATAATCAGGAAAATGATAAAACCTACGACAGGATTCCCCTGCAGCACGAAGGTACCGAAGGATTTGATTACCTGCCCCGCCTGTCCCTGATTCATCAATATGTTCCTCGTGGAAGAAACATTGATTCCCAGCCGGAACAGGGTGGTAATCAGAAGTAAGGAAGGGAAAATGGAAAATTCCAAAGGCTCACGGATGCTCATGCTTATCAGCAGGATTACCAGGGAGATGGAAATATTCATGATAATAAACACGTCCAGCAAAAAGGGATTCAGCGGTATGATCAACAGCAGGACTATTAAAATGACAAATAAGGATACCGCATATTTGGTTAGCTTTTTCATTGACCGTTATTACTCCACTTCTGATTCATCTTAAAGACATAGACCAGTACTTCCGCAACCGCACCGTAAAACTCCACCGGAATGGGACGGTTCAGCTCACACTGGGCATACAGCGCCCTGGCAAGGGGCCTGTTTTCCACCACCGTTACGCCGTGCTCTTCTCCTGTTGCCACAATCCTGAGCGCCAGCTCGTCCTGCCCCTTGGCTATCACCACCGGCGCGGCATGTTTTTCGGCATCATACTGCAGGGCTACCGCAAAATGGGTGGGGTTACGGATAATGACATCGGCCTGCGGGACGGCCTGCATCATCCGCCTCTGCGCCATCTGGCGCTGCAGGGTTTTGATTCTCCCCTTGATTTCCGGATTTCCTTCCGTTTCCTTAAATTCCTCTTTTACCTCCTGTTTGCTCATTTTGATACGCCGTTCATAATCCCATTTCTGGTATAAGAAGTCGAAGCCGGCGATCACCGTAAACACCAGGACGATGGTCATGATCATGTCAAATACCATGTTCAGCATAAAAGCGGAGGAAAGGGCCAAATCCATATCCATGGTCTTGACGATCTCCAGAAAATCCTTTTTTAAAACGGTGTATAAAATAAGAATCAGGATAATCGTCTTGAGGATGTTTTTTATAAGCTCCACCATGTTGCGGAGGGAAATGATTTTTTTAATTCCCTCCAGCGGGCTCAGCCTGTTAAATTTGGGTGTGAAATTCTTGGCGGTAAATAAAAACCGGGTCTGGATCCCCACCGCGATGACCGGCAGCGCCATAGCTGTCAGAAGCAGCGGCAGCCCGGCCTTAAGCACATTTATAAAAAAACGGTAGGCCATGTTTCCCAGGCCCCCTGCTGTAAAATCCGTCAGAAGGCTGGATGCGGCAAACATTTCCTTGGCATACCCGGCGATCACCTGCAAAAGTACCGGAAAATACATACGCAGCAGAACGAACATTCCCAGAAGCCCCAATATAACCGTCACTTCATTGCTTAAAAATACATTTCCTTTTTTCCGTTCATCCCGCCGCTTTTTGGGTGTGGCTTTTTCGGTTTTGGAATCGGCCGCCATTCTCTCACTTCCTTTATCCTGCCGCCAGCCTTACTACTTCCTGTATGGTATTCATCATCTCCGTAATCATCCCGCTGAAATAATCCCCTATGGGCGATATCAGGAACAAAAGGACCAGCAGCCCTATCAGTACCTTCAGCTGGATGTTCAGCACAAACAAATTAATCTGGGGAATGATTTTCATCAGAATCCCCACCCCCACCTCCGTGAGAAACTCTATGGCAATGAGGGGAAAGGCCATTTTGACAGCCAGCTCCGTACACCGGATAAATATCTCCAGCATGGCATTCCAGCACCCCGTCCCGAAAGCAATCCGCCCGTAAGGGACGACCCGTCCGGAAGCGGTCAGAATCTTCATCAGGGCCAGATGGCCGTTCACCGCAAAAAAAAGAAGCAGATAATAAAGATTCATTATGGAGCCGGACAGCGCTGTCTGCGCTCCGTTCTGGACATCATACACAGTCGCCATGGAAAGCCCCATCTGGAAGTCCAGGATAGCCCCCGCGCAGGTTACCGCATAATCAAACAGCTGCATGGTAAAGCCTATGAGATACCCGAAGGCAAATTCCTTCAGCAGCAATACCAGTAGGGCCAGCGTGGAAGCAGGTTCTCCGCCTTCCAGCACCGCCGTGGGATAGATCATAACGGAAAGGGCCATTATCATCCCCGCTTTTGCCATACCCGGTATCCCTCTGCGTCCCAGGACGGGATTCAGCAGTATGAAACCGGACATCCTCATTAAAATCAGGGAAAACAGCACCACCTGTCTTGTAAGTTCGCCGCTCATCCTCGCCCTCCTGTTAACCGGCGGCTATCATGGCAAAGATATCACTGGTAAATTCCTGCAGGGACTGAAGCATGTTCGGTCCGGCGACCACCAGGATAATCCCAATAACCAAAAGCTTCGGCACGAAGGTCAGCGTCTGTTCGTGAATCTGTGTGGCTGCCTGCAGGATGGAAATAATGATTCCCACCACCATGCTTATCACCAGAATCGGCCCGGCCAGCTGAAGCGTCATAAGAAAAACCTTGTACATTAAATCTGTTACTTCCCCGTTTGTCATTTCCGCAGACCTCCCTTAAAAATTGAATCCCTTCACAATGCTGGAGAACAGAAGCTCCCAGCCGTTAACCGTCACAAACAACAGCAGCTTGAAGGGAAGGGCTATAGTAGCCGGCGGAAGCATAATCATACCCATGGACATCAGGGTGCTGGAAACGATGATATCAATCAGAAGAAAAGGAACATATATGGCAAAACCTGCCATGAACCCTCTCTTCAGCTCGCTGGTCATGAATGAAGGGATGACTACCGTCATGGGCAGATCCATCGGTTCCTCCACCTCTTCTGTTCCTGATAAATCCGTAAACAGCTCCACGGCACTCACGTCGGTCTGCCGCAGCATGAAACGCTTCAGAGGCTCCTGCATCTGCGAAAGTGCTTCCTCCTGGGTGATTTTTTCCTCCAGGTAGGGTTGATAGGCATTGGTATTGATCTCATCCAGCACCGGCCGCATGATAAACAAGGTTAAAAAAAGGGCCAGGCCCACAAGTACCATGTTGGGCGGAGTCTGCTGTATTCCCAGTGCGTTCCGTGTAAATGACAGGATAATGATAATCCGGGTAAAGGAGGTCATCATGATTACTATGGACGGCAGAAGCATAATGATTGTCATCAACAACAAGATTTCCAGCGTGGGGGTTTCCCCGCCGTTTATACTGATTAACGAATTTTCTTCCATACCTATTTTTTCCTGTCCTTCAGCTTTTCCATAATGGAATTGAAATCAATAGCTTCCTGCTTTGCAGAACCTTCCTCCGTAACCTCGTCACAGGGAACCTCAGCAAGCAGGGAAACCTGGGAAACGGCAATCCCCAGAAGCAGATACCGGTCCCCCACCTTTACAAGTGCAACCGCCTTATCCTGGCCCAGGGCCTGCCTGTCCAGAATGCTTATATATTTTCCGCCGCCCGCTCCCATTCCCAGCTGTATCTTTCCTATTTTCCGCGTGGCAACATAGCAAAGCGCCAGGATAACTACAACCAGAAGCAGCGTACCGGCTGCCGAGACAATCCCTTCCAACATGCTCTCCCATCCTTATGCAACCGGGATATCTTCGCTCACTATCTGCGTGATCCGGATGCCGAAATTATCATCTACCACCACCACATCGCCTCTGGCAATGCACTGCCCGTTGACAAATAAATCCACCTGCTCCCCTGCCAGCTTATCTAACACCACCAGGGAACCCTTATTCAATTCCAGAATATCCTTAACCAGCTTTCTGGTCCTTCCGATTTCCACGGAAACCTCCACCGGTACGCCCATAATCAAATCCAGATTGCTGTCCGGATCGCTGTCCCCGCCGTTTTCCTCCCGCAGGGTGGGCTCTACGGAGGAATGCACCCGTATCTGCTTGGGCTTTCGTTCCTGTCTGGCTGTCTCCATCTGTCTCATATGCTCCATAAGCTCCATCTGCATCCGCTGGATTTCCAGTATTTCTTTGGAAAAAACCGATGCATCGGCTTGTACGGCCCCGGCCTGTGCCGGCATCACCGCCTGGTTCTGCGCGGTATCCATTCCCGGTACCGATGCCAGGTTCTGCGCCGCATACTCTCCCGGTACCGGCATCTGATTCTGCACGGCATATTCCCCCGGTACTGCCGTCTGGCTCTGCGCGGTATATTCCCCCGGTACTGCCGTCTGGCTCTGCGCGGTATATTCCACCGGTACTGCCGTCTGGCTCTGCGCGGTATATTCTTCCGGTACTGCCGACTGGCCCTGCGGTGCATATTCTTCCGGTACCGGCATCTGGTTATGTACCGTATATTCCTCCGGTTCTGCCGTCTGGTTCTGCGGGGCATTGCTCATTCCTGCCTCTTTCGCCGGAACCGTCTGTTCTTCTTCCTGCATATCTTCCTGCAGTTCTTCCAGCATCCCATCCGGGAAGAACCCGGATACCAGCTCTTTAGCCAGCGTAATCGGCATCAGGTTCATGAATTCACTTTCCAGCTTTTCCGCAATATTCAGCCGGAAGCTGATGACCACCATTGCCGCGTTGCCTTCGGTAAAGTATTTATCTTTGAATTGTTCATCACTTGTTATTTCAAATGACTTTGGCGTGGAAATATTGACAGGCTTTCCCAAAAGCTCCGAAAGGGCGGTTGCTGAAGCTCCCATCATCTGGTTCATCACTTCGCAGATCGCGCTGATGTTCATTTCGTTCAGTTCGAAATCCTCATCCGCTATCTCCATCCCCATCAGCATTTCCACTATGGCCTTCACGTCCTGCCTTTTCAGCAGCATCACATTGTCCCCGGTAAGACCGTCAATATAGGTAATTTCCACCCCTACCGCCGGCTCCAGATTGGAAAAGCTGAATTCTTCCCTCTTTTCCACATGCACTACCGGAGTAGTGATGTCCACTCTGGCATCAAGCATTGTTGATGCGGCAGTTGCGGAAGCGCCGAGGCTGATATTGAGTATTTCGCCTATGGCGTCTATTTCTACCGGACTAAAACTATTCGCACCCATTTATCCAATCTCTCTTTCTGGTCCTGTTATGCTTATTTTCCAATTTCCAATGCTTTCTGCATCATCAGCTTCATGGCATTGAAGGCCGTTATATTGGCGTCATAGGATCTGGTTGCAGACATACTGTCTATAGTTTCCTTCACCAAATCCACATTGGGCATCTGGACATAGCCGTTTTCATCCGCATCCGGATGCGTGGGATCATAAACCGGATTCAGAGCGGTTTCATCTTCGGCTATCCGGGTCGCCTGTACGCCTGCCGGCTGCCGGGTTCCTGCCGCCGTCAGTGCCTTTTGGAAACTGTTTTCCCCAGCCTCATGCAGAACTACCATTTTACGCCTGTAAGGGCCTCCGCCTTCCGTTCTCGTGGTTTCCTGATTGGCGATATTTTCCGCCGCCACATCGAGGCGCAGCTTCTGGGCAGCCATCCCGGAGGCGCTTATATTTAATGAATTCAGAAAAGACATTGCCTTCCTCCTTTATGCATCCACGATACTTGATACGGTTTTCAGTATCCTGTCCGGTTTGAAGGGCTTAACAATAAAATCCTTTGCCCCTGATTTAATCGCATCAATTACCATGCTCTCCTGTCCCATTGCGGAACACATTACCACGGTGGCGTCCGGATGGGTCTGCTTGATTTTTTTCAGAGCCTGGAGCCCGTCCATATTGGGCATGGTAATATCCATGATCACCAAATCCGGAAGCAGCCGTTCAAATTCCTCCACAGCCTTCGCTCCATCCTCCGCTTCATACACATCCGTATAGCCGCCTTTGGAAAGCGCATCCTTCACCATCATTCTCATAAATGCCGCATCATCAACTACCAGAATTTTTGCCATTTCTGCATACCTCGCTTTTTTTAACATCTTTGAACGCTTCAGGTTCTATCTACATAACAGATGTGAAATCATCCGCTTGTATTTCTTTTCTTTCCGCCTCCGTCTGATCCAGACGGTTATTGATTTTCACAGCTATCTTTTTATTGCTCACGCCCAGCTTTCCTGAAAACCAGGGCTGTTCCTCCACATACAGCATCACCTCAGAATCATGAGGTTTATTCAAATCAATGACATCTCCCACCTGCAGATTGTAGATATCCGCCAGGTCAAGCTCCGCTTCTCCCAGATCCGCTTTCATTGTCATTACGGAGCCTCTTATTTTATTCATAATTGTCTCGTGGACATCCGGAAGAACATTTTCATATTCATCCTCCGTCCGTTTCCGGTTATCGATGATATCGAATATGCCGGACAGAAGATTCTCCGGAATACAGAAACTGATCTTTCCGGAGCCTCCCTGCATCTGGGCATTCAGCAGGATAATTACCACAGTCTCATCCACAGTGATGTCCTGGAAAAGGCTGGGGTTTTCCTCTATACGTTCCAGCCGGGGCTGCATCTTGATATAGCTGCTCCATGCATCCCGCAGAATCACGATGAAATAGTCCATGATTTTACGGTACAGGGGCATTTCCAGTTCCGTGTAGATGTAGGAGGAATCGATATCAGTGGTGTCCTCATTCCCTCCCAGCATCCGGTCAATCATATTGACCATCAGCGTCTGGCTGATATGAATCAGCAGCGGCGGATATTTACTTGTGCTGTCGGCGCATTTCACATCCACCAGGGTCAGAATATCGTTATCCCCAAGGGCATTGCTGAACTCATAGTAGCGCTGCTCCTCCACGGTGACCGCCTCTACTTCGCAATTGACCCGGAACAGGCTGTTTATCTGGGAAGAGGCTATCCGGCAGTAATTATCATAAATACCCTTCAAAAGCTTCAATTTATCCTTGGTGAACTTCTTGGGGCTGTTAAAATCGTAATAACGGAAGGTTTTCTCATCCGTTTCCACTGCCGGCTCCTCTTCCCCGCCCCCGCTCATCATGGAATTTAACAATGCGTCTATCTGACTTTGCGACAATACCTCAGCCATGTGCCTACTCCTGTTAATTTATTCCTCATTTTTTTCCTCCGGCGAATTCTGGCCATCCACCCACTCTTCGTAGGTTTCGCTTCCATACACCTGTTCGTAGTAATAGCTTAAGCTTCGTTCCACGGAACCGTTTTTGGTAATCAGTATTTCCGCCCTACGGTTATGTGCCCTTCCCTCCTGGGTCTGGAAGGTATCTATAGGCCGGAACTGGCCGAAAGCCATACTGATCAGTCTGGCCGGCTCAATAATATCCTTTTCCTGGATGTAAGCCACTATCTGTGCGGAGCGTTCCGCCGAAAGCACCCGGTCCGTGATCACCTCATTGGGGATATTGGGATCTCCCTGGGAAGTGTGTCCCAGCACTTCTATTTCCTTTATCTCCTCTGCTGCCGGGGCGATAGCCTCCGCAAACATATCCAGTACTTTTTTCCCTTCTTCCTTCAGAACAGGGCTGTCCCCGTCAAAGAAAACCTTATCCTTAAAAGAAATGAAGGTATAGCCGTCCCCCTGGGTAATGCTCACCTGGTTTTCAATTCCCAGATCCTGCGCCGCCTGCATCAGGGAATCATAGATTTCTTCAAAAGCATCCGCATCCGGAAGTTTTTCCAGGGTTCCTTCCGTTTCTGTCCCGTCGGAATGGGGTTCATTCAGCGCTTCTGCGGCATCAGGATTCAGGCTTATAACCAGGTTTTCCCATTTGCTTTTGTCAACCGAGGAAATGCTGTAAAGTAAGACAAAAAAGCACAAAAGCAGTGTTACCATATCCGCATAGGTATTAAGCCAGCCGCCCTCTTCCGATCCCTTTTTTCTTCTTTTCATATAGACACCCGCCGTCACTCTCATAAGCCGTTATTGTCTGTCCGTTTACTGTCCTTTGTCTTTGCCGCCTTTTTTCCCGGCATTATCGGACAAAAGCTTCTTCTGCTGCTTCTGGCTCAGGCAGGATACCAGCTTTTCTTTCAGGTTCTTGGGGTTATCCCCGCACTGTATGCCTACCACGCCTTCCACAATTATCTGCCGGTAAAGGATTTCCTCTTCATTCCGGATATGCAGCTTTTTGGCCATGGGCAGAAAAAGCAGATTTGCAAGAATACAGCCGTAGAAGGTCGTTACCAGGGCCGTCGCCATGCTCAGTCCCAGCGAGGAGGAGGCCCCTTCATCCAGGTTCATTTCTGCGAGCATTTTTATCAGTCCTACCAGCGTTCCGATCATACCGAAGGCGGGGGCGTAAATACTCGCCTTTTCATACAACTCTGCCCCGGCACCATGCCGTTGATCCATGGCTTCAATTTCCCCTTCCAGCAGGCTGCGTACCTTATCCGCTTCCATGGCGTCCACCACCAGAAGCACTCCCCGCTGGAAAAACGGATCCTTGATTTCCGCCGCTTTTTCTTCCAGTGCAAGAAGCCCGTCCTTTCTGGCCAGCTGGGCAAGCTCCACCAGCTTGTTGATAGCGGTTTCCGGCTTATATTTACTGCCGAACAGAAGTATTTTGAAATGCACCCCGATTTTCGCAAGCTGTCTGAAGGAAAAGGATGCCAGGACAGCACATAGGGTACCTCCCACCGTAATTAACACGCTGTCTATATCTATAAAGTTTCCCAGGGATTTCGTGCCGATCCCCCAGACAATTACGGCAAAGCCTAAAATAATGCCGAGAAGTGTTGTAATATCCATGGGTTAAACCTCCTCCTCCTCAATCGAAGGCTCCGCCTCCAGCGGATTACAAAGGCCTGCAATGTTCTTCAGCAACTGATCCCCTAACCCGTTAAAGCCTTCCGCCACCTTCTGTTCATAAGCGATTACCTTCCCGACTATCTCCTCGGCAGGTTCCTTCACTATGTGGTATCTGCCGTTGAGCATAATGATTTTGGTTTCAGGAATGGCAACGATGTATTCAATCAGGCGGCTGTTGATTATAATTAGCTCACCGTTAATTTTTGTCAGCTCAATCACTTTGTTTACCCCTCATTCCTGGCGCGGAGGGAGTTACCCCTCCGCGCTGAAAGTTATCGTTTCATGTTCACAAGCTCTTCCAGCATCTGATCCGTTACGGTAATGATTTTCGTATTTGCCTGGAAACCACGCTGGGTGGTGATCATATTGGCCATTTCCGTGGACAGGTCGGTATTGGACATTTCCAGATAACCTCCCAGGATTTCGCCGGTGGCTTTGTTGGCAGCCCCCATAGAAACCTTTCCCGCGTTGGGACCGATCCGGTAATAATAACCCTGTGTTTTTTCCAGACCGCTGGGATTCTGGATACTGGCTACGCCTATCTGGCCGATCGGTGTCACATCACCCTCATTACCAGCGTCCGACCTTACGCCTGTAATCGTTCCGTCTGTCTGCACGGTAAGGGAGGAATAGGTCTCCCCGGCTCCCACCTTTATTGTCTTCCCGTCGGCGCCTACGATGTAGTTCCCTTTATCATCGGTCAAATAACCCTGATTATCGATTTTAAGGATACCTACCCTGGACAGCATCACGTTTGCATTACTTATATCTGTCAAACCACCCGAAACGTCCAGGTCTTGTGCCGTTGTCACCACAAAAAATCCCGGGCCGTCAATCATACAATCCGATCCCCATCCCGTAGGATTCCGGTTCCCTGTCGTATAATTAACCGTAATAGAATTCACATTGGCACCATAACCGACCTGGGAAGGGTTGACACCGCCTCCGGTGGTCGCTGTCCCCGCCCCTCCGGCGATACTGGTACGGTAAGTAGCGTCCGCAAAGTTTGCGGAATGGGACTTAAATCCCCATGTATTCACGTTAGCGATATTATTTCCGATAACATCCATCTTGCTCTGATGCGCTTTCAAACCTGAAATCGCAGCAAACATTGAACCAACCATTTTATGTACTTCCTTTCTTTTGTATAAATAACTGCTGCCCTCCGCTGTCTGTCTGGCAGACGGATTAGCGCCCGGCAACCGGTCCGGCTAAATCAAAACAACACTGTCAATATTAGTAAAAATGTTTTCTTTCATCTCCTGGTACGGGACCATCGTTACCACAATATTGTTGGGGACATTAACGATGTAAGCGTCCCTTCCCTGCAGGATAACCGTATCTTTGGATCCTTTTTGCCTGGCGGTATCCACGGCCCTGTTAAGGCTTTCCAGCAATCCTGCATCCATCTCCACGCCCCGCTGCGTAATCCTTTCCGCCGCGTGCCTGGAAAACTGTACGCTGCTTTCCTGATTCAGTGTTTTACGCAGGACATCCGAAAATGCGGTATCCTGGTTCCGGCGATGGGCTTCTATCTCATGCTTAAGCTGAAATCCGCCGATTCCGGAAACCGGATTTCTTATGTCTGTCATAAGCTTTCATCTCCCTGTTCCGGCGGCTTCTGTGTACCGTCTCCCGTTCCGCCGTTTTCTCCGGACGGGGGTACGTCATTACCGCCCTCTCCCTCCGGCGGCTGAGTAGCGGATCCTCCCTCTCCGGGGACTTCCGGCGGTTTGGTATCATCGCCTTCCGCTCCATCTGTGGGACCGGGGCCTTTGCCATCCTCTCCGGGACCATCTGTGGGACCGGGGCCTTTATCGTCCTCTCCCGAATCTTTATCTCCGCCGTCACCCTCCGGCTTTTCCGCCCGGCTTCCAAGCATGGTCACCTGGGACAGGTAATAACTTTTACCATCCACAAACAGCATGGGGGATTCTCCGAAAATAGAAGCGCCGGTTACTGTCCCGGTTTCCGTTTTACCGCTTAACATTCCTGTTTTTTCATCAATAAGGGCTACCGTCACTTCCTTCCCAATCATGGAAGAGGCATAGGTAATAAGGGAAATCTGGTTCATCTGGTTGATGGTTTCAATCATCTGGGTCTGTACCATCTGCGCCATCATTTCACTGGTATCCATGGGGTTGTCCGCATCCTGGTATCTCAGCTGTGCCGCCAGCAGTTTGTAAAAATCCTCTATCGACAGGCCCGCATTCCCGGAGCCGCTCACTGCCCTTGCAGTACTCCACTGGGACTCCTGCCCGGAGGCCGCGCTTGTCGCATCATTTACTTCCGGCATCTGTTTTCCCTCCTTTCTTCTGTTTTCTTAAACCAGCCCAAGCCTGAGCTGCTGCAGGAAATCCATACTGTCTTCCTTTCCGGAATGTTTCTTTTTGTCCTGCTCCTCTTGCGGATAATTCTGTTGTCCGCCCTGATCGCTGCGTCCCTGATCCAGATAGTTATGGTCTGTCCGTTCCAGGTATACATTGGTGGGCGTTCCCAGATTTCCTTCCAGTATGGAACCCAGCTCCCTGGCATGTCCCGAAAGCAGTTCCAGTGTCTTTTCATTGGTACACTGGATGGATACCATAGCCCTGCCGTTCTCATAGGATGCTTTGATTACCAGCTTTCCCAGACTTTCCGGCTCAAGCTGCAGGGTAAAATCCTTTTCCCCCGCCGCCAGTCTGCTGAAAAGCTCTCCGGGCAGCTTTCCGGCGATCTCTCCGCTGTTTTTTAACGTACCGTTTACAGGCTGTTCCCCGGCTGCTGCATCCGGCCGCATGCCGGCCATGCTGTCCCATACGCCGTTATTTGCCTGCATACCCTGTTCCGGTACCCCTTCCTGTGTTTTTTCGGAAGCCTTCCTGGTATCTCCGGTAATTTCCGGTTGTCCGGTCCCCTTTTTTTCAGTCTCCTGCATGGTTTCCCGGCCCGCCGGATCCTTTGCGTGCAAAACTGCCGAATCCGGGACAAACGGTTCCTGTACCTCTGTCTTGGCCTCCGTCCGCGCCGGATCCATCCCCGACGCAAGAAAGCCCGGTTCCTCCGCCGCTGTTTCAGGCGTTATTCCGGTATTCCCCACAGCCGCCGTACCGGTATCTTCCCCGGTAAGCAGCCCCGGCGTACCGTCTGCTGCCGCAGCCTGCTGCAATGCCTGGACTTCTTCCTGTCCGAATCCCATACAAGCCATATTCTCCCGGCCCGGCAGCTGCATCCACAATATGGCGCTCAGAGCCGCCTCCGGAAACATCCAGGCTGCTGTTTTGTCCGTTATCTTTCCGGACTCCTCCATGCCTTTTTCTTCTCCGGCGCTGTTTTCCACGGCCTTATCCGCATCCCCGGGCTTTCCGGTATCTCTGCCGGAAGAACTTCCTGTCTTATTGTTTGCTGCATAATTCATGATGTCCTTCATCATCTCCCGGTATTTATCCGAAGCCGAAGCGCTTTCTCCGGCGGAACGTACCGTTCCCTGGCTTCCCGAAGACGGGATTGCGGTAAAATCTACTGCCATGTGACTTCCCTCCTTTCCTGTAAGATTATGTATTTGGCAAACTGCTTTCACAGTAATACCCTGCTTTATGCCCTGCCGGCCATGCTCTCCTGTCCCTGTTTTACAAGACTTGCCGTATTGGAGACAAACTCATCAATGAACTGTTCTTCCTTTTTCAGGGCCGTTTTCTCATATTCCTTCTGTTTCTTCTCCTTCAGCTTTTCAAAGGAGGAGGTTTCCACCTTTGCGGCTACCATTTCCTTCCGCTTCTGTTCCGCTTCCTTCTTTAATACGGCAAGCTGCTCTTTTTCCTTTTCCGTGTTTTTCCGGAGATTGTTCAGGTAGCCGTCATAAGCCACCATGACATTCACCGTACAGCCCTGCTTCTTCCTGGCTTCAAATTCATTTCTGACGCCGGCAAATTCGGCGTTCAGGCTGTCAATATACCGTTCCTGCTTTTTTACCCGGTCCATTCTCTGTGAATATTCACTGCGCAGGTTATTTTCCACCTGCTCTTTGTAGTCCAGAACCTTATCCAATGTAAAAACAAACTTTTTCATGTCCCTTCCTCATCCGGAATTGGAACTCTTCCGTTCGTCCCCTCTTGTTATTTTGCCGCTTTGTCCAGAATACGGTTCATTTCCGTCAGGATATCCCCGTAAGTGAATTTCTCATCCACCTTCTGTACCAGAAACCGGTTCACCTGACCGATTTTGGAAATCGCATAGTCCAGCTTGGGATTGGTACCGGCTTTATAAGCGCCTATGGATACCAGATCCTCATTCTGGGCGTAAATGCTGAGTATATTCCGGATACCCGACGCCGCCTCCTCATGCTCTTTAGAGACAACACTCGTCATCAGACGGGATATGCTGGCGCCGATATCGATAGCCGGGAAATGTCCTTCATTGGCAAGTTTTCTGGTCAGCACGATATGGCCGTCCAGGATACCCCTCACCGTATCCGCCACAGGCTCGTTGGTGTCATCCCCTTCCACCAGTACGGTATATACTCCGGTGATGGATCCCTTTTCAAAATTCCCGCTGCGTTCCAGCAGTTTGGGGAATTCGGCATATATGGAAGGGGTATAACCTCTTGCAACGGGAGGTTCCCCGGTAGCAAGACCGATTTCCCTCTGAGCCATGGCAAAACGGGTCAGGGAATCCATCATCAGAAGCACATCCTTTCCCTGATCCTTGAAATACTCCGCAATGGTGGTAGCTACCAGAGGACATTTCATCCGGAGCATAGCCGGCTGATCCGAAGTGGCCACTACCAGGACGGAACGGCGCATCCCTTCTTCCCCCAGATCTTTTTCAATAAACTCCCGGACCTCTCTGCCCCGTTCTCCCACAAGGGCAATGACATTGATATCCGCCTTCACATTTTTGGCAATCATCCCCAGCAGGGTACTTTTCCCCACCCCGCTTCCGGCAAAGATCCCAATCCGCTGTCCCTTGCCGATGGTATTGAGCCCATCAATGGCCTTGATGCCGAAATCCAGCTTTTCCTCGATAATCGGCCTGCTCAGGGGATTGATTTTCGGGCTTTCCACATAATAATACCGGGAGGATTCCACAGGCCCCAAATCATCCATGGGTTGTCCGAGGGAGTCGATAACCCTTCCCCGCAGCGCCTCTCCCACCGGTATTTTCAGCCGCTTTCTGGTGTTTCTCACAAAGCTTCCCGCCCCGATTCCGCTCATATCGTCATAAGCCATCAGACGGAGCATATCTTCATGGAAGCCCACGACCTCCGCCGGAACCTGTTTTTTCAAGTCCTCGTTATAAATCATGACGATATCGCCTATGCTTCCCATGCCGCCGGAAGCTTCCATGGCCATTCCCACGATGTTTTCTATTTTTCCTATGTGGCTGACTGTTTCCGATCCGGAAATCAGTCCGGGCAGGTTCTTAAGCACCGTAACCGCCTCCTTCCTTTAAGGGCGGGCATTTTCCAGGATTCCGCGGATATTTTCCAGCTGGGTGCCCGTGCTCAAATCGATAATCTCGCTTGGCAGTTCTATAATGCAGGTACCGGGTTCTTCTTCCATAACCACAATTTTCACATTGTCCGACAGCTTGGAAAGTTCCCGGATAAACTCCGAGTCGCCCTGTATGCTGATTCCTGGTTCTTCTTTACCGATATAAATCTTGGCCCATGCGGTTTTTTTCAGCTTTTCCGTGTTGGAAATGATCATACGCTTTATGATTTCACTGCTGGATTTCAGACTCGTATGGATGATTTTTTCCGCCACTGCCAAAGCAATATCCTTCAGATCATCCATATATTTTTCGAGCACCTTGTCCTTCTTGTTCCCCATATCCCGGATCAGGGAGAAGATTTCCTGACGCAGGCTGTCAAGCTCCGCTTCATAGGCCTGTCTGTGGTCCGCATACGCTTTTGCTTCGCCGTCTTTGTAACCGGCTTCATAACCCTCCTGCTTTCCTTCCGCAAACGCTTCTTCTTTTATTTTTTCAGCTTCCGTGCGGGCGGTATTCAGGATGGTTTCGGCCTTCTGGATTTTTTTCTGATATTCCTTTTCGAATATATAGCTCAGGGTTTCCTCTTCTTTTTCTTCCCCCGGGTCTTCTTCCGGCTCCGGCTCCTCCGGCTTTTTCTCCCGCAGATCCGGATAGGAATCAAACGGCCGGATCTGCGGTTCTTTTTTCTTCAGTGCTGTATTGTCAAACAACGATATCATCCTTACCACCCTTGTTAATGATCAGCTCTCCGGCCTCTTCCAGCCGCCGGATTGTGTTTACAATACGCTGCTGTGCCTCTTCGATATCACGCAGCCTTACGTTGACCGTAATCTCCAGATCGGACTGTATGGTTTCCGCCATACGGGAGGACATATTCCGGTAAAACAGGCCCGACATTTCTTCCGAAGCATTTTTCAGCGCATATACAATATCCTTCATATCGCAATCGCGGATAAAACGCTGGATAGAACGTTCGTCCATGGTGGCGATATCCTCGAAAACAAACATCTTCTTGCGTATGGTATCCGCCAAATCCGGATCGTCTTTTCCCATTTCGTCGAAAATGGCTTTTTCGTTGCTGCGGTCCATATGGTTCATTACATCCGCGATATAATCCACACCGCCGATTACGGTGTAATCCGTTGTCAGGATATTGTCGAATTTCTTACGCAGCTGTGACTCCACCAGCTTGATGGCTTCCGGGGAAGCGCTTTCCATCCGGGCGATGCATTCCACCACCGGTATTTTCTTATCCTCCGGCAGCTCCGCGATCACCTGGGCCGCCTGCTCCGCATCGGTATAGGATAAAATCAGGGCGATTGTCTGGGGCCGTTCATGCTGGAGCATGGAATACAGGTTTTTACTGTCGGCCTTTCTGACAAATTCAAAGGAACGGTTCTTCAGGAATTTCGCAACCTTCGACAGCAGCTCGCTGGCGGTGGATTCCCCGTACGCTTTCTCCAGGACGCTTCTGGCATATTCCAGTCCGCCGTCCGTAACGATTTTCTGGGTCAGGCAGGTTTTGTAGAATTCGTCCAGAGTTTCCTCCGACTGCTCCGCGTCCAGGTGGCCCAGCTTGGCCACCTCCACGGTAATTTTCTCCACTTCCTCTTCACCCAGATATTTGTATATCTTAGACGCCTTATCCGCGCCCAGCGATATGATGACCGCTGCGGCCTTCTGTTCAGGCGTCAGTTTCTTAGAAGTATCAGCCGCCATTTTGACCTCCTCCACTCAGCCAGCTTTTCAGCAGCTGTGCCGATATCTCCGGATTCTGTTCCGTGAAGTCCCTCACATCCTCCCGCAAACCGCGGGCTTTTTCATTCTGTATCTTGTCGATTTCCGGATTGTGTTCGGGGATAACCACCTCAACCTCCCGGCTCCCCTGCATAACCCGTTTCTTCTTTTTCCGTTTCCGCCGGATAAGGAAGAACACAAACAGCAGAAGGAACAACAGGAACAATACGCCGGCTCCGATAAGCACCAGGAGAGGTTCCTTGCTTAATTCTTCCAGTATGCCTTCCAGCAGCCTTCCTGTATCCGGGCTGCTTCCCTCCGACTTGAAGAAAGGTGTGCTGACCACGGTTATCTTGTCATTCTGGTTCTCCGGAAGGATACCGGCTGCATTCCCGATTAAGGCCTTTAACTGGTTCTGGTTCAGTTCTCCGAAATCACTGCCGTTAATGGCGGCAGAGATAGTCAGATCCTCCAAAGCACCGGCGGGCACCTGTCCCTGTTCCTTCACCTGGTTAATCACATATTCCCGTGTTGCGCCGGAGCTGTAATAGCTGCTGCTTCCGTTTTCGGTCCCTGCATATTGGGTAACATCCGCATTGGTTTCTGCGCCCGCCACACCTCCGGTCCCGGAAATCCCGTCACTGGTCTCTTCGCTAACGGTTTCACTGGATATGATCCCCGTTTTATCCGTTTCGTCTATTTTGTCCGGTGTGGAGTAGGTCAGCGTTTCCCGGATCAACTCTTCCATGTCAAGCTTACATTTTACGGAAACCCTCACATTGTCCGTCCCGTAAATGGCCCCCAGCAGATTCATCACCTTTGCGGTAATCTGCCCTTCCACGATCTGGGCTATCTGCTCCCCGCTCGTGCTGCTGCTTTCCCCGGAATCCGCCATGGCGGTTATTTCCATTCCGTTTCCATCGAATACGGATACATTTTCCATCTGCATTCCGGCCACACTGCCTGCAACCAGCCGCTGGATGGCGGATGCCTGTTCCTTCGTGGGAGAGCCTCCGTTTTCCATAAGAACCACCACGGAAGCACTGGAGCCATTTTCCCGGGAATCCTCCTGCAGCACGTATTTCTGCTGCTCTCCCAGGGCAATGGTAACCTTTGCATCCTGTACCCCGTCGAACAGCCCTACCGTCGCTCCAATCCGGTTCTGAAGCTCATACAGCTTGTAGGTCTGTTTGTCGGAATCCGTGGTCATTCCCCCCGCGTTATCAATAAAAAGATCATAGGAAAAACCGCTTTTCGGATACCCCTCCTGGGCTAACTGGGCACGGACCTGATCTGCCGCCCTTCTGTCCACCAGCACATCCCCGTTCTCCCTGTACTGGTAAGCCACGCCGCTTTCCTGCAGCCTGGTAACAATTTCAGAGGCTTCCTCTGCATTCACACCGGAATACAGAACGGTATAATTCTTATGATTTATTACTACAGCAAGTATCACCGCAAAAATAATCAGGGCAGCCGCCCCAATTAAAATAAGCTTTCTTGTTTTCGCGTTTATCTTTTCGATGGTTTCCCTGATTTTAGACCATATCTCTTTTGTATTCATTTTTATGTTCCCTCTGTCATCCTTTTAGCTTCTGAAGCTTACACATTCAGCCTCATCAGTTCATTGTAAGATTCCAGCGCTTTATTTCTCAGCGATACCACCATATCAACCGTCAGCTGGGCATAGGACCCCGCTATTGTCACGGAATGGGCATCTTCTATCTGCCCGGTTGCAAGAAGGTATTGCTGCTCGGAATAATTCTCTTCCGCCTCCCTTGCTTCTGACAGCATATTCTGAAAAATATCACTGAACATAGCTGCCCCATTGTTCCCTTCCGTACGTTCTTCACCGATACCTTCTGCTCCCGCCTGCATACGTCCGGGAGTAAGCGGAATGATAAATAAATTTTCCATAACCAGCCTCCATGATGTGATAATGATAATCCACAACATAATATGGATTATGTTGTACGGGATTTTGCCAAAGGAAAGAGCACCACTGCGGATTTGCAGTGGTGCTCTTATACTATCGAAATGGAAGTTACACTATGGAATGATGTAATTAATACTTATAATTAAGATTATAAGTATTTGTTCAAATAACAAAATGTTACGCAAACGAAAGATATGTACGGAAATAATAATATTTCTGGAAAAAAAATGTCGAATTTTTGTATTATTGTTGCAATTTTTGGAATATGCCATTATACTAACAACTATAATGATTTCAATAACAGATATAGTATAACAACATAATCCATATTATGTTGTTTTTTTTAATGTTCGGAAAGGACCAGCCCCATACCTGATATCCGGCGGAAATGTTCCGCATCATTGATCCGGGTATAAATCCGTGTGGTTTCCATGCTGCTGTGTCCAAGAACATCCGACAGATATATTATATTTTTTTCTTTTTCATAATACGTGACCGCAAAGAGATGTCTCAGATTGTGAGGGTATACCTTCTTTTCTTCCACATGAGCTTTTGCACTCAAATTTTTCATTTCTCTCCATATATTGCTTCTGTCTATCGGTTTGCCGTTTTTCGTTGTAAAAATCATCCCCTTACTTTTTCCTGTTTCCGCACAGTACTGCTTCAGGCATTTCTGAAGCTCCGGAGGTATCAGGATTATTCTGACTTTGCCTTTATTGTTCACAACAACTTTTCCATCTTTTACCGCTTCCACTGTTATATACTGCAATTCACTCACTCTGATTCCTGTAGAACAGATAGTCTGCAGGGCCATTGCCAGCCTGGGCTTGTTTTCGTCATTCGCTGCCTCTATCAGTCTGGCATACTCATCTTTAGACATCCCCTCTTCCGAATCACGGAATGCACTTTTCTGTACCTTTAAAAGTTTTATTCTGCAGTCGTCCCAATGCTGATGGGTAAAGAAAACATTCAATGCAATTAACATGGAATTAATACTGGATGCCTTATACTTCATCAAAAGTAATTCTTTGTAATGTATGACCTCTGCCTTAACTACCTTTTTATCATCGGGCAGAAAATGATAGAAGGCTCTGATATCCCTTAAATACTTGTCTATCGTGGCCTTGCTTTTTTCCTCCTCATACAGTTTACTTCTATACTCCTGAATCAGTGAAAGTGTTAATATATGCGGTCTCATTTATTACCTCCCAATCGCTCTCTTTCCGTTCATCCTTTATTTTGTTTTTTAATATTGTGTTAAATGTGCTTCTTTCTTCCATGACTTGTCCCTTCCATTTCAAAAAAATATCTGCTAGATCCCTTTTTTCATTTTCAGGTGTCTAACAGATATTGTAACCAATTCTGTAAACTTTACAACTAATAGATAGTGTACTTTGTCAGTTTCCTTTTATAACCGTTCTAAGTCTGGATAAATCCTGATTAACCGCATTCAATAAATACTGATACTGATAGGTTGCCCGGGTCATTTCCACAAACTCATCCGTGGCATCCACAGTATTCCCGTCCAGTCTTTCCGTGCGGCCCTGTGTTTCCAAAACCTCACAGGGTGAATTCAGGATTGCCTCCCGGATATTCTGCCGGCCTTTTACAGCGCTCTCTTTTATACTTTTTTTCAACGCATCCTCAAAAGTCACATATTGCGCCTTGTAGCCCGGCGTATCCACATTAGCCAGGTTATTGGATATCACCTCCTGTCTTTTCCACAGACAGTCCAACGCCTTGTTCATTAATGATATCGAATTTCCATATAATCCATTCATCTATAATACCCCCAAATTGTATTATAATTTATTAATCGGCAGTCTCTGCGAATACTTAAGAGTGATACTTCGTTTTTTTTAATTTTTTTCTTCATATATAGCAATCATGTCATTTTCCCGGATTTCTCGCTGAAAGGATGCCGGAGAACCATTTACCCTGAGAATAACAGGAGCGGTTATATGATCCAGATCCAGACCGGAATACTGCAGAAAATCCATGAGATAATAAGGCATTCCGTCCGCCTTGGCCGGCAGCGTAATGGTTTTGGCATTCAGGGTAAAAGTAAGCTGTCCTTCTTCCCTGTCATCCCTTGTTTCCACCACATCCCCATTCGAAAGGAAAACATTCCCCTCTGCCGGTTTTCCATTGACCAGCAGACGGAGCATCCCCTTTTCCTTCTCCTGCGTTCCTATAATATCCGAAACGGCGGCACAGGCATCCTCCCCCCTGCCGGCCGGAACGAAAGTAATATGATCCCCTGCATGGACCAAATCGGAAATCCTGGCGTCTGCACCATTCATTTTAAGAACCGCAGGCTCCCCGGGTGTTCCGTGGAAATTCCTGGGGATTCCGTTCAGGGTAATGCGGATGCTCTTTCCCGACCGGCCTATAAAATCATTATAGGTATAACCGGACATCATCAAAACAT
Organism: Eisenbergiella sp. OF01-20; assembly: GCF_003478085.1. NCBI lineage: Bacteria > Bacillati > Bacillota > Clostridia > Lachnospirales > Lachnospiraceae > Eisenbergiella > Eisenbergiella sp. OF01-20. Next base: position 63,819 of record NZ_QUES01000012.1, on the reverse strand, counting down.
CGGATATATGCAGAGTCCCATTGCTGAAAAGTTTAGCCGTTTTCCCGTTCAGTACCACGGAAAAGCTGTCATTTATCAGATTCAGCCCCGCGGACACAAGAATGCCAAGAGGGGTGGCATACTCCGGATCCCCGATATTCACAATATCGGAACAGGCATGTATGGAAAAATAATGCCCTGCTGCGGAAGCGCGGTTCTTGTCCATACCAAGGGCGACGGTAATCTGCTCCATCAGCCCCGGAAGCCTGCTGCCGCCTCCGGCCAGAAAGACAGCGGACGGAGGGCCTGCATTTACCTCCAGTATCCGTTTTCCGATTTCCTGTCCCAGTCTTGTGATGCTTTCTTCCAGCATGGCAAGCACCTGACCGGGGGAATACCGCTGCTCATAACCCAGAATATCCTGGAAAATGACATCCTCCGTTTTGCCAAGCTGCTGCTTTATGGCCTCGGCCGTATCAAAATCCACCAGATATGCTTTCATGATACTTTCCGTAATCTCATCACCGGCCAGTGTCGCCATCGTATAACCAACCACTTTCCCGTCCCGGCAGACCGCGATATCCGAAGTTCCCGCTCCGATATCCACCATTGCCAGATTCAGAAGCCGCAGCTTTTCCGGTATGGTAACATTAATTGCCGCAATAGGTTCCAGTGTCAGCCCTGCAACCTCCAGGCCGGCAATACGCATGGCGGAATAGAGGCTTTCCACCACCTCACCGGGCAGGAAGGTTGCCACGATATCCGCTTTGATTTTTCTCCCCTTATGTGCCAGAATACTGGATATGGGATACGCATCCAGATAATACTGGGAAACCGTATAGCCCACAAGAAAGAACTGCTTCTCCCTGTCCTCTTCCGTTTCCCCGAAAGCCTTTTGTGCTTCCTGCACGGCTCCTGCCTCCAGGCGGCTTACCGTTTCCTCCGTAATGACATCCATCCCGGGAAGCTCCAGGGTAAAGGAAGCCGCCTGGGTTATCAATGCCCTTCCGGCAGCCGCCACATAAACCTGCTCCAGCCGGCAGCCGCTTTGCTCCTCCAGCTCCTCCCGGACCCGGACGGCCACCCGGGCCACTTCCCCGATATCCTCAATCTGTCCGTCCACCATGGCCCGCTTCGAATGTTCGGCACGGGCTATGGCGATCACCTTCATTTTGTCCTCTTCCGGCACCCCCAACATGCCGATAATACTCCGTGTGCCGATATCCAGCGCAAATACCGCAGTCTTTGGCAATCCCTTTTCCATGTACTCCTCCGCCTTTTATCCGTCCGTTTCCGGTTATCCCAACGGCTCTAACGCCTCCGTCACATCATCATATTTATAGCCCACATCCCCGGAATCAAAATCCATCAGATAAGCACATTCATAAGAAAGCGTGCCATTCTCCTGCTTTTTGTAAGCGGATATCCGGTAATAGTTGGTTCCTTCCACCATAATAAGTCCGGGATTGGTTATGAACTCATAATTCTTCACCGGTTCCGACAGCGCCAGCTGTCCCTGGGACATGCCGCGCACGGTATCCTCCGCTATCTGCCTCGTGCTGATAGGCTCTTCCGGCTGTTTTTGCACCTTCTTTTTCTCTTCCTCATAAAGACGGGCCACATAGCTGTTCCAGGCCTCCTCCTTTTTTACCGCAGTTACCGTACAGGCCGTCTGTCCGGCAGTCAGCGTGATTTCCAGATAGCTGTTTTCATCGGAGGAAGGGCCTGCCAGAATGCAGCGTAACTCCCCGGAATCCTCATCCTTTTCCTCTTCCTTTGTTTCTCCCTTATCGTCCTCTTCCTCTATGGCAGGTTCGATAAAATGCTTCTCCTGCATCAGATACTCTTTATATGCCTGCAAATCCGCAGCAGCATCCTCCGCCGGATAGTAGCGGTACTGTTCCCGCTCTTCCCCGGCGGTTTCTTCCTGTGTGCCGGTTTCTTCCTGTCCTGCGGTTTCTTCCTGTGCGCCGGTTTCTTCCTGCGTTTCGGCCCCTCCCCGATCCATGGTATCTGACCGGACAGCCGTTTCTTCCGCCGCACCGGTGCTTTCCCCGCCGTCCCCGGCATCAACCGGATTTATTTCTTCAAATACGCGTTCTCCCACCACTTCCGTCAGCGATGATATGTTATCTTCTTTTGCAAAATAATAGACAGGCGGCGACGGCGGCTTCGGAACGCTGTTCTTATTCAATGACCAGATTACGGCAATACCGCCCGCCGCTGCCACAACAAAACCTGCCGCCGCTATCCCTATCCACATTTTTCTTTTCAATTTCATCACCATCCACCATCTTCTTTAATCTTATATACATTCCCGTGTCACACAACCTATATCGGCTTTTTCCGAAAAAAAATAAGACAGGAAAGAAAATATTCCTTTTTGTTTATTTTATCCTCTTTTCTGCCGATATATAAATAAATGTTTTTCCTTCTACCAAGCAAAGGAGGCCGGGTTTATGGATGATTTAGAACAGGAACGGCAGAGGAAACGGCAGCAGGCTCTGGAAGAATATCAAAAAATTATATCCTTCGAGATCTCGCCGGCCGGCCGGGAAAAACCTGTCATCAAAAAACGCCGGCGCTTTTTTCGTTTCCGGAACTGTCTTTTGCTCCTGGCCATCCTTTTTACAGCCGTCTGTTATTTCTTTATCGGCAAACAGCTGTCGGATACCAGCGAATCAAATAAAACGCTGCAAAAAGAACTGTCCAGCAGCCAGTCCAAAATCAGGGAACTGGAGGAAAGCATATCCGCCCCCCGCGAAACGGAGCCGGAATCGGAGTCTCAGGCGGAAACGCCTGCCGTTCTGCCCGATGAGCCCCAAAACTTCCGGGCCATTTATCCTCTGATGGGAAGCAGTATCATTCTGCATTCGTACGGCGAAGACATGCCTGGGGACGGTGCCGCCGTCCTTTGTATGGGCCTGGACTTTGGGATGGAGGAATCCACCCCTGTCATTGCGGCAGGAGACGGTACGGTTCTGTCTGCTGCAGAGGACGGCGATAACGGATGGTCTGTCCGGATTGACCATGGAAACGGTTATATTTCCGATTACCATTATAATAAGGAAGTAACTGTTTCCTCCGGTCAAAAAGTTAAGGCGGGAGAAACCATCGCATATACCGGCATTACCGGCAAAGACGGTATGATTCATATGGAATTTTGCACCCTCTTAAACGGTGCCTATATCAATCCGGAAGATGTACTGGAAATCAACGGATAATCTTACACAAGAAAAGGAGATCGCAATCATGTTCGGAAAATCTAACCAGGAAACCAAACCCTATCAGGAAATCCCCCCGGCAGACGTATCCCCGGCCCTGCCGCCGGAACCTTTTCCTGCCCCGGCTCCGAAACCGCCTATCCAGATAGATACCATAATCGGTGAAGGAACACGGATCGTAGGTACTCTCCACTGCAAAACCATCCTGCGGATAGACGGGATTGTGGAGGGGGATGTCCATTCGGAAAACAAGGTTGTGGTGAGTGAAAAAGGCCTGATTAAAGGAAATGTGTCCGCGGAGCATTTCACCCTGGGCGGTGAATTAAGCGGGAATGCCAAAGTACGGGGAAAGGCGGAAATCCTATCCACCGGCAAGCTGTACGGGGATATCTTGACCAAAACTCTGATCATGGATGAAAATGCGGTATTCGACGGAAAATGCACGATGACGAAGGCGGAAGAAGAAATAAAAAAGGAAGAACTTCCTGATTTACCCGGGTTGAAGGAAGTTATGGATACGAAGATACCGTAAAAAAACAATCCGGCTCCTGACGGAGCCGGACTTTTTTATGCCTGTTTTTATGAAAGTAATAACTATTGTGCTTACTGTAATAACTGAAGTACGCCCTGAGGAAGCTGGTTAGCCTGTGCAAGCATAGCCTGGGAAGCCTGAACCAGAATATTATTCTTGGTATAAGCCATCATTTCATCGGCCATGTCAACGTCACGGATACGGCTTTCTGCTGCGGTCATATTCTCAGTTGTTACACTCAGGTTGTTGATGGTATGCTCCAGACGGTTCTGGATAGCACCCAGATCACCACGGGTGGAGGATACACTGTTAATAGCCGTCTTAATCTTATCTACCGCTGCTTTTGCGCCACTCTGTGTGGAAACGTCTACGCCGCCAATACCGAGCGAATAAGAACTCATATTTCCAACAGATACGGTTAACTGATTGAAATCTTCTGCGGTATCACCGATTTGTAACGTCAGTCCGCCTGAACCGCCAACAGAGGAACTGCTTCCCGCAAGTCCGAGAATGGAAGCTGTTTTTCCGGGCTTTCCAGTAGCTCCGGCATCCGATTCACTGAAGGAAAACTGTACTTCTTTATCCCCTCCATATACCACCTTAAGACCGCCGCTCTTATCTGCGGTTACCGTAAAATCAGCGGCTGTCAATTCGTTTGCATCGCCTGCCGCATAACCTTTTGCAGTATTATAAGCTCCAATTGCAGTCCGAATATCTGTCTGCAACTGTGTAGCAACATCAGTTAAGGAAGAATCTTTTGCTACACCTGCACTAAGACTTACCTTTACCGTAGTTCCATTGATTGTCATATCAAAAGAATCACCATTAGCAAGTGCGGTGCCAAGTGTTTTTCCTGCCTCTGTTACTCCGCCAATTCCGGCGGTTCCGGAAAACAGAATGGTACCAAGTGATTTATCAACACTTGCAACCGCATTGGTAGAACCGGTCCAGCCAACAGAAGAGGAAGCACTTTCATTCTGACTTTCAATAGAGAATGTACCAGCGGCTCCATCTACAGTTACTTTTACGCTGCCGCTAAGTCCCTGTTCCTTCATTTGATCGTTAAACAATGTGGTAAGATCTTCGGCCAGACCTTTAAAGGTATCGGGAGTACCAGCCTGTAAATCCACATGAATTTTATCGAATACCTTTTTGGCATCACCCTTCGTCCAGTCAATAGTCAATGTCTGTCCGTCCACATCAAAGCTATCGGTTCCGGCTACGAGATTTACACCACTTAAATCTGCTTTCGCTGATCCGGCTGCACCTGTAGCTTTTGCTGAAGTGAAATCAGAAATATTTCTTCCTATGGTTACACTGCCAGTTGAAGAAGTTGCTCCTCCAGCCAGGGAACCATCCAGAAGGTTAATACCATTAAAGTTTGTACCTTCGGAAATACGGTCAATTTCATCCTTCAGGGACTGAACTTCCTTCTGCAGGTTTGCACGGTCAACATCATTATCATAAGTACCGTTAGCAGACTGGTCAGCCAGTTCCACCATACGGTTCAGCATGGAGTGAACTTCTGTCAGAGCGCCTTCAGCTGTCTGAACGAGGGAAATACCGTCATTGGCGTTCTTCTGTGCGGTTTCCAGACCTGTGATCTGTGCACGCATTTTTTCGGAAATAGCCAGACCGGCTGCGTCATCCCCTGCACGGTTGATGCGGTAACCGGAAGACAGTTTCTCCAGGTTCTTGGATACGGCATTGTTATTTCCTGTCAGGTTACGGTAAGAGTTTAATGCTGCGATGTTGTGTTGGATTCTCATATAATTTCCTCCTTGAAAAATACCCGGGGCTTCCCTGCCCCTTCTGGGTTTCCTTCCGGTTTTTGATCATTGGGAAGGAATGATTAAAAGTTTCTTTCCTACGTGAATAGGAAGGTGGCAGATGTTACCCTGCCTGTTTGTTACTTGACGCGTCAAACACCGATAAATAAAGCACTTCAGCCTTGTGCACATAATGTAGAAGTTTATTTATCATGTTCACTTAAGATATCGTCGTATTCCGAAAAAATATAAGGGGAGAAAAATAAAAAATAAAAATATTTGCAGAATCCCTTAAAATAGGGCTTTTAGACAAGCTTTTTCTACAGTACTATAGTAGTACCGGCTTTATTTCCATAAAGGTCTTTTTTTCAGGGAAAAGCAGTATCCTATCTTTTCTCCTTTCCGATTTGAGTACCGGATAAGTACTTGCGGAAAAGAAAATGTAAGACTGAAAAAGAGAAAAATCCTGTCCTATATGGAAGTTAGCGATACATAAGAGGAGGAAAGAAATATGCCAACATATTTCAATGAAAATGCACAGACCTGGTACTGTAAATTTTATTACAGAGATTTTATGGGAAGGCATCGGCAAAAGAAAAAGGGAGGATTTAAGCTGCAGAAAGAAGCCAGGGAATGGGAACGTGCTTTTATCAGGCAGAATGAAGGGGGACCTGATATAACTTTTAATGATTTGTATGCAATATATGCAAATGATATGGGGCATCGCTTGCGCCGCTCCACCCTGATAACGAAAGAACATCTTGTACGCACGAAAATACTTCCTTATTTCGGAGAATTTCCTGTTAACCAAATAGGGGCACATACCATTCGGGAATGGCAGAATATTATGTGGGACTATAAAGATTCACATGGCATTGGATATTCCCAAACATATTTAAAAGCTATGAATAACCAGCTTTCCGCTATTTTTAATTACGCGGTCCGTTACTTTCAGCTGACTTCCAATCCATGTCACGCAGCTGGAAGCATGGGGAAAAAACAGGCAGAACAAAATCAATTCTGGAGTCCAAAAGAATTCCATATTTTTCTGGATTATCTGCGGGAGAATACGGAAATGCATCTGTTATTTTCACTGCTCTATTATACCGGTATTCGAATTGGAGAACTTCTGGCCCTAACTCTGGCTGATTTTTATAAGGAACAGGGGATTATAAATATCAATAAATCCTATCATCGTATTAATGGCCAGGATTTTATAACGCCGCCCAAAACGCCCAAAAGCTTACGCGTTGTTGCTCTTCCCGAATTTTTGCAGCTACAGCTGGAATCATTTGTAAAAGAAAAAGGAATCAGCAGGCCTTCGGAACGTCTGTTTAACTGTACTAAATATTATATTTCGAAATATATGACGGAGGCCTGTCAGCAATCCGGGGTAGCCAAAATCCGCATTCATGATCTCAGGCACAGCCATGCAAGCCTGCTTATTGAACGTGGGTTCAGCCCTTTGCTGATTGCAGAAAGGCTGGGGCATGAGAATATCGAAACAACCCTGAACACCTACAGCCATTTATATCCTCACCGGCAAGCGGAGCTTGCACAAAACCTGCAGGAAATTTATCAATACTACGAAGATTTGTAATATATCATTTCCTTCTTTAATCATTCCTTCCCAATGGAGGGAAATTTACCGGAGGCAGGGAGGCCTCTGGGTATTTCAAGGAGGAAATTATATGAGAATCCAACACAACATCGCAGCATTAAACTCTTACCGTAACCTGACAGGAAATAACAATGCCGTAGCCAAGAACCTGGAGAAACTGTCTTCCGGTTACCGTATCAACCGCGCCGGTGATGATGCAGCCGGTCTGGCTATTTCCGAAAAAATGCGTGCACAGATCACAGGTCTGGAAACCGCACAGAAGAACGCCAATGACGGTATTTCCCTCGTTCAGACAGCTGAAGGCGCTCTGACAGAAGTTCACTCCATGCTGAACCGTATGATTGAGCTGGCTGACCAGTCTGCAAATGGCACCTATGATAATGAAACCGACCGTGCAAACCTGCAGAAAGAAGTACAGTCTTTGAAGGACGAAATTGACCGTATTTCTGAAGGAACTAACTTTAACGGTATTAACCTTCTGGATGGTTCTTTGGGTACGGGAACCACTGGCGCGAAGATAAGCGTAGCCGCTGGAACAGGTGCCGGAAAACTTGTAGATGCCGTTGATTTTTCAGTATCAGGTCTGGAAGCAGGGAAAACTATTACAATAGCTGCCGCTGCCAAAGGTACAGCTTCTTCAATAACAGCTGATGCGTCTGGAAACATTACTCTTACATTAGATGGTGATAAAGCAAAAACATATACACAGGCAGACATTGATAAATTGATTAATGATGCTACGCTTCCTGCATCTGCATCCGGTTTGAAGATTGAAATCAGCACTGATATTAAATTCGAGGATGATGGCGCAGGTACAGTTGCAGCTGCTACCACAATTGCTGATGCTAAAAATGCGACAGCAACAGGGGGTGGTGTAACGGTAACATCAGGAAGTGCCGGAGTGGATACAAGGACACTTACCTTTGCAGCCGCAGGTACTATTGGTGCAACAATAAATGCTGCTAATGGAAATGTGGCTCTTAATCTTGATGCAGCTAAAGCTTATACAGCAAGTGAAGTGAATGCAATTCTTGCTAAAGCCGGTGCTAATATGACCGTTTCCTATGAAGGTACATTAACAGGAACCGCTCTTGCCGGAAAGGGTGGCGGAACGGATACGGACGGTATATATGCGTTAGGCGCTGACGGAACAGCAGGTGCCGGTCTTGCAGCTGGTGGCGGCCTGGAATTACAGATTGGTGATACGGCTGAATCCTTTAACCAGCTTACAGTAAAAGTAGGAAACATGAGTTCTGTGGCATTAGGAATAGGAGCTATTGATATTTCTACACAGTCAGGAGCAAAGGCAGCAGTAGATTTAATAAAGAATGCGATTAACTCTGTATCCTCCACCCGTGGTGATCTGGGCGCTATCCAGAATCGTTTAGAGCATACCATCAACAACCTGAGTGTGACAACGGAGAATATGACAGCTGCAGAAAGCCGCATCCGTGACGTCGACATGGCGGATGAAATGATGGCTTATACCAAAAACAATATTCTGGTTCAGGCTTCCCAGGCTATGCTCGCACAGGCAAACCAGGTACCTCAGGGCGTACTTCAGTTATTACAGTAATAAGCTCAGGTAACCTGAAATTAAGAAATTAAGTATAGCCCTTCCGGGATCCTCCGGAAGGGCTATTTCATTATCCTTTTATTACCATACACTCTTTTCTGTAAAAACAGATCCCGTACTTCAGAATCGTTTGATATCCTTCTTTTTCCGGCTCCATGGTATAGCATTGCGTTTCAATTTGTTCCAGAGCTTTCCGGCAGCCATTTTCCATTTTCCCATACTCGTTTACCACCTTTAATTCCAAAATAATCGCCGCACCGCGTATGCTTGCGGTTTTCAGGATAATATCCGGCCTTCCAAATCCGGTTTCGGGATTGGATATTACTCTGTATTTCTGCTGGACTTTTAGTAATCCTGTTAAAAAGCCATGATAATAGTTTTCCGCATAATCATAGAAGCTTATGGACTCCTGCAGGCAGGAAGAAATTTCTTCCGCCATTGTCTGGACATCCCCCTGCTCAAGAGCGGAAATAAGTTTGTTCAAATCCTTCTTTTCTATTTTCTTAACGAACCAGTTTCGGATTGTATTTTTATAAATATATTTCACCTCAGCATTTGGAAGTGCCATCGTAATATATTCTGTCTCCGCCTCAAGTTTCCTGGATACCATCCGCAGATAACCTGTAAAGAAAAGGAAATTCCACAAATTATCCTCGGAATCGTAGATATTGTCATAGGTAATGTCTTCATGCACCGGCTTTTCAATCGTACCGCCTTCAATCAGGATTTCCAGTTCCCCTTTAACAGAAATATCAGCCCGCTCAACCAGGCTTTTTACAATATCATTAGAACTGGTATTTGCCCAGTACGGCGAAGGGATTACACCTGCATTTTCACTGGATGCATCCAGAAAGCTGATAACGCTCCACGGATTGTAGACTTCTGTCTCTCCGAAACGATAGCCGTCGTACCATTCTTTTACCGTATGGAATTTATCGAGCCTTCCGTAATCTGTAAGCAGCTGCTGTGTTTCTTCCGGGGTAAAGCCAAAATATTCATCATACTGACCACATAAAATAGAGTTTATTTTCAGATTGTTCAATCCTATAAAAATGGATTCCCTGGTAATTCGCAGGCAGCCTGTAATTACGCCGAATTCCAGGAAGGGGTTGGTTTTCAATGCCGCTTCGAATAAGGAACGGATAAATCCTGCCATTTCTTCATAAAATCCATTGAAGTGTGCATTTTCTAAAGGAACATCATATTCGTCTATTAATATGATAGCTTTTTCTCCTGTGCTTTCCCGCAGAACTTCACTCAAAAATTTAAGCGCTCCCGAAAATTCATCCTCCGATGCGGTTTCGTTCAATATCCTGCGGTATCTTACTGCTTTTTCCGGATGGAGGGACTCTGTTATTTGCCGGTGACGGTCAAATTCTCCTGCTAATTCCCTACGTAATTTATGATAGGCCGACTGATAGGTCTTTTGCTTTGCCGACTTAAGTGACAGGCTGATAACCGGATACTTTCCCATCTTTTTAAGATAGCTTTCTCCGCTGTTTGTAATGGCAAGCCCATCAAACAGCCTTTTGTTCTTTTCCTTTTGCTCCGGGCTGCCGCTGTCTTCAAAAAAGTACTTCAACATACTCATATTCAAGGTCTTACCAAACCGTCTCGGACGGGTAAACAAGGTAACATCCCCTTTTTTATCAAGAAGTTCCTTTATAAATAATGTTTTATCTACATAGTAGTAACCATTTTGAATTAATTTTCCAAAATCATCTACACCGACGGGTAATGGTTTTTTCATATCCTGTATTCTCCTTGCCACGGCTTCTATCAATAAGGCGCTGGAATGATAATTGTAATGCTTGTTTTCATCATATCATATTCCTTCAAGGACTGCCAGCGGGCGGCGGCACAGGGGGCGTAAACGGGACATTTAATAGTTCCTTCCCTATGATCAAAAACCGGAAGGAAACCCAGAAGGGGCAGGGAAGCCCCGGGTACTTTTCAAGGAGGAAATTATATGAGAATCCAACACAACATCGCAGCATTAAACTCTTACCGTAACCTGACAGGAAATAACAATGCCGTAGCCAAGAACCTGGAGAAGCTGTCTTCCGGTTACCGTATCAACCGTGCAGGGGATGACGCAGCCGGTCTGGCTATTTCCGAAAAAATGCGCGCGCAGATCACAGGTCTGGAAACCGCACAGAAGAACGCCAATGACGGTATTTCCCTCGTTCAGACAGCTGAAGGCGCTCTGACAGAAGTTCACTCCATGCTGAACCGTATGGTGGAACTGGCTGACCAGTCTGCTAACGGTACCTATGACAATGAAACAGACCGTGCAAACCTGCAGAAAGAAGTGCAGTCCCTGAAGGATGAAATCGACCGTATTTCCGAGGGTACTAATTTCAACGGAATCAACCTGCTGGATGGTTCTCTGGAAGGCGGATCCAATGGAGCAAACGGTATTGTCGGCGGTGTCATTGCCAACTTTAAACCGGCGTCTACCGCTGCTATAACCGGTATTGATGCTTCTGCTGCAGGCGCCATTGATTACACCAAAAAAGATGTCATAACAGTAGATGGCGTAAATGTTGAGGTAGACTGGTCCACATTAACTGCTGAAGAAAAATCGGCATTGGAAATTGATTGGACAGGCAATAGTTCTGATGCGGTATCCAAGAAAGCTGCATCTATAATTCAAAACAAAATTAATGAGTCCATTTCAAAGACAAATGCACAGAATGGTACTAATGTTGCAAATGTAAAAGTGGAAGCACAAACTGGTGGTAAGACCTTCAAGATTACCAGTGGAATGGAAAATAACGGAGCTTCTGAAATTGTTGTCACGGGAGACCCCACAACTGACAAGTCTGTATTAGGCTCTCTCGGAGCACAGGATGCATCTGCAACCAAGGCTTCCGCTACCCATACATTAAAGATCACCCCCACAGACGGAAACGGAAAATTCAATATGACCCTTAACGGGGAATCTATTGAAATTGATTTGACCGCATTAGCTGCCGGTGATGATGGCAATGCTATTGCCACAAAATTGAATGCAGCTATCCAGACAGCATTAGGCAACTATGATACAGCAAAAGGAACCACCGGTACTGATGACGCAGTAGCTGGAAAAATTTCTGTTTCCTTCAATAAGAGCGGACAGCTTGAAATTAATAACAGCACAGATATCAAGATCGGATTTGAAGACAAAGATGGCGGAACCGCTGCAAAGACTCTGGGAATTTCAGCACAGGGCAAAGCAATATACGGCGGCGGCCTGACCCTTCAGATTGGTGATACCTCTGCAGATTTCAATCAGCTGACCGTATCGGTAAGCGCTATGGACAGCAACTCCCTCGGAATTGCTGGTGTTGATATCAGCACACAGTCCGGTGCAAAAGCCGCAGTGGATCTGATTAAATCCGCTATTGATAAAGTATCTTCCACCCGTGGTGATCTGGGCGCTATCCAGAACCGTCTGGAGCATACCATCAACAACCTGAGTGTAACAACCGAGAATATGACAGCTGCAGAAAGCCGTATCCGTGACGTTGACATGGCAGATGAAATGATGGCTTACACCAAGAACAATATTCTGGTTCAGGCTTCTCAGGCCATGCTTGCTCAGGCAAATCAGGTACCGCAGGGCGTGCTTCAGTTATTACAGTAATATACCCAATCGGTAGTCTGAATATAGTTTATTAAGAGTACGGCCCCTCTGAATGATTTCAGAGGGGTCATTTTTATTATGGGCCGGATAGACCCAGTTGCATACGTTTCCGTTATTTTGTTCATGTTGAAAGATACAAGCCATTTTTGCGGGTATGTAAATGCCCTAAATGTCTACATATCCTGTTTGAAATTAAAAGAAGCCACGGCGCAATTACCGTGACTTCATTAATTTTGAAGCGTTATTGTAGCAGGCGTTTATCCGTCTACCCGTTTCAGTAGTCGTATACATAGATATGACAAATAGGGCGATACCGTTTTCTTTTGCCCAAAATCCCAACCTTTGAATTTTTGGTAGACCGATTCGGGAATAAACATACCGTCTGCGTTCTGTTTCCCTTGTATCAAATCTATCATTTCGCAAAATCGTGAATCAGTTTTTACAAAATCAAACTTGCTTAATAAGTCGGCAACACTCACAATGTCATACCACATGGCGGGTGCTTTCAGTTTGCGGAAGTCTGTACCCATATAAAACATATACGGATGCTGTTCAAGGCTGTTTTCCCATAGAGATAGTATAACCTCTATCCCGCCCTTTGCAACATCGCTGTTTCGACATTCCTCAATCTCGTATAATAGTTTTAACATGATAAGCGTTGCAAACGGGCAACAATCGTTTTTCCGTCCGGGGCCTCTGAATGTTCCGTGTTCTTCCGATACCGAACAGGGAAAACCTTGTTCTCTGTATAGGCTTAACAGGTGTTCCACGCCTTGCTTGATATGTTGCTGATAATCAATCTTGGCTTTTACTAATGCCATAAGTAATAAAGGCGCGTCACATAAGCACCAGCCGAAAACATCTTCGCCCTTGCCGCCGTAGTGCGGCGGTATGTTTGTCATTGACTGATATACTCCGTTCTTGTCTTTGTGGCTCATTATCTGCTTAACTGCGCTTTCAATTTCGGGTATATCCGTTTCAAGCCCAATATCAAGAAGGAATAACAGTTTGTGTATTGATAAATCGGGGTCTTTATGATTGCTAACTATTGCATTGTGGAAATTGGCAATATCGTTAAGGTATGAGAGGATTTTTCTGTCTTTCAATACTTCATTTTTCAAGTCTAATAAATCCTCTCTGCTTTCATTGAGAAGATTTATTCTGATTGCGTATTGTAGCCACGGCTCACTTATTGATAAGAGTTGTTCAAGCATAAGATAACCTCGATGTAAAATGCGACTTTATCACAACATATTTTACCATAATTTACGGTATAAATCCAGTTCTTATCCTGTTCTCCGTTTCCGACAGCGAAATGGCAACGGCAAAAATCCAGACGGTCAAGGGTTTAAGGGTGGAGATTTTTTCGCGCCCTTTGCAAAAAAATACTACTCGTCCTTGACGGTCTGGATAGTCGGAACGGACGTAGAACGAGGATTTTTTTCAGCGGGAAGTATTCCTCTGCGTACTTTTGCGATAGCTGTTCATAGCGATCCGGCTCGATGGCTCCGAGGGCGTTGTCCTCATACAGCTTATCCATTACCTTTTCAATTTGTTCCAGCCAGTGCGTTATCTGTGGGATACGTTTCTGCTGTTTCTTCATTTCGTCCTCTGTCCTTTGGCAAGGCTGTTTTTCACCAACGCTTCAAACCCGGCTCTGTCGGCTAAGGAATACTTTGCTATCTTCCGTAAAACTTCCGCTATGTTCTGCATGACAATATCCACATTAACGCGGTGCGGTGAATGACATTTAGGGTGTCTGGCTTTGCCCTTGGCGTATTCACTACATCTTGCTGATGTCCCTTGCGTACCACTCTGACATTAGTCGCCCCATATGCAGTTGTTTTGTGGATAGTCATTTATTTTCCTTCCTCTAAGTCAAAGTGTTTTGCTAAAATCGACAGCATTTCTTCTCGTGTGTCGGTATCAAAATCGGAGCGAGTATATGAGAAGAATCCAGTATGCTCCCAGTCGATCTCTACTGGAGGATGATATAGCGCCCATGAATTAAAGTTCCTTAAAGTAGCTTCTGGATCGGGGCATTTTTTGATCTGATCCATCATAAATTTTTTGTCGGGGTCGTCTCGATCAAAGAATCGGGTGGCACATATATCCGCTGGATCACAGAGGAGGATAGCAACACGATTATAGGACGAGATCTCACGCAATACGTCGGGAGGAATATTTGTATCAACAACAACTTTTCTTCCGGATGCCGCCAGTTTTATCAACTCCAAAATCTCAATTTCTACACATTCATTGGAGACTTGATTATACCAGTTCCAATGTTCTTCCGGGGTCATATTTAACCATTCCTGCCAACCACTCATGGTATCAAAATAGCATAGTCCTGGTTGCTTCCAACGGGAAAGTTTATTTTGAGGAAATACATCATGGTAGTTTTCGCCGCAATGAATCATATCATATCGTTCAGCTAACATCTTGACCATTGTAGATTTACCCGCATAACTATGCCCGTTTATAAAGTAAACATTTTGTAAATAATGCTTTATTAGATTGTCGCTTAATTGTATTTTCATCTTTTCTCCAATCTGAAAGCTTCTCGCAAACTCTGCAAAAGCACGAATACGGGGCTTATCGAGCATACATCCGGTGCAAGGAAATTCAGAACATTTCCAACAACCGTTCAACCCTTTTAGTATACAACAGTTATAGTTTTTGCACCAGCCGTAGCTTTCATTATTGTGCCGCCTCCCATTCTGCTGTGCACAGTCTGACTGGTTGCTGACGCTTGGTACGATCATCACTCACAGCTCTCGTGGCAATCTCAAACAACTTGTCGCTGAGCTGCCATTTATCTCGTGCGCGATTATACCCGTCAAAGAGCGCAAAAGCGGTAGCACCAAGGGTATATACGTTCGTAATTTCATCAATATCGGCTCCGAGCTGATATTCCACCGGGGATTGGAAGCGAGAGCTGCCCGAACGGAATCGCCCAATATACAGACGAGCATGCTTTATCGAAAGTTGGGGGCGAGGCATTGAGAAAATCTGCTCCGCTTGTAAAAATGACGGTGTGCCGCAGCCTACCTACACCGTCAATCCCGGCGATATTATGATAGAGTTTACAGCACCGGAGGATCGAGTTATTCGTTCCGGCAAGGTGACTGCTAGAGTGCCTGTAAAGGTGACTGATCCGGTGACTGATAACGAGCGTGATTTATTGTTGCTTCTTGCAGAAGATCCCGGCTACACAATGCCGAAACTTTCTGAGAAAATGGGCATCAGCAGGAAAACGGTGGCACAAAGGTTGAAGCAGCTTAAAGAAAAAGGCATTATCAATTGTACCGACGCACCCATTCTATCTGGTCAGCCGCTTTCAGCGCCTCAGTCACACCCTCCTGCTTCGCCATAGCAGATACAATAATTTCCATCCGCTCGTTGCAGGACTGGTCAATTTCAGCCAGGTGCTTGAACAAAGTGCCTGATGTTTGGTGTAAAGCACCTTGTGGTGTTCCTTCAGATAGCGCCTGCGCATGCGCCCATATTTACCGAGCTAGTAATCGCCGGTATCCGGCAGGACAAGGTTGGGAATGAGGTAATCACTCTCCTGGCGGTATGTGCCGCCCATTTCCTCAAATAATGGGAAGGGAGATCAGGATGCCGCAGGGCACAAAGAGCCGTCTGCCCTGTTGCAAAAAACCTAACCCTCTCCCCCACACAGAAACCCCTCCGGAAAGCTTTCACTTCCCGGAGGGGTTTCTGTTCTCTCTATACTTCATTACAATTAGGGGGCATTTTTACATAGAACGGAGTTTGAATTTTCCTACCAGAGACTTAAGCATCTGGGCCTGGCCGGAAAGCTCTTCGCTCGCTGCGGCACTCTCCTCTGCCGTAGCAGAATTAGACTGTACCACACCGGATATCTGTTCAATACCGGTTGTCACCTGGGAAATGGCATTTGCCTGTTCTTTGGCGTCTTCCGATATCTTTCCTACCGTAACGGACACAGATTTTGCCACATCCACGATTTCCACTAAGGAACCGGCTGTTTCATTTGCATAGCCGAAGCCTTTTTCCACCGCCTGGACCGTTCCGGCAATCAGGGCCGCCGTATTCTTAGAAGCTTCCGCTGATTTGCTGGCAAGGTTCCTGACTTCGTCCGCAACAACGGCAAAGCCTTTTCCGGCTGTTCCGGCTCTGGCGGCCTCTACGGCGGCATTCAGTGCCAGGATATTCGTCTGGAAAGCGATATCCTCTATCGTTTTAATGATTTTACTGATTTCCACTGATTTAGAACGGATCTCTTCCATAGCGGAAAGCATATCTTTCATCTGCCGGTCACAGGCCTGGACCCTGCTGCCCGCTATCTGGACCTGTTTATCCGCATCCAGCGTGCTCGCGGCTGTATTCGTGGAATATCTGGAAATGTCATTGATAGTAGCGGCCAGCTCTTCCACGGAGGAAGCCTGTTCCGTTGCGCCTCTGGATAACACCTGGGCGCCGTCCGCCACCTGGGAAGCTCCGCTTGCCACCTGCTCGGAGGCAATATTTATCTGATGCATGGTGCTGTTCAATTTGTTAAGAATCTCATTAATAGCTACGGCTATGGGCTGGAAATCCCCAATATACAGTTCATTTTTCTCAATTTTCAAATCCAGGTTTCCGGATGCCAGCGCCGTAAGCCCATTGGAAAGATCCAGCACAAGCCCCTTCAGGGATTCCACAATGCGCTTTGTGGCATCCGAAAGCTGCCCCGTTTCATCCTTTGCAAGGATTTCCTCTACCTCTGACTCCAAATCCCCCTGGGCAAGCCGGTTCAGGCGATCCGCACATATCCGGATAGGCCTGCCGATACCGTTTGCAAGAAATAGTGCCAGGAAAAAAGCGGCAATAAGTGCCACAACCACCAGCATAGCAATGATAAATATCCCGGTATAGGTAGCATTCATAAAATCTATTTTCGGAGCGTTTACCGCAATACTCCATCCATCTGTTCCGGGTACAGGCGCATAAGCCATCACCTTTCTTACCCCGTCATAGTCATATTCCCCTGCCCCGCTTTCTCCGTTTACCATTTTCTGTTCCAGTTCGGCCAGAGGCTGCAGCGACGGATCCTTTTGTGCATCCCGGGTGGTATTTTCCCGTCCGGTTACATTAGAGGTATTGCTGTGGGCAATGGTATAGCCTTCTTTATCCAGAATATAAGCTTTACCGTTTTCGTTTACATTGATAGAGCCTGCAATATCGCATAAAAAGCCTTCCTTAGAGGTAAAGCAGACCACTCCGATTATCCGGGAATCCGGTACTCCGTTTTCCCACAAAGGCGCCGCCATCACAAGATACAGTTCCCCGTCCGTGGCCGGTGCAGCAACTGCCTTTCCCTGGAGCGCCTGCTGGAAGTATTCTTTATCGGAATAATCCTTACGGTCAAAAATACTGATTCCCTTCGTATCAAGGATATCTCCTTTGGAAAAATTACTGACACTCATGCTTTGTTCTATCAATTTCTGTTTTTCATTCACTCCTATGGATGGATCGGCAAGACTGTCCATATGGCCCGCCTCCGTTACCACATTCAGGCTGGCCTGCAGCTCCTGTTCCACCCTGTCGGCGGCAATACCTGCCGTTACCTTCATCAAATCCCGGAGTGTAGCCATGGTAGCCGAATAATTCTGCCAGATGCCAATCAAACCTACCACCAGGACAGATACGGTTACAGCCGATATCATAATTACCAGTATTTTATCCCTAATCCGTTTCATCTTAACTCCCTCTGCGCAACCTGCGCCTGTTTATAGCCGGAGCGGCAAAGCCCCTGTTCCTTCTGTCGTTTTACCGCCTATTCCGTTAATACTTATTGTCACTGCAGGTATTATACGTATCACGGGAATCGTAACTGTACGTATCGTAACTGGTCGGCTGCTGAGGCACACTATCGGCTGTCTGTGAAGCATAACTGTTCTCATATCCCGGTTCATAACCGGTTTCATAACCGGTTCCATAATCCGTTCCATATGCGGAACCATAATCCCCGGCCTGGCTGTAATCCGCGCCATATGCGGTATCCGTATCCCGAAGCCGGAAGCGGGTTACCAGATTTTTCAGGATCTGTGCCTGACCGGAAAGCTCCTCACTGGCTGCCGCACTTTCCTCCGCAGTGGCGGAGTTCGTCTGTACGACGCTGGAAATCTGGTCAACTCCCTGCGTTACCTGGCTGATTGACATGGCCTGGGAATTGGATGCCTCGGAAATCTTATCTATGGTATCCGTCAGGATTCTGGCTCCTTCCGCCGCATCCATCAGGGCTTTGGCCGTCTGATCCGCTATTCTGGTGCCGTTTTCAACCGACTTCAGGGAGGTTTCTATCAACGCTGCCGTACTCTTGGATGCATCTGCGGATTTACTTGCAAGATTCCGCACCTCATCCGCAACCACGGCAAAGCCCTTCCCCGCGCTGCCGGCACGGGCGGCTTCCACCGCTGCATTGAGGGCCAGGATATTGGTCTGGAACGCAATATCTTCAATGGCCTTGATAATTTTGCTGATTTCTTTGGAAGAACCGCTGATTTCCTGCATGGCATGGATCATCTCACGCATCTGCTCTGTGCTTTCTTCCATTCGGGATCCCGTCTGCGTGGCTTTTTTGCTGGCATCCAGGGCGTTATCCGCATTCTTCTTCACCTGTTCGGAAATCTCATTGATGGAGGCGGCAAGTTCCTCGATGGACGAGGCCTGTTCCGTAGCCCCCTGGGAAAGAGCCTGGGCGCCGGAAGATACCTGATCGCTTCCGCTGGCTACCTGCTCCGCCGACTGGTTTATCTGCTTGAGCGTATCACTCAGGTTATAGTTGATTTTTTTCATGGATTCCAGTATGGATTTGTAATCACCGACATATTTTTCTTCCATCGTGCTGGTGATATTAAAGTTCCCGTCCGCCATGGATCCTAATATATAATCCTCATCCTTTATAATCCCCTTCAGCACATCAGTCATATTGCGGATGCTTTCCGACAGGACTCCCAGTTCATCCCGGGAACGGTAGCCTATGGCAACATCCAGTTTACCTGACGCCACATCCTTCATGGCAGCTTCCAGCTCTCTGACAGGAAGCGTAATCCCCTTCGTAATATATGTAGATAAAATAACTGTGATAATGAGAGCGAACAGCGACATGACAATCATAGCCGCCATTATGATGTTTTTGGTAAAAATAGATGTATTATAATCATCGGCAGCCTGTCCGGAGGACAACGTATCCATCTGTTCCATCAACTCCTGCACCTGAAGCAGTATAGGCTGATACTGGCCGAAGAAAATTTCCTGCGCCTGTGTTTTTTTGTTCTGCGATGCCAGCTCCACAACCTGCAGCCTGTAGGTTTTTGCCTCCGACAGCAGCGTATATGCCTCATCAATGATGCCTTTTTCGCCCTGGTAGTTCTCCTGTAAAAAATCAAATCCCGTCATCAAATCGTTCATTTCGGTATCGACAGCGGACAGATATTCCTCTACCTTGTCCATATCTGTCTCCATAAGGCTATAGCTGATATTTTTAAGCGTCGCATCGATCTGCCTGCGCATTTCCGCCGTCTTAAGGGATACCGGATAGCCTGTCGTGTAGAATTCTTCAAAGCTGCCTGCCGTATTATTCAGGCTGAAAACAGCCATGACCACCGTTGAAAGATACATAATGATAATGACACCGAAGGTTATTATCAGTTTACTTGCTATTTTGAAGTTCTTCATCTGCCTCTTCTCCTCTATCATTCATATTCCTGCGCATTCGCCGCCAGGTTGGCAAATTCCTGCTCTCCCAGGAACTTACGGACATCCATGATCAATACAAGTTTATCCTTTATCCTTGCCACTCCGGTTAGGTAGCGCGCTGCGACGTCATTTCCCATGTGAGGAGGAGGAGTTATGGATGTTTCCGGTATTTCTGTCACCTCATCCACCTGATCCACCACAAAACCAAAATATTTTCCCTGGATATCCGTCACCACAATACAGGTACGGTCATTGTAATCCATAAACGGTTTGCAAAGCCTTGTCCGCACGTCAATAATAGGGATGATCTCCCCTCTCAGGTTGATAATTCCCCTGGCATAAACAGGAAACTCCGGAATTTCCGTAATTTTCTGCATACCTATAATCTGTACCACTTCAGCAATAGGAATCCCGAAGAGCTGATCATCTGTCACAAAAGTAAGATATGTGCTCTCCAGCTCTGCGGAAAGTACTGTTTCCTGTCCAATCCTTTCCGATTCTTCCATCTCTCTTCCTCCAGTCTGTTATGGCGGGCCTGTCCCCGCTTTTATTCTATCTATCGGCGCAACGAATCTAAAAATAAAGTACGGACCCGAAAAATTATTTATCCAGCTTCTTTCTCTGCCGGATCAGCAGATCCGAGAAAGGGCTGTTCCCGGTAAGGCCGGCAGCAAAATTGCTGTTCAGGCTATCGTTCTGTTCCTCAAACATAGTCTCCGCATACTTCACCGCTTCAAAATACATCAACGTAATCCGCTCTCTCTTCAGACGGAACTTTTCTAAAAAAGCATCTGCGTTTTCCCATCTGCCGTTTTCATAATTTTCCACAAAATCCAGGCACTGGCCCAGCGTCCCGTTCCTTCCGAACAGCGCCTCCCTGGATTCCCGGGAAATCTTGATGCGTTCCAGAAGCCCTTCCAGATTGTCCCGCACCGATATATCGATGGTGGAGAACATACCTACCATATAAGCTTCCTCAGCCAGATATTCCAGCCGCATCAGCCCCACCAGCTTTTCCAGGAATACCCCCCGTATAAGGGCCCTCTTCGCCGCCTCATTTTCCTTTTTCCCGAAAACGTCCCGCAGAAGGATAGCAAGTGCCCAGCGTCTGACCTCCTCCAGCCCCATGCGGACCAGACACTGCTTGATGGAATCCACCCGGTATTTTCCTCCGTACTGCAGTGTATTCACACGCAGCAAAAATTTATAGGATAAATTCACATCCATAAGAATAATATCCGCCAGCCGGTCAAAATCAGGATCCGGGCTGGAAAATTCCTTCAGAAGGCGCATATAGGTAGCGAGCGCGATCTCCGTTTTATCCTTGGACAACAGGACCGGCCTGGAAAAATAATATCCCTGCATCAGGGAATACCCGTTTTTCAAAGCCCAATTCTGCTCCTCCTGCGTTTCTACTTTTTCCGCCAGCAATATTTTGCTGTCACCGAAACGCCTTGCGATATCCTTTTGCTCCCATCTGCAGGTCAGCCGGAAATCCACCTTGATAATATCCGACGCTTCCACCAGCCTCTCCTTGGCATTGACCCCTGTAAAATCATCCAGGGCAAAAATATAACCCTGTTTTCTGAGCGATGCCAAATCCGCCTCCAGCACGGGGCTTTCCCTTACATCCTCCAAAATCTCCACAACGAAGCATTTGGGATCCAGCATTTTGACATAATCGCTCCGAAGCAGATCCTCTGTCAGGTTCAGGAAGGCGTATGCCCCGCCCGTCAGGTTTTCCAGGCCAAACTCGCTTATCATATTGGAAATAAGCAGACAGGTAGCCATACTGCCGTCCATTTCCTTGTTAAACTCATTTTTTTCACTGTCCCTGTAAAGAAATTCATAGCCAAATAATTTCCCGGCAGCATCAAAAATCGGCTGCCTGGCTACGTATATTTTCATGGTCCTTCCTCCTGAAAATAACGGGGAATATTCTTACTTCCCCGTTAATATAATTCTGTCCTCTGCAAACTGCTAAACGGTAATATCAAGCGTCATGCCCACCGTACCTCCTGTCATGCTTCCGGCAGGAACAGCTTCCGGCCCTCCCGGGGAAGGCGCATAATAATTTCCCGTATAACCGCTGTTTTCACCGCTTACGTCATTCTCGTATTTTTCAAGCTCTTTTTCCAGCCTGCGCTCCTGAGGCGTCTCATAATAATCCCGGATCTGCCCGTACTCTCTGGCTTTCCTTCCCGCCTGCTTCCGTTTCAAAAGCAGCTTAAGCTGAAGGCTCTTTTCCATTTCTGCTTTTTGGGCCGCCCTTTTCTGCTGCCACTTCAGAAACTCTTCTTTTCTAAGCTGCTTGTCCTTCACTCTGGCCTTTGACAACACCTGCTCCGCCTGCTTTACCAGAACCGCTTTTACCCGCTTGTCACCGCTCCCGGTTTTCAGCTGGTAAATCTGAGCCTGTATCCCTGATATCGTCCTCCGCACATCCTGGCGGTTCCTGGATCGGGCAATTTTAACGAGATCCTTTGCCGGCACATAACTTGCTTTCTTTTTTTCTATCGTAAGGGTTCCCTTTTCCGTATGTATGCTGGTACCAAAGCTTCCCCCGTTCGCTGCCCCCTGCTTTTCCCCGAAGGATGGAAACTTCTGCTCCTGCTGCTTACGGGACAATACCCACTGGGAAACATCCCCCTCTTCCTCCAGATAAATCCCGCAGCCAGCCAGACTTTTCCCCTGCTCCGGCAGCCGCATAAGCTTATCCGCCTGTTCTTTTTGGGCCTGCTTCAGGGCTTCCGTACACTGGCGCTCAAACTCCGGATCCGTCATCATTTTTTCCAGCGCTTTCCCCGAAATCACAATCTGCATGCTGCCTTCATGGGAAAGGGCATACTCCTTCAGCCCCTCCTTCCCCTCTATATCCGCAATCACGATATCTCTTCCCGGGAAAAGGGAGGACAGCTTACGGATATACTCTCTGGCAGGGAGGGTGGACGACGATGACTTATCTTTGCTTTCATACACGTACCGTCCCGCAGGCAGATACTGCCCGCCCGTTGTTTTTATCATACTTATCAGCCCTTTTTCGAATTTTCATACCATATGTATTACTTCGGCTGTTTTTCCCAGAAATTAATTTCTTTCCTGATATTTGTATAAAATACTAAATATAAATGTAAAAATGTCGAATATAATAGAAATACAAACAGATGATAAGGTTCGGTTATTAATGCCTCCGCGCATTTTCCGCCCGCAACCAACCTTCCTGTCTTCATGAAAGAGGAGGCCGGCATTATGTTTCAAATTATTGATGAAATGTCCGAACTGATATATGTGGTGGATTTAGAGAATTACCATTTGCTTTATATGAACAAGACCGGACGGGATTCCTTCGGGATTACGGATGTCAGAGGACAATTATGCTACAAACTTGTCCATGACAAGGATTCTCCCTGCGAATTTTGTCCCAACGCCTTTCTGACAGAGGATGCCTTTTATACCTGGGAGCATTCCAACGGGAAGCTGGACAGACATTTCCTCCTGAAGGACCGGATTATTGACTGGAACGGGAAAAAAGTAAAAATTGAAGTTGCCTTTGACATGACCCAGAAGGAAGAACAGCAGGCCGCTCTGCGGAACGAGCTGGAAATGGAAAATCTGATCACCGCCTGCGCCAAAAAACTGATAGAGGCGGATAAAGAAGGAAACGCCCTGAAGGATGTCCTGCGCATGACAGGCTCATACCTGCAAGCAGAGAACGCCGTCCTGTTTCAGGAAATAAAAGGGGATTTTCAAAAGGTTTGCGAATGGAATAGTGAAAAGGATGCCCATCCGGAACTTCCCATGAAACAGGATCCCGGACTGCTTTCCTGTTTCCGGGACGGAAAAGCCGTTATCCTTCATAACCCTGAAGATATCCGGCTGCAGTTTCCTGAGGAATACAGACAATTGGCTGCCGGACAGATCCATACCCTCGCCATAGTGCCCCTTTTGTGGGACGATAAATGTGTCGGCTGTCTGCGATTGTACAATTTTCCTCTGCCGGTAACGACCGGTACCAATGTTCTCCTGACATCCATCGGTTTTTTCCTTTCCTCGGCGCTGTACCGGCAGTGGTCCATTCGGCAGCTGGAGAAATTCGGTTATTTTGATACTCTTACCATGCTCATGAACCGTAACGCCTATGTCCGGGATCTGGAAAAAAGTTTTCTGTTTCCTGTTGGGGTTATATACATTGACGTAAATGGGATCAAGGAAAAAAATGACCTTTTCGGCCACCAGCACGGCGACTCCATTCTGGTTGACACCGCAAAAACAATCCGCACGTGCTGTCCGGGCAAAGGAAATTACCGGGTGGGCGGCGATGAATTCGTCACGATTTGTGAAAACATTTCCCAGGAGGAATTCCAGCACATAACGGATACCCTGGAGCAGGAGTTTGCTTCAAAAAACAACTACACGGTAGCCCTGGGAAGCTGCTGGGACAAAGATCCGGAGGATATGCAGGAGCTTCTGTACCGGGCCGATGAAAGGATGTATCTGGATAAACAGCTTCATTACAGGAACAATGACCGGGCCGACCGGTATCGTTTTACCCTGGATGATGTATATGGTATGATTCAGCCCGGGCGGCTGCAGAAGATGCTTCAGGAAAACCGGTTCTTTATCCGGTACCGTCCCCGCTTCTCCATGGCGGACAAAAAAGCTGACGGCATAGAAGCTGTCGTCTATTGCAGGGGCGAAGAGGGAAAGCTGCTTCTTCCCGAACAGTTCCTTCCGGTTCTGGAGGAAGTCCATATGATACGGACACTGGATTTTTACGTTCTGGAAGAGGTATGCAGACAAATCCATGAATGGTGCCGGAAAACGGACATGCTTCTGCCCGTTTCCATAAAGCTGTCCAAAAGCACACTGGAAATAGAAAGCTTTACCGGACTGCTGGATTCCCTTCTCGACAAATATTCAGTGCCTGTCAGCCTGCTTGAAATAGAAACCGAAATAAAAGATAAAAAAGACCAGGATACACTCCTGCAAACCATAGAAACCCTGAAAGCCAGGGGAGTCTCCATCATCATCGATAATTTCGGTATCCGCAATGTCAATCTGAACCTCTTTGTTTCCATGGATTTCGACATGCTGAAGCTGGATAAACGCATGCTTCTGCATTTATCGGATAACGGTAAATGCAGAAAAACGATTACGGCCCTGGTGGATTTCTGCCGGAAAATGGATATCACCGTAATCGCGGACGGCATACAGACCAACGGGCAATACCAGATTCTGCGCGATACCGGCTGTTCGAAAGGACTGGGGGATTATTTTGCTTCCCCCCTTCCCGGAGACGAATTGGAACAGTTATATTTCAGGTAACCGCCTCCGCCAAAGCCAGAAGCAAATCCGTAGTGGTACGGTTCATACTCCCGTCATATATCTGTCCATCTATCATCACCGCGTCCTTATAGGGAACCACGCTTTGCAGCCGGTTCCCTTTTTTATCAAACAGTTCCATACGGTAGGAATACCCGGAACGTACCTTCAGTTCCCCGTTCGGACGGATATCCAGTTCTCTGTATGCCTCCAGTACCTTCTCCAGGATTTCCCTGTCCGTGATGGAACTGACGCTTCCTGTATTTCCGTTAGTAATCTCTATCCGGGCAACGTTCTCTCCCGGTATCAAAACCGCTGTCTCATCAAAAACGGTTCCCGCCTGCGCAGAAACGCCGAAAACGCCCCGCGCCGGATCTTCCAGGGTAAAACGGCCGCCGGACCCGTTCTCCGGATTGTGAAACCGCACCCGGAAGGCCACATTATCCTCTGACAATTCCGGCATGGGTGACATGTCCGTAAATACCCCGGCCCCGACGAACAGGAATATATCCTCTCCCACGCTGTAACGTATCTGGCTGCTATAATCCATCCCGATGAATTCCGCCTGCTCCTCCCCGTTACCATAGGAAATGCCCCCGATCACGGTTTCCCCGGTTCCCTTATCCACAAGCTCCAACGTTTTCGCATCCGCATTAACCCGGGTCTCCAGCAGACGGCTGATTTCCTCTTCCTGCCTTTCCTGCGTCATTTCACTGGGATACATGTGGCCGGTTTCGTCCGTTTCAAAAACAAGCAGGGTCTCCACATACACGCCGGTCCCGCTTCCGGATACGAAGGCAAAAGCCACCTCCTCCTCCCCGTCTCCATCATAATCCCCCACAGCCAGCCGCGGCTCCTCATAAGCATTCACCCAGCCTGCATCCACATAATTCAGATGCTCGTCCGCTCCCTGGTAGTTACGCAGGCATATACCTCTGGATCCATATTCCGGGCTGATAAAACCATACGCCGCATAAACCCCGTCGGCCGATTCCGCCATCCGGACAACGGCGTCGCCATCCTCCGGATCCACCGCCTCCCCAAAGGCAAGAGGCTGGTTCAGGAGAAGTCCCTGCTGCACTATCCGATCCCTGACCCGGGCAAACTCCGGCAGCTGCCCATCCGTTTCGTTCCCCGGAGAAGCATTGCCCTCCGCTTCCGCCTCCGGCTGCACTTCCCTGCTTTCCTCCGTTTTTCCTGCCGGCGCGTCGGCTCCCTCCGGCCCGCCTTCTTTTTTTCCATCCGTAAGACAGACAGCCGCGAGGACAACAAGCAGAAGGATTCCCCCTGCTGCCGCCAGGGAACCCGGCTTTTTAAAGTTAAGCACATGAAGCACCCTTTTTCCGGCATCCTTTTCCCCGAAGGACAAGGGGCCGGCAAAGTATCCGCGCTTGTTGGCGGCAAAAGACAACAGCGAAAGGCTGTACTCTTTCTTGATTTCCATTCCCATAACGGACAGGATCTTCTCATCACAGCTCATTTCCATGTCCCGCCCCATACAGAAATAAGCCGTCCAAACCAGCGGATTGAACCAGTGAAGGACACTCACCAGATATCCCAGCACCTTGACAAAACAGTCCCCCCGTCTGATATGATACGTCTCATGCAGCAGAATATACTCCCTCTCTTTTTCCGGAAGCCGGTACGGAATATAAATTCTGGGATGAAACAGACCCAGCACAAAAGGAGAGGGAATCTTCTCACATTCATACACATTCCTTTCCCTGCGCACTGCCACAGATACCATCTTTTTCAAGCGGAGCCAGGAAACCAGGCCGGCAATCCCGAGCACCGCCACACCGGCCAGCCAGATTATGACCGCTGCCCGGAGTACCGGCTGCATGGGATTCATACTGACCGCAGGTGTCTCAGCCGGAAGCGATGCCTGCAGCATCCGATCCAAGCCGGACACTCCCACGGCAAAAGCAGGATTTCCTGCCGTTCCCCTATCCATCACAGCCGGGGACATTGCCGGTGTACCCGCCGGCCCTGTCCCCTTGAAAAACCGTAAGTTAAACAGACTGATTACGGAAGAAACCGATACCGGGCACAGCAGCCTGAACCCCGGAATAATCCACAAGTAATAGGCGTACTTTTTCGGAAGCCTCATTTTCCCGAATAAAGCCCTCACCGCCAAAATCACCGCGATCACCCAGGACGCGGTCAGGCTCATATTGACCAGCTGTACAAACAGACGTTCCGGCATCTTCATCCCTCCTTATGGGCGTCAATCATCTCCTTAATCCGTTCCGCATCTTTTTCCGATAAGGTTTTCCCTCCCAGAAAGGCAGCTACAAACTGCGGAAGGGAACCGCCGAAGGTGCGTTCCACAAAATACTCCGATTCCTCCTTCTGCACCTTTTCCCTGGGAATCACCGCGGATACCACCGCATTCTCATTGGTAATATAGCCTTTCCCGCAAAGCTTCTTAATCACTGTATAAGTCGTGGACTTCTTCCAACCCAGCGCTTCCCTGCACAGCCGGACAAGCTCCCCGGAATTCACCGGTGCATATTCCCACACAATCCTCATAAACCGGTAATCACTGTCACAAAGTTTTACATTCTCCATAGATACCTCCTGGCAAAACAGGTCGGTGATTATAGACCTCTATACCTTGAGTCTACAATCACCGACCTGTTTTGTCAATCCTTTTTTCCGGACAGGATACGTTCAATCAACCCGGATGCCTCACTTTTGGTCAGCCTGTTGGGATCCCAGGTTACCGCCACCTTTTTCTGAACGGAAAGGCGCATGAGGAATTCCACCTGCTTCTGCGTTGCAGGCTGTTCTTCCCTGCCTTTTCCCTTATAAACAAGGGCAACCGGTTTAAAAACCCGGGGCTCCTTTTCCTCATAATAATGAGCCAGCGTCTGATACAGCTTTGCCGTAGCAAGCGCATCATGGTAAGCCCTGTGCGCCGCCTGGTTTTCTATGGAATAATGGGAGCACAAAGCCTCCAGGCTTTTGGATGGCATCTCCTTATGGACACGCCGCGCAATCCGCAGCGTGTCCACTCCCTGCTTATCAAATCCATATCCAAGCGCTGCCGCCTGGTTCCACATAAATCCATAATCAAACATGATATTGTGCCCCACCAGCACCTCATCACCGCAGAACTCCAGAAAGGCAGGAATCACCGTATCCCTTTTTTCCGCATCCGCCACCATCTCATTACTGATTCCGGTAAGATTCGTTATCACCCGCGATATCGGCCGGCCGGGCCGGATGAACTCCATAAACCTCGCTTCCACTTTCCCATCCCGCACCTTGAGGGCTCCTATTTCAATAATTTCATGCTGCTCCGGATCCAAACCTGTTGTTTCCAGGTCGAAAGCTATGTATGATTTTAACATTTCTTTTGTGGTTGTTCCTTTCTATTGGGATGGGTTTATTATACTATAATTATAAGAAATGTATATGAGATTTTTTATTAAAGTCCAACATGATTACAATACTAAAATCAAAACTATAAGAATCCACATTTAAAAAATTAATTATAAACTATTGGATTTGTTTCATTATAAAGTGTATATTCTATATCATCTATTATTGCATAATGAGTGCAATAAACTCTATAGGATTTATCAGGTTCAGCTTTTAAATATACAATAGAACCTGTATAATAATCTGAATCTGTTGTACTATGGTCTTTGACTGGTATATCCTTCCATCCAAAAGTTGTTTTCTCTTGTAGAACTAAGTCTTTAACACCAATTTCTGTTGCCGTAACAGTTGTTCTTGTTGTATATTCGATTCCTAGTCCATTCTTACAAATTCCTATTCCCAAGTCACATGCACCTAATGATGGTTCTGCTAAAGGATTGATAGAACCATTAGATGAGGATTTAATATTAATTTGTACATTAGGTATTTCAACAAAATCACTTCCTGAACCTGATGCAAAAATAGTTAATGGCCTTGCAAAAAGAATCGTAAATAAGACCATTATCAAAATTCTCTTTTGTACTTTTTTCATACTTTTTCTCCTTTATCCCTATAAACTTTGTTGTGAATTCTTATGCCTATCTATTCTAACTTACTACAATATAGTTACACAAAAGGGTGCAAAATCAGCGCGTCATAATAATGCTGATTTTACACCCTCTTATTTCTTATTTATTAATATCTTTCCTTATTCTAAATTATGTACAATAGATTTTAACTCACTAAGCGTTACATCTCCTCTTACCAAGTATATACCATTATTATACGTAAATAATGCTTCCGTTTGTCCTCCCTTTGAATAGTACTGTATCTCATCATTATCACCCTCTTCGTCAATAAGTTCCCAATCATCATCATATTGAATATATCTCTCATAATAATTCTGAGGATAGATATTAATCTCATAAGTAAGAATTTTTCCATTTGCAGTGTATTTTGCAAGTATAGACTTTTTGGATATTGTATTATTTATAACTATTTCATCTAAATTAAACTCTTTTGGAATATAACTTGGAAGCAGTATTTTATCTTCGACAATCGTTTTTACATCTGTCCAAGAATCATATTTATTGATGTCCGTATCACTATCATCTATCCCCTCCACATTTCCCGTCACAGTAACCTTCGTCCGCCCAATCCCATCCCTGACCACCTCAAAGAACGATTTCTCCTTCAAAGCATAACATCCCACATTCACTGAAAGCATCAGCACCAGGCAGGCCGCAAGCCCAGCGACGAAACGGACAAACACTTTTTTCTTTTTCCCTTTCTGTTCTGCAGGCTCTGTTTCCATATTTTCACAGCCAGAATCCCTCAAACCACTCATTTCCTCTTCCAGGCCGAAACGCTTATAAAAACGATCCCTGGCAGCTGCCGGATCCGACGGGTATCTGGGATCTTCCTTCATCGGTTCCAACACATCCAGAAGCTGTACAATGGCATCCACTTCTTTTTCATCAAATTGCTCGTCGCTGGCCTCAAATGTATACCAGTTCAGCTTTTCGTATAAATCATTTATTAATTTTTCATTTCGAGGCTCTTTTGACTGTGTCATAACTTGTCTCCTATGAATGTAATCAGCTGATGTATCAGCCCGCACACACCAAACAGAAACGGCAGCAGCATGCTGTCGCGGATTTTCTGCTTCATTCTCAGAATCCGTACCTTAAAGCAGGTATCACTGATGCCCAGTTTTTCTGCTATTTCCTGCGATGTATAACCATATTCATAATAACAGCGTAAAAGCTCAAGCTCTTCCTCCGATAAAATTTCTTTTACCGCAGTATAGATCTCCACCATCCTGAAATCATCCACTTCAGGATTCCGTTCCTCCACAGAATTATCCAAAAGAAAATCAAAATCCAGGCTATACTTTCTCTGTTTTTCTTCCCACTTCATCACCTTATTTTTAGCCGTCACCCGAAGCCAGCCGGGAATGTTGGGATGTTTCATCAGTTCTTCTCTTTTTCTGTACGCTTCAAAGAAAGTATCCTGCACGATATCTTCCACGGCATTGTTGTCATAAAGCATACGACGGACGTATTTTTCTATCTGAGTGAACTCAGTAATGTACAATTTATCGAAAAACTCTCTGCTATTCTCCATTAGCCCAATATCCTCTTTCGTATCTGTCCCTGTTCCCCTTTTCAGTCAGACGGGCTCATTTACACAATATTTTCAGATCTAGCTGGATCTGTTCCAAATATGTGCACTTTTCCTTGGGGCAGTTCCTGAAAACTTCCGCCAGCGATTTATTGTAAGCATACTCTCCCGTCAGCAGATAAGTCGGATCCAGGTCCATCTTTTCATATGCAAGAAGTATTTTCTCTAAGGAAAGCCTTTGGTTGCCGTTTTCTATTTCACAGTCAAAAACCCGCTGCCTGCAAAGACGTTCTCCCATATCCTAAAAAAGGGGAGGGAGCGTTTCTTCTCCTTCCCCATAAGTACTAGCTACAGGACGGTCTTTCAGCATTTTTTCAAATCCTCAATGAGGCTATTTACATTTTCTTCCCTGGTGGCCCAGCTTGTGCAGAAGCGGACGGCACTGTGGGTCTCATCCACGCGCTCCTGATAGCAGTACCCATATGTACCGGCCAGTTTTTCCAGTACGGAATCCGGCATTATGGGGAAAATCTGGTTCGTTCTGTTTTCCACAAGAAAAGGATAGCCTTTTTCCCGGAAAGCATCCCGCAGCTTTTCCGCCATACGGATGGCATGGCGGGATATTTCCATATACAGATCGTCTTCAAACAAAGTTTCAAACTGGATGCCGAGCAGCCTCCCCTTGGCAAGCATACCGCCTTTTTGTTTGATAAAATAGCGGAAATCTGTTTTCAGTTCTTCGCTGGCAATTACCACGGCTTCCCCGAACAGCGCACCCACCTTGGTTCCTCCGATGTAAAACACATCGCAATGTTCTGCCAGAAAAGGAAGATCCAGTTCGTTTTCCGGCGAGGCCAGCCCATAGCCGAGTCTGGCGCCATCCATAAACAGGTACAATCCGTATTTCCTGCATACGCCGCTTAATTCCTCCAGCTCTTTTCTGCCATAAAGCGTTCCGTACTCCGTCGGGTTTGAAATATAAACCATCTTGGGCTGCACGGTATGTTCAAAGGAGCTGTCATGGATATGGTCCTGACACAGCTTTTCCACCTGGGCGGCGGTCAGCTTGCCGTCCGTGTGGGGAACGGCAAGGACTTTATGTCCCAGGGATTCCACCGCCCCGGTCTCATGGACATTGATATGGCCGCTTGCCGCAGATATCACACCCTGATGGGAGCGCAGCGCCGCATCAATTACGGTCATATTGGCCTGGGTGCCGCCTACCAGGAAATGTACGGCAAGCGTATCCTTCCCGCAGGCTTCCCGGATGAGCTGCGCAGCCCGGCTGCAGTGGGAGTCCTCTCCGTAACCCGGATTCTGCTCCAGGTTAGTAGTCATCATACGCTCCATTATCCGGGGATGGGCGCCTTCATTATAGTCACATTGAAATAAAATCATTGAAATACAAGCTCCTTATTTTTCTATTGCCGTAACGGTTCCGTCCCTTCACAGTTACCCTTTTTTCTTCAGTATCTCAAGAACATAATCCCATACTCTCTTCGTGGATGAAATGCACAGGCGTTCCTCCGGCGTATGGATATCCTTCATATCCGGTCCGATGGATACACAATCCAGTCCCGGCAGCTTTCCGGCCAGAATCCCGCACTCCAGGCCGGCATGGATCGCTTCTATCCGCGGGGCCTTCCCGTACATTTCCTCATATACCTTCACCATCTTATCGCGCAGCGGAGAATCCTGCCTGAATTCCCACGCCGGATAGTCCCCTGATATATCCCAGCTTCCTCCCTGCGATTTCAGCAGCAGACATACCTTATCTATGAGCATTTCCTTTTCACTCATTACAGAACTTCGCACCGAATAATCCAGTTCCAGTTCGCCGTCCTTTGTCTTCAAAATGCCAAGATTCAGGGAGGTCTGTACCAGACCTCTGATATCGGCGCTCATGCTCTGGATTCCGTTAGGCATCAGAAAGAGCAGTATTTCCGCCCTCTTCGTGCTTTCTTCGGTGAAAACGTCCCATTCTCCTTCTTCCTTTTCCAGGATTTGGATACCGATCCCCGGGTCCGTCACAATATATTCCCTGCGTAGGATCTCCTCCAGTTTCCTGACAGCCTCTTCCAGTACTGCAGCCTGCGCGTTTTCTGTAAAAAGCTGCGCCCGGGAAGAGGACGGGATAGCATTATCCGCGCTTCCTCCCTCTGCGGAAAGGAATCTTACATCTCCTGTTTTTCTGCAAAAATGGATGAGCCTCCCCAAAAGGCAGTTGGCATTTGCCCTTCCTTTATCGATCTCCGCTCCGGAGTGGCCTCCCGTAAGGCCGCTTATTTCGATCCGGAAACGGCATCCCTGTTTTTTCTCCCGTTCAACCGGCATCCTGCCATGAACCCTGGCTCCGCCGGCACAGCTTGTCAGCAGTACGCCTTCTTCTTCATTATCCAGGTTCAGCATCCGGCGTCCCCTGCACATGGAAAGGTCGATGCCATTAGCGCCCTCCATCCCGGTTTCCTCATCCACAGTTATCACCACCTCCAGGCGGGGATGGGCTACGTCTGATGCATCCAGAAGCGCCAGTGCATAGGCAACGGCGATCCCGTCATCCCCGCCCAGGCTGGTTCCTCTGGCAAAAAGATAATCCCCATCCACATCCAGATCCAGGCCCTCCCGGGTCATATCCCTGGTACAGTCCTTATTTTTGACCGCTACCATGTCCATATGCCCCTGGAGGATCACAGGCGCCTCCTGCTCATAACCGGCAGTGGCTTCCTTTATGATAACCACGTTTTTCAATTCATCCTGAAAACAGGCGAGCTTTCTCTCCCTGGCAAAATCCACGAGATAATCACTGATTTTTTCCACATTTCCTGAACCATGGGGTATTCCGCAGATTTCTTCGAAAAAATGAAATACGTTTTGGGGTTCCAGCTGGCTGACTTTACTCATAACCTGTACTCTCCTTTTACTGCTTTCTGCAAGACATTCTATGTTAACCGATAAAGCGGCCTGATAGAATTCTATCAAACCGCTTAATCCCAGGTACCGCCTTGCGTAAATTCCGATACCCCGGCATCTGAGCTTACGTAATGCGACAGTTCCTTAGCTCCCCGAGTAGGGCTCGAACCTACAACAACTCGGTTAACAGCCGAGTGCTCTACCATTGAGCTATCGAGGAATATGAAATTGGTGGTTATTTCTACCACTAGATATGATTATAGTTTCCAGTATTCCCCTTGTCAATAGAAGATATTCACTTTTTCTCTCCATTTCATGCCCTTTGTTACAAAACACCGTTTTCCGGCACACCGGAACCGCCTGCCGCCCGGATTCCGTCCTCCAGCCTGTCCAGAGGAAACGGAGGCATCGCCAACGGTTTTACCGCGATGGACATGAGAAGAGCCGGATTATCGTCAGCTGCGATCCGGTTGGAGCTTAAGGCTCCGCATAGCCGGCATCTGTGAATGACGGCCCATTCTCCGTTTTTACGTACCCATACACTTACCGGATCCATGATCCCTCTGCACAGTGACGCCCGATCCCCGGGTTCGTTGTCCACATGCACACTGCTGAGACAGTTAGGGCAATGGTTCCTGTGCATACTCCCCGCACCCTCCGGCGCCACAGGATTCCCGCAGACCTGGCATACAAAACTCTCCCTACAGGGTTCGTGTCTGTAATCTGCCCGGGGACGCCTGATCGCAGCAGGGGCCGTCTCTTCCCCATTTCCCATTTTCTGATATGCATCATACCGCTCCCGCTCTATGCGTTTCTCCCGCAAAGCCTCCAATACCCGACAGCCCTGCTCATGGGTATGGGTACAGTCCGCATAC
Source organism: Eisenbergiella sp. OF01-20 (assembly GCF_003478085.1). Classification (NCBI taxonomy): domain Bacteria; kingdom Bacillati; phylum Bacillota; class Clostridia; order Lachnospirales; family Lachnospiraceae; genus Eisenbergiella; species Eisenbergiella sp. OF01-20. The sequence goes on along the minus strand of NZ_QUES01000012.1, from coordinate 29,105 downwards.
CGGCATTCTGCCGCCAGCCCTGCTATTTCAGGAAAAACAGTTTCCCGTTCCTCCTGTGTTACATGAGCCAGTGCAAAATCCCGGAATCCCGGTGTATCTGTCAGCCATGTTCCTTCCGGCCCTGCCTGGAGACAGACGGTATGGGTTCCCGCCGAATGCGCCGTCCTCCTGCCGGTATCCGTCTCTTTTCCCAGCATTCCCTGAATCAGTGTCGTTTTTCCGCAGCCTCTGTCCCCTGTTACCACCACGCTTTTTCCTTTTACCGCCTGAAACAGCTCCGGCTGCGGTTCCCGGGCGGAACCTGCGAATACAAAATCCGCTGTTTTCCGGTAAAGATCCATTTTTTTCAAGAGAATATCCCCGGCTCCTTCCTTCACAAGATCCCATTTGCTGATGAAAAGGCCCGCGCCCATACCCGCACGTCTGGCGGCCAAAATTGCCATTTCCGGATAGCCGGCCTGATGGAGAAGATATTCCGCGCTCACCATGGCAAGCAGGCAATCCCCGTTTACCGCGATCCGTATGCGCTCTTCCCCTCCTGTCTTTTTATTCTCCTGCCGCCCGTTTCCCTGCCGGCGGTTTCCCCGGTAAAGCTCCGTTTTGCGGGGCCTAATCTCCGCCAGCTTATACTGCTGCCCGCCCGCCGGCTCAATTACTACCTGATCCCCCACCTCCGCCGCTTCTTTTCCGTTTTCTCCGAAACCGGCCAGCAGACATGCCTCCTCCCGGCCCTCCGTCAAAACCAGCGCCTGCCTATTTCCGATCCGTACCACAATTCCCTGCTTTCCGGCGCTTTCCATCCCTTTACCCACACTATCCGTCCCTTTGTTACCGGGTTCCGTTTTTCTTTTATTCTTCATCATCCATTCCTCTCTTTCATGAAAAGCCGCTGCCGTATGGGAATATTATAAATATCCCCAGGCACCGTCCGCAACCGGCTTCCTGTTTCAGAAAGGAAAAAGCGTCCCTGAAATACCAACTCCCCTGCCCTTTTCTCATAAAGGACAGGGGAGCTGACTCTTTTTTCTGCCGCCTTTAGGCGGGTTGCTTTTATGTGGAATTTTCCCTGCATCGCGCAATGATTTTCTGTATGCTCTTCGGGGAAAGGTAATAATCCTGCGATAGGTGGGAAACCGGCACTCCTTCCCGGTATCTGCGGTAGATTTCCCTGTTTCGCACCTGTGTTTCCTTCTTCCTGTTGGTATTCTCACCCCAGGCCTTCCGGTTTATTTCCTTACGGGGGATATACAGATATTCCCCGTCCACATAATCCTGTATCAGATCTATTATTTCTTCCGGCAGCACATCGGCTGCTTTTTTATAGCTCATTATGCTCTCTCCTTTTTCTTTATTCAGGATTGAGCAAAGGCTATACCCGTATCATTTCTTTTTTTACTTTGAAAATGTTACACGACAGCCTTTGCTACGCATAACACACCACACTGGAAAAACGTAATTTCTTCATGCTGGTTTCTCTCCTTTTTCCTGTTTTTGCAAGGTACCTTTTATTTTTCCCATTTCTTTTCCTCCCAACAAAAAAAGCAGAAACCCCTGTCATGTAGAGTTTTCTGCTTACTATAAGCGATCATACCAAAAGAAGCCCGCCGTTTTGCCAAACAGCGCCCTGCATTCATCTATCCGCAAAATAAGTACAACAAAAAACCCTCACAACCCGAGAGTCCCTGGTTTTATTGTCTCTCATTTTATCGAACAGACGACATCCACACACCTCCTTCTGAAAACTACTCTTATTATAACAAATACCGGTCCGCGCCGCAATCCTTTTTCTTTTTTACGGTACCTGGGTACCTGGGTTTTCCATATCTCGTTACAGCCCGCTTCCTGCCGCCTGCACCTGCCGCGCCAAAGGCTTAACAATATCTTAACCCCCGGAATCCATATTTTTACCCATAAAAGTGCTATAATACAGATATAAAATATACAAACGTTATAAAGAAAGGAGGGTTACTATGACAGCAGGCATTCTCATAGGAGCCATTATAGCAATTGTTTGCGGAAAATTTCTTTTGACTTTTATTACTATCTACAAAAATTCCCTTTCAACCGGAAAAGACTCCTGAAGGAAAAAATCGGGGCGGCCTGCAATGGCCGCCCCGTTACCGTTTTCCTGTTCAGAATTCTTCTTCATCCTCGCTTGCCGCAACAGCCGAAACAACGGAAGAAACCGCTGCAACAACTACTGCAACAATAATAATCAATAACATACCGCCCATTAAAAGCAATACTTCCATCTATCGACATCCTCCATATCCATTCCTATGATACAGGCCTGCGGCGTTTCCTGTAAGCCTGTCCGCTTTTGTTATTATAGCATATGCCAGGCTTTCCCACAAGCAAAAAGACTCCGGTTTTACCCGGAGCCTCAATTACTTTTATGCGGAAACAGGTTTTCCGTCTTATGCAATTTTGGATTTTGCCACTTCTGCAAGAGTCGTGAATCCTTCTGCATCATTAACAGCCATCTCTGCCAGCATCTTTCTGTTCATATCGATACCGGCCAGCTTCAGGCCATACATAAATTTGCTGTAGGATAAACCATTCATTCTTGCCGCCGCATTGATACGTGCGATCCACAGCTGTCTGAACTGACGCTTTCTCTCTTTACGTCCTGCGTAAGAAGAGGTAAGAGCTCTCATAACAGACTGTTTTGCTACTCTGTACTGTTTGGATCTGGCTCCTCTGTAACCTTTCGCAAGTTTTAATACCTTGTTATGTTTTCTTCTGGCATTCATGCCGCCTTTAATTCTTGCCATCTCTTAATTTTCCTCCTTACGACTTATAAATACGGTAAAATCTTCTTCATATTCTTAACATTGGTTGCGTCCGTAATAGCCGGCTGTCTGAGATTTCTTTTTCTCTTTGTGGATTTCTTCGTTAAGATATGGCTCTTGTAAGCTTTGGATCTTTTTAATTTACCGGTTCCGGTAACTTTAAAACGTTTTGCAGCTGATCTGCTTGTCTTCATTTTGGGCATAACAAAATCCTCCTATACTCATTATCCTGAAAATCTATTTTAACTGTACGAATTAACGCTTTTCAGTTAAAAACATAGTCATGGTACGGCCTTCCACCTTAGGTGCCTTTTCAATTACCGCTATATCTGCCAGCATCTCGGCAAAATCATCCAGAATATGTCTGCTCTTCTGCATATGGGCCATTTCACGTCCACGGAAACGCAGGGTGACTTTTACCTTATTTCCCTTGGTAATAAACTTCTTCGCCGCTGTAACCTTTGTGTTCATATCATTGGTGTCGATATTCGGTGACATACGGATCTCTTTGATTTCAATCGTTCTCTGCTTTTTCTTTGCTTCTTTATCCTTGCGCGCAAGCTCATACCTATACTTACCGTAATCAACAATTTTGCACACGGGCGGTTTTGCCGTAGGTGCAATCTTAACCAAATCAAGGCCCGCCTCTTCTGCTAACTTCATGGCCTCTTTGGCCGTCATGACGCCCATCTGAGAGCCGTCCTCTCCGATTAAACGTACCTCCCTGTCTCTGATCTGTTCGTTAATTAATAAATCGCTAATTGTTTTGCCCTCCTAAGAAACAAACGGATCCGCACTTTCCGTGCGTCCTCAATTAAAAGATAAATGACTTCTGCCGGCCGCTCACTGTGCGCCGGACATAAAAAAAGTGAATAGTCAGACTATCCACCTAAATTCCCTAAATCCGGACGGTTCTCCGCCGGTTTACTGAACCTATGAACACCTATGAGCCCGATTGCTATAGGGTGAGAGTGGATACTCTGCTTGCATGTAATGTACTTACGTACTTGATTACTCTATCACATCCCTTCTGTCATGTCAATACCTAAAAAAAATTCAGGAAATCAGCCGCATTATCAATAGTAACTTTATAATAGGGCAGATAAATATATCTTCCGTTCTCAAACTCCATTTTCTCCAGCCCTTCCCCGGAAACAAGCGCTACCGCCAGCTTTGCCATAGCAGCCGCCTGTCCTTCCTTATCATTATACACGGTTCCGGCCAATTGGGATTCCATCACTGCCTTCAGACCCGCATCCGTGCCGTCTATTCCAAAAAATACAGGTAAAGCGGATTCCGTAATGTTCAGCTTCGCATAGGCGTCAATGGCCCCCAGCGCCATATCATCATTGTTGGCCAGGACAAGCTCAATCTCATTGGAATGCTGGCCGATCATCTGCATCATCCGGTTCTGTGCCTGTGCCCGGTTCCAGTTGGCGATGCCGTAACTCAATTTTTCAAGCTCAATTCCCTCATTTTTCAGGGTATCCACCGCATTCTCCGTACGGATAATGGAATCCTGATGCCCCGGCTCCCCTTCCAGCACCACATACTGAATTTTTCCGTCCCGGTTGCGGTCCACCCGGCTGTCCGCACGTATCCGTTCAGCCGCCAGCTCCCCCTGCATCACCCCTGACTGCTTCGCTTTCGCACCCACGTAATAAAGCTGCTCCCATTGCATCATATCCTCTGCAACAGGCTCCCTGTTAAAGAATATGACAGGGATATTATTTTCCCTGGCCAGATCAATGATCTCCGACGGATCGGCCCGATCCACCAGGTTGATGCAGAGGATGTTGCTTCCCTCCTCTATCAGCGCCTTTACCTGATCGTTCTGGGTTCGCTGGGAACCGGCGGCATCCCGGATCGTCACCGTTGTTTGCAGACCGTCCTCCGAAAGCCCGTTCAGCTGTTCCCGGAGGCAGTCAATCAATTCCCCGATAAATACATCACTTTCATTATAACACGCCACTCCCACGTAGATTTCCTCAGGTTCGTCCGTCCGCTTTCCGCAGGCTCCGAGAAGAAGTGCGCCTGAAAGGATAAGCATCCCCGCCATATATTTTTTTATCTTCATGTAACCCCCTCATACTTTGTTACTGGCTCATTGTAAAAATAATTTCCTGGTTTTCTTTGGAAAACAGCGTATCCCTGCGGATGACATGATAGGTAACCGTCCTGTCCTTCCTTTTATGCAGATAGCGCGTAAGGCTCTGCGCCGCCTCCGCCAGACTCTGATAGCCTATATTAAATCCATCGGGCACCACCAGACAGGCCGCAATCCCTGTATCCAGGTAATAGACCGCTTCCGTGGAATTCCCGATTCCATATACCAGTGCACCATGCAGATTATTCGCCGCCGCATATTCTCCCGCCATAGTAAGGCTGTTGTCGTCCAGGGCAATCACAAAATCCACCGCAGGCTGGGTTTCCAGAAGAGCTTCCCCTTCCTCTTCCGAAAAAGGGGCCGCAACCGACCAGCTGATATTGGCATCCGTGTCCGCAACGGTGTCCGTGAAGCCTTTTCTGCGCTCAAGAACCGCCCGGGAATCCCCTGTTTTTGAAAATATGCCAAGCGTCTTACCGCCCAGTTTCCCGTTATAATCTCTCAGCAGCTCTTCCGCCAAAGCGGCGCCCATGGCATAGTTATCCGGTTCCACGGCAGGGAGCCTGGATTCCTCCCCGTCTTTGGCCCCGGTATGCTCAATCAGTATCACGGGAATCCGGGCCGCTATCTTCCTGAGCATTTCTTCCGAACCCGGAGCGGGCTGTACGATGACCGCATCCGCCCCGTTCTCAATCTCCCTCTCTATCAGTATCTTTTCCTCTTCCGCCGTTAAGGCGCCGCTTGTACTGACAAGGAACATTCTGATTTCCAGATCCTCCGCCGCCATTTTAAGCCCATATTGAAAAGCCGCCCATTGATTATCCTCCGAATCCTGGATTATCACGGATATCTTATCCTGCTCTTTTCCGTTATTCTCCCGGACCATAATAATCGCCACGGCAATTACCATAATTGCCAGAAGGGTTTCTGTCAGGATAAACATTTTTTTGCTGTTCTTCATCTCCACCTGCCCCATATATATTTGAAGTTGCCTTACCTGTCTTTGCCGCTCATTTCCTCACGGTTGAATAAATACCCCTTCTCCAGAATTTTCCGGTTTTCTTCCGTATACGGAACCGCAGGAAGAAAGACGGAAATGGTGGTTCCCTCATCCGGCTCACTTTCCACCCGGAGGCCATATTCCTTTCCGAACAGGATTTGAATCCGGTTATTTACATTCACAAGCCCCACCCCGGAGCCGTGCTTGCGGACCCTGCCGCTGTCGGTAAACAGGAAGCGTACCTCCTCCTGCGACATCCCGATTCCGTTATCCGCCACCGCGAGAATGATATTGCCTTCCCGGCATCTTGCGGTCACCTTTATCTCCCCGCAGTCATCCATGCCGCTGACTCCGTACTGAATGGCATTTTCCAGGATCGGCTGTAAAACCAGTTTAACCGTACAATAGGAACAGACATCAGGATCGATATCAAATACGATGGAAAAGGAATTTTTATACCGCACCTTCTGTATGTTCATATAGCTTTCCGCATGCTGCAGCTCGTCCCTCACACAGATCACCGTACGTCCCTGGGACAGACTGATCCTAAAGAGCTTTGCCAGCTGGGAAATCATGAATACGGCCTCGTCATTCCGCCCGCCTTCCACCATCCAGGTGATCGAATCCAGGGTGTTATATAAAAAATGAGGGTTAATCTGGCTCTGCAGCACATCCAGCTCACTTTTCCTTCTCTCCGTCTGCTCCTGGACAATTGTCATCATCAGGATTTCTATCTTTTCATAAGAGTTTTGGATGGAGTGCCCCAGATACCTGATTTCTGAGGAACCGCCAATATAAATTTCCGGCTTTCCTCCCGCTTCATATCCCATAACCGAATCGTTCAGCCTGCAGATAGGGCTGGATATCCTGACCGAGACCACGCGGTAAATAATCACCAGGGTCATTACCATCAGCAGCATGAGCATCACAATAAAATACCGGACATTAATCATGCCGTGGGTGAATGTGGAGTCAGGTATCACCCCCACCAGCTTCCATCCGGTATAGCTGATGGTGTTAACAATCACCGTCCTGCGATCCCCTTCAAAAATCTCTTCACAGACACCGTCCCGGTACTTTGCAGCGGCCGCACTGTTTTCACTTGCGATCCCGTCGCTGATCTGTATCTGGCGCGGGTGGTAAATAATCTGCCCGTTGCTGTCACACAGATAGTAATACTGTCCGTTATTCAGGGTATTGATCTGCTTCATCATACGGGAAATGCTGAAATAATCCATATCCACGAGCAGCACCCCTATCTGGGGATCCCCATGGTTGGTGAACTCCGCAACCCGGCTCAGGGAAATCACCCAGTAATACCGCAGGGTGCCGTCATCAAACAGATTCTGGATATGAGGCGTGGAAAAATGCATATTCTCCATTTCACCCATGGCCTGTATATACCAGTCCTGTCTGGTGACGTTCGGATCCTCCTTCTGCCGCGCAACCGGCTCCGCCGCAATCAGGCTCCCGCTGCCGTTATATATGGCAATGCTGCGCAGATTACTTTTGTTGGCTTCGTACAGAAGATCCATCCCTCTCTGTATGACATCACTCTGATCCGAAAAATCATTCTCTTTTATGACATTATAATAGACCGCATCGGATATCTGGCGCATGCTGACCAGATAATCCTCCAGATTTTCCCCGGCCTGTTCCATCAGTTTTTCCGTACTTTGTATCGTTTTTTCCCGTGACAGGGTGGAAAATCTGGAATACATAACGATACCCAGAATCAGCATGATGGAGATGGATATGACGGAAAACACGAACATAATCGTGGATTGGATCCCGCGGGGTTTTAATTTTGTAAAATGCCGTAAACTTTTCTTATTCACATGAGCCATGCTCCATTCTGTATTTGGAAGGGGATACGCCGAACCGCCTCTTAAAGACATAGCTGAAATAATTGGGATCGGTATACCCTACGTTCCTGGCTATGATATAACTTTTTTCATTGGTTTCCATCAGCATCCGTGATGCCCGCTCCATGCGGTATTCCGTCAGGTAGCCGATAAAGGAGTTGCCTGTCTCCTTTTTGAAAATAGTGGAAAAGTAGGAATTGGACACCCCCAGTATCTCGCAGATATTATCCAGCGAAAATTCCTCATCCGAATAGTGGCTGGCCACATACTCCTTTGCCCTGAAGACAAAGGACTGGGTTGATTTGCTCCGCGCGCTGATTAAGGTTTCCCGGAACAGAAGGCAGACCTGCGTAAGCCAGGCCAGAAGTCCCTCCGGCTCCAAATCCAGGATCCGTAAGTACAGATTCCTGATATTTCCCGAAAAATCCGGGACATCAATATCATTATTGACCGCAAACCGGTACAATGCGCTTATCAGATCCATAAGGTCGATATGATACTGCTGCAGGGATTTGGCCGGATAGGATATGTGGTTCAGATACCGTTTGACCGCTTCTATGATATCTTCCCTGGGGTTGAGGCGGATCATGCCGAACAGGGTAAACAGCTCCGTATCCTGCGTCCCGTCGGACTTGCTTATTTCCTGGGGAGCGATTTCCTTCATGTTAATGGCCCTGGAAACGCCGTAGATAACCCGGTAAGAAACCGCTTCCCTGGCGCTGCTGTAGGACTGGGACAGCCCGGTAAGCTGTTCACAGACCTGTCCGATTCCCACGGTAACGACAGCGCCGATGATACGCTGGGCATATCTGCAGAAACGGTCACATTCATCCGTCAGCTCCGGAACCTCATTTTCACTCGTCAGCTGCGCGATTAAGACGGTATTCCCAAGATAGGAAAAATATTTCGCCTGCCACTTTTCTCCCAGATGCTCCCTGGCCTGCTTCTGGACGGACGCAGCAAGCAGCAGGGGATTCATATTCTCCGGCACCCTGCTGGAGGAGGTATGGATCACAAGACAGCAATAAAACGGCCCTTCCAAAGCGATCTGATAATCCGACAGATATCCGGGAATTTCCTCTTCTCTAAGCCGCCCTTCGATTAACGTGGAATAAAAATTGGCCTGCAGAAACGGCAGTGACTCCATATAGTATTTCTGCAGCACCGCCGCATTCCGTTTTTCACTGATTTCCTGATCCAGTTTTATTTTCAGCTGCGTGAATACATTGATGAGCTCCGCCGCATTTACCGGCTTCAGAATATATTCCTCCACCTCCAGATGAACGGCCTCCTTCGCATATTCAAATTCATCAAAACCTGTGAGAAACAGAAGCTTGGTTGTGGTAAATTCCGCTTTTATGTTCTTAGCCAGCTCCATGCCATCCATATATGGCATTTTAATATCCGTCAATACCACGTCCGGCTGGAATTCCTCCACCATTTCCAGCGCCTTGACACCGTTATTGGCAAATCCAATCACGGAGAAGCCCAGTCCTTCCCAATTAATTTTCCTCCTGATAGCCTGGATTACCTCTTCCTCATCATCCACCAGAAGCACCGTATATGTATCCATATCCATTCTCCATATGCTAGTATCCGGTAACCGCTCAGACGAAACGGAACAATTCCCATTTCGGGTACCGCTTCTTTCTTGATTATAGCAAATGCCCCAAGTTATGTAAATGTCAGAGCCGGCCAGGCGGTACCCGCTTTTTTATCTATACCCCTGGCCGGTCATGCACGAAAAGAGCCAGAACTTCTTCCGGCTCTTTTTGCAGCATAAACCACTATTTTTTCTGCACATACTTCAGACAGTCAAGGGTTACCGCCGTAATGATGATAATGCCCTCAAATACGAACTGAAGGTTTGTGTCGATGCCAAGGATGGTGAGGGAATAGATGAGCACGGTAAAAATCAGGACACCGACTACCACGCCCGATATCTTGCCGATGCCGCCGGTGAAGGATACGCCGCCCACCACACAGGCTGCAATGGCGTCCATTTCCCAGCCCTGCCCATAGGCTGCCGATCCGGAGCCAACCATTCTGGCACACTCAAGCCATGAGCCGAAGCCGTACAGAATACCGGCCAGGATGAATGCCCCCATGGTTACGCCGAATACGGAAATACCGGATACGGCCGCGGCTTCCGGGTTCCCGCCCACTGCATACAGGTTTTTGCCGAAGGTGGTTTTATTCCAGATAAACCATACAATGACGATAGCCGCTACCGCCCAGAGAATGATTGTGGGGAACCCATTGAGTCTGGGGATTATCATTTTGGGGATTGACGGTTCAATGGCACCGAAGGACACCCCTTTTGTCGCATAGGTGACGAGGCCGAATATCACCAGCATATTTGACATCGTGGAGATAAAAGGATGCATTTTAAATTTAGCGGTAAAAAAGCCGCCGATGGCTGTAAAGAAGGTACACAGAAGTATACACATCACCAGCGCAAATATCACCCGCAGGCCGACAGGCATGGCTGTAAAGTCAAACACATGGCCGAAAACCGCACCCGTATTGATTCCCTGATGCATGATGATGGTTGCGGTGGTCATACCCATACCAACCATACGCCCGATAGAAAGATCCGTACCGGTAAGGAGGATGAGGCCTGCCACGCCAAGGGCAAGAAACATTCTCGGGGAAGCCTGCTGGAGAATATTTAAAATATTATTATAGGTAAGCAGAGGAACGTGCTTTACGATGGGTGTCGCCACGCATAACGCGATAAAAATCAGGATGATTGCGATATACAGCCCATTCTGCAGCAGAAATGTCCTGCGGTTAAAGGTATACTTATAATTCTCCCATTTCTGCGCCCTTCTGTCCAGAAACGTGAATTTTGACATACGCAGCATATCGATCAGATGATATTTCCAGACATATGCTGCATGCCTTCTGTCCTTGATCTGCGCCAGCTCCTTTTCCAGCTCCATTTTGGCATCAAAGCGGCGGTTCTTATACACATATTTTTCGTTTTTTATCTCCTTGCGATCGGATAGCTTTGTAAGTGTATTCCTATGCTCCTGCTCCAGCATCGCCATATTATCCGCATATTTTCTCCGGGCAAGCTCTTTTTCCTGCGCGCAGCTTCCTTTCACCGCCTGGTAATAGTCCTTGTCAAAATGCGCCTTCAGATAAGCCTCAGCCTTTGCCGTCAGCCCGGATATCTTTTCTTTATTCTTATCCTCCACCGCCTTCGCTTTATTCAGGGATGTCCTGATATTGGCAGTCCTTACCGCCTTTTCTTCCTTCGTAAGGGCGTGGTCCCTCTTTACTGCATCCATTTCATTTTGAAGGGAAACCACCATGTTTGATCCGTCCGCTCTGAGGCTGTCTATTTCTTCCTGAATCCCGCCCACATAGTCCTCAATAGGCTTGCGCAGCTGCATTTCCTGTTCCGCCGTAAGGGTTTTACTATTTATATTATCCATATCACAATCTCCCCCATTATAGGTATTTTGCACTGAGTCTCAACAGCTCTTCCTGGTTTGTCTCTTTTGTATTGACAATTCCGGACAGCCGGCCGTTTGACATAACTCCAATACGGTTGGTAATTCCCAGGATTTCCGGCATTTCAGAAGAAACAACAAGGACCGTCTTTCCCTGCTTCGCCATATTGATGATCAGTTCATATATTTCGTATTTCGCACCCACATCGATTCCTCTTGTAGGTTCATCCATCATGAATACCCGGGGTTCGCGCTCCAGCCATTTCCCGAAGATAACCTTCTGCTGATTGCCGCCGGAAAGGCTGGAAATCATGTCATCCGGCCCCATACATTTGGTATGCATGATTTTGATCTCTTTTCCGGTGGCCTTAATCATCTTTGCATCCGAAAGCGCCGGACCGGTCTTATACTGTTCCAGATTAGCAATCGTGGTATTAAAAGTAAGATCCCCCTTCAGGAACAGCCCGTTGGCCTTACGTTCTTCCGTAATCATGGCGAAACCATGTTCCATGGCCTCCCTGGCACTGTTGAAATTCATAAGGCGGTTGTTGAAATATACCCGTCCTGCGGCTCTGGTCCGGACGCCGAAGATTGTCTCCAGAAGCTCCGTCCTGCCCGCTCCCACCAGGCCGTACAGCCCGAATATTTCCCCCTCTCTTACATCAAAGGAAACATCCTGCAGATGAGGCTCAAACTTGGTAGACAGGTTCTGGACGGACAGAATCACACCTTGGGGAACGTTGTCCACCGGAGGGAAACGGTTATCCAGGGAACGGCCCACCATGGCAGCAATCAGCTCGTTCATGTTCGCATCACCGGTACTTTTGGTCATTACCAGGTTTCCGTCCCGGAGAACGGATATCTCATCGCAGATCTCAAATATTTCATCCATTTTATGGGATATATATATCAGGGCGATTCCCTGCTTTTTCAGCATCCGCATCATTTCGAAGAGCTTATCAACCTCCTGTACCGTCAATGAGGATGTTGGTTCATCCAGGACAATCACTCTGGAATTATAGGAAATAGCTTTGGCTATTTCGCACATCTGCCTCTGTGATACGGACATATTCCGCATGGGCTGGGTGAGGTTAACCGTCATGCCCAGTTTCCGGAATAGCTCGGAGGCTTCTTTTTTCATTCTGCCTTCGTCAACGATCCCCATGGAATTCACAGGGTAACGTCCGAGGAACAGATTATCGACCACATTCCGTTCCAGGCACTGATTCAGTTCCTGATGGACCATGGCAATGCCGTTCTCAAGCGCGTCCTTGGGACCGGAAAAGCTCACTTCCTTACCATTCAGGAATATCGTTCCCTCATCCTTCTGGTATGTACCGAAAAGGCACTTCATCATGGTCGACTTACCGGCTCCGTTTTCTCCCATAAGGCCCATGACGGTTCCGCTTTTTACATCCAGGCTGATGCGGTCCAGAACCCTGTTTCGGCCAAAGGACTTGCTCATGCCGCGTATGGATAAGACGATATCATCTTTCTTATCTGCCATATTCTTTACTCCTCTGCTATAAAAATACCTGCTTCCCAACAGAGATTATCAGGGAGAATTTCTTCTCCCTGATAACCTGCCCGGCTTTCCTTTCCATGAATATTACTGATCAAGCAAGGATGTATAAGATGCTGCATTATCTGTCTTAACCATGTTGATGGCAAATGCATCATACTGGCTGGGGTTGCCGAGACGGTTGGTAATATTGGACTCCGTCTGTCCGTCGCCGCCTATGTAATCCACATCAAGGTTGAGGAGCTTATCATATTTCTGGAGAAGCGGCTGATAGGTGGATCCCAGGAAGTTATCGGAGGAATTGTAAATATTCAGCCATACCTTCTTTACAGGGCTTGTGCTCTCGTCCAGCTGATTGGATACCGGCGCGAAAACCATGGTGGAATCTGTGAAATCCTTATAGTTGTCTGCAGTAACCGCAACATTCAGTGCATAGTAGGAACGCTCTTCTTCTCTGTAAACATATACGTCATCACTGAGGACATTTCCCGCCGCATCTGCCGTGGCGATACCTGTGTTAATATCCACTCCGTCAAGGGCGTTACGCAGAACACGCAGGGTCAGGTATGCCTGTACATCCGCATGCTGGCTGATGGTTCCGCCGTAGCCCTCTGCGATAGCGGCCACCGCGTCGCTGTTGGCATCATAACCAAAGGTGGGGACTTCGTTGTCCTTGGACCATGCGTTAAACATGGACATGCCCATACCATCGTTATTGGATACGACAACATCAATCTGATCGCCGAAGGAGGAGGACCATGTGCCTATGGCATTTCCTGCCGTAGCCGCATCCCATGTGGCTCCTGCCGAGTTCTTCATTTCCTGGGAAGCCAGCTCACGGACAATATATTTCTTTCCGTTTATTTCAAGAGTGCCGTCCTGTACGGCGGATGCCGTTCCGTCTGTATTGGTTCCCACCGGTTCGCTGTTAACATTGCCGTCTTTCTCAATGCCTGTACCCAGAGCCTTGCGGACACCTCTTGTACGTGCGATGGAATCGTTATGCCCGATATCGCCGATAGCGAGGACATAGCCGATGATGCCGTCACCATTGCGGTCAATGGCATCTATATTCTGCTCAATATAATCCTTTACCATGGTACCCTGCAGCTCCGCCCCCTGGTTAGCATCGAAGCCCACATAATAGGTATCCTTGTTATAATTCAAAGCCGTCATATCAAGCTGTCCGGTGGCACTGCTGGAGGGCTGGCGGTTAAACCATACCAGCGGTTTCTCCTTATTTGCCACGGTTCCTCCGTCAGCCGGCGCTGCTTCTTCCGCCGGAGCCGATGACTCCGCCGCTGCTGTTGTTTCCGCCCCTGAAGCCGTTGTTTCAGAACCTGCAGCCGATGCCCCCGCATCCGCAGGCTTCTCCCCGGAGCCGCAGGCGGCCAGGGAAAGGCTGAGCAGCAATGCCATTGTTATGCTACCTAATTTTCTTTTCATGTTTTTCTCCCTTCTGTTTAACGCAATTCAGTGTTGTTTGTTAATATCGATAGTTTATACAATATTTTTGCAATGTTATATAGAATATTTTTTGATTTTCATTGAATTTTCTATTTTTTCCAATAATTCATGCTGCAATTACAACATTTTTGCGGTCACTTTATCAGCATTTTTTCCAATATCCCTTATAAGCACACAAAAAAAGCAGCGGAAAAGTCTGTTATTTTCCAGACTTTTCCGCCGCTTTCCGAAGCTTTTACCTGCCTCTTGATGCAGTCTTATCTTTCCTTAAAGGTAGCACATGCAGTTTCTCTGCAGTCACATGCGCCGCAGCCCTTAATATCAACATGCTCCGCATAGCATTTGTAATTTGTGTTGAACACACATTTTACCGCTTCACAGTCAATGCTGATAGTCCTGCAGGGGTTCATGGAATTGGATGCACTGTCACCGCTTCTTTGTTTGAAGCTGTCACAACAAGTATCGTCTTCCTTCTGTGCACTTTTACCGCCAACCATGATATCGCCCTTGCAGCAGCACTTATCATTGTTATAGGTACAATTATCTACTCCGCACTTCAATTCTGCCATTTCTGGTCGCCTCCTGAAATCATATCAAATTAACCCTGTTACATGGTTCCAGAATTATTTTGTCTGATTTTCAGGAAAATATTCATACACGGCTGATTTCAATCCAATACACGGCTGATTGAGCGTTCCGCAGTTCCGGCGCTTCCTTCCAGCTCCAAACGGTATATATTAAACCAATACCGCTCCAGCAAACAGCTGTCTGCGGTTTCCACCGAAACAATCCCTTCCTGCGCCCATTCCTTCAGGATATCCTCTCTTGCGAGGCCGCTGCCGATAAACCATACCCGCTGCCCTTCCTGAAGCCTCCGGCGGATCCATTCCGTATCCTGCATGCCACGGATGTCCGGAAACATTTCCTTGATCAGAGTCTCCGGTTCTTTTCCATACAGATAGCTTTCCTGATCCATATAATAGCCCGCAACCGCCTGGACCTGATCAAAATTAAATAAAACGGCGTCCTCCTCTCCCAGCCGGGAAAGCTCCTCCAGCGTCCTGTCCATCTGGTCCTTTTTTACAAGCTCTCCCCTGGCAAAGGCAGAGTAATCCGCCGCCCCTGTAAACAGAAGCAGGGCCAGCGCCGGAACCAGCACCGCATTTTTTTTCTGCCTGCTCAGTAAGGAAGCGAAGCAGTACCAGAAGCAGCCCATGGACGGCAGCATATACCGGTAAATAAAAACCGGACGCATCAGGAAGGATACCGAAATTCCGAACAGGGCGGTTCCCGCTAAGATACACAGGCCGTAAAAGGCATACGCATCCTCCTCCGTCCGTCCGTCATCTTCTTTTCTTTTGATAAACGCAGCCGCAAGCATACCGGCAAGCAGGGCAAAAAGAAGCACCGCCACGGCATAATCCATCCATTGATACCCGGTGGAAGGCTTCAGTACAAACTTCACGCAGCCTCCGAAGCAGCTTAAGGTGAGGGGAAGGATCCAATAATTTTCACGGACCTGGGACACCTGCTCCACCGCCGCCGGCAGCCAGGGCAGATAGGCCAGGACAGAAATCCCCGCGCACAGCAGCCATGTCAGCAGGCACTTCACCCGGGTTTCCTCTTTTCTTATATACAGAAGCACGGCCAGACCCAGATACAGCACCACAGCGGATACCGCGGCAAAATAATGGGTATAAGCCGCACAGATCCCATACACGGTTAAAGCCGCCCAGTGCTTTTTCCCGCCGTTTTCCAGAATGGCTCCCCCATGCAGGAAAGCAGCGGTGACAAAAAACAGGGCGAACCCGTACATCCGCACTTCCGTCGTATAATTGGCCATCTGCGGCATGGCAAGAATGCAGAAGGAAAACAGGCCTGAACACAGCCAACCTTTTTTACGCAGGAATACAAAGGAATACCCCAGAATCCCCATATAGGGAAGAACCGACACCACCTTGCTTATGATTACCGCATTGGCGGAGGGTACAAAAAGCTGACAGAAATCCACCGCCATTTTTACCAGAAAATAATAAAGCGGCGGGTGCACATCCCTGGCTGCCAGGGATATCATACGCCCCACAGGCTGGCTGATAAAGCCCTCCGTAAAAAGCTCATCATACCAGATATCACTGCCCAGACACAGATACAGGCTGTATAGTATCATTCCGCAGGCGAGTGCAGACAGCAAGATCCCTGCTATCTGCCTTCCTTGTTTTCCTTCATTCTTCATTTTTCCGGATTTCCCTGGTTCTGATCTCTTTACTAATATCATTGATAAACACATCCAGAGCTTTTACGCCTTCGTCTCCTGCAAAACGGCTCCTTACCGATACCGTGCCGTCTTCCTCTTCCTTCTGTCCCACAACCAGCATGTAAGGAAGCTTATCCAGTCTGGCCTGGCGGATTTTATAGCCGATCTTTTCGGAACGACTGTCCACCGTGCTCAGGATACCGTTACCTGTAAGCGCTGCGTTTACTTTCTGTGCATACGCCTCATATTTCTCGGAAATAGGAAGCACGCGCACCTGTTCCGGGCACAGCCAGGTGGGGAACTTGCCCTCGTATTTTTCAATCAGCCAGGCCAGCGTCCTCTCATAACAGCCCATGGAGGTCCTGTGGATGATATAAGGGCGCTTCTTTTCCCCGTCGGCATCAATGTAAGTCATGTCAAACCTCTCCGCCAGGAACATATCCAGCTGGATGGTGATCATGGTATCTTCCTTGCCGTACACATTCTTCGCCTGGATATCCAGCTTCGGGCCGTAGAAAGCGGCTTCGCCGTCCTCCTCGGTAAATTCGATGCCGATATGGTTCAGGATGTCACGCATCATATTCTGGACGTAATCCCAGGTTTGCGCATCTCCCAGATACTTTTCCTTATTGTTGGGATCCCATTTGGAAAGGCGGTAGGTCACATCCTCCTCCAGCCCCAGCGTAGTCAGGCAGTATTTTGCCAGATCCACACAGCCCCGGAATTCCTCTTCGATCTGATCCGGCCTGACGATCAGATGGCCTTCGGAAATGGTGAACTGGCGTACCCGGGTAAGCCCGTGCATTTCCCCGGATTCCTCATTCCGGAAAAGTGTGGAGGTCTCCCCGTAACGGCAGGGCAGATCCCGGTAGGATTTCTGGCTCTGCTTATAGACATAATACTGGAACGGACACGTCATGGGACGCAGGGCGAATACCTCTTCCTCTTCCTTTTCCTCGTCACCCAGCACGAACATGCCTTCCTTATAATGATTCCAGTGATCCGAAATAATATACAGATCTTTTTTAGCCATCAGAGGGGTTTTGGTCCTCATATAACCTCTCTTCTCTTCCTCATCCTCAATCCAGCGCTGCAGCGTCTGGATCATTTTGGCTCCCTTGGGCATCAGCAGGGGAAGTCCCTGTCCGATAACATCAACCGTTGCGAACAGCTCCATCTCCCGTCCCAGCTTATTGTGATCCCGGTTTTTGATATTATCCAGATATTCCAGATAATCCGCCAGCTCCTCCTTGGAGTTGAAAGCGGTACCGTATATCCTCTGCAGCATGTCCTTGTTGGAATCGCCTCTCCAGTAAGCGCCGGAGGAGGAAGTGAGCTTGAATGCCTTGATTCCTTTCGTACTCATCAGATGAGGGCCTGCACACAGATCCGTGAAATCGCCCTGTCTGTAAAAGGAGATTTCCGCATCCTCGGGCAGATCCCGGATCAGCTCCACTTTATAAGGCTCCCCTTTTTCTTCCATAAAAGAAATGGCTTCCTGCCGGGGAAGGGTAAAACGTTCCAGCTTTTCTCCCTTTTTGATGATTTTCTTCATCTCCGCTTCCAGCTTGTCCAGATCCTCCCTGGAAAAAGGTTCGTGCCCGAAATCGTAATAGAATCCGTTTTCAATGCTTGGCCCGATTGCCAGCTTTGCCTCCGGGAAAACATGCTTCATCGCCTGGGCCAGCACATGGGAAGTTGTGTGGCGCACAACAGTAAGCCCCTCTTTATCCCTTGCCGTGAGGATAGAAAGCTCACAATCCTCCGTAAGCACCGTACGCAGATCCTCCACCTTCCCGTTCACCATTCCGGCGCAGGCTGCCCTGGCAAGTCCTTCGCTGATATCTCCTGCGATATCAATAATGCTTCTGCCTTCCGTATATTCCTTAAACGATCCGTCCTTTAAAGTGATTTTCATTTTTACGCTTCTTCTCCTTTGCTTTGCTCCTCATCCATTCCGGTATACACATCATTCCCCGCAATGACCAGGCCTTTTTTAATGGGCGCCCAGATGAAGCCGATAATGATTCCCAGCAAAAGGCTGATTCCCAGAAGAAGTCCCAGCTCCATATTGGACAGGCCATTGGAAGAATCCAGCTTCTCCTTTACCTTCTGTGCACCATCCTTTGTCACATTCTTGATTTCGTTCCAATCATATTCACCGATTCCACGCATATTCCGACTCCTTTTTTTGTTTCAGGCGGCTCTGTTTCCCGCCGGCCTGCTGCAGGCGGCTAAAAAAAGCGCCCCCCATATCTTATCCAGTCCGGCTGGGATACAAGGGACGAACTCCGCATTTCCGCCCTGATTGTCCTTTTGTTCCGTAACCGTTCCGTTATGCCTGAACCGCTACATTGCTTTCCAACTCCGGCACAAAAAGCGCCATATAGCTGTATTTTAGTCTACTTACTGCCGGATGTAAAGTACTTTTTTGCCCGCGCCCGCGGCCGGTAACCGTTCAGACGGCCTCCTGCGCCCCTTCGGATATGAAAAAAGAATAAATTATATGAAATAATCCTGTGCCGTGTTGACTTCCCCAAAAAAGGGTATATATAATTGTCATATACGGATACTACCAGTCGAAAAGGAGCGGAAATATCATGCAAGAAGTAAAACCTCCCAAGAAACCACTGCTATATTATTACTGCATCGCAATGCTTGTCCTGCTGGTCCTGAACGCCTTTCTTTTTCCCCGGCTGATGTCGGCCCAGGTAGAGGAAGTGGGCTATAACACGTTCATGGAAATGATGGAAAACAAAGAGATTGCACAGGTGCAGATCGAAAGCAGCCAAATTATCTTTTCGGATAAAAATTCACCGACCGGCTATTATAAGACAGGCCCTATGGAAGATCCTGCCCTTGTGGACCGTCTTTATGCATCCGGAGCCACCTTTGGAACGGAAATCGTAAAGCAGCAGCCCTTCCTCGTCACCTTCCTGCTGACCTGGATCCTTCCTATTATTGTCATGGTTGCCATCGGGCAGTTCGTGATGCGCAAAATGATGAAGAGCGGCGGCGGGATGAATTCCATGTCCTTCGGCAAGAGCAATGCCAAGGTGTACGTCCAGTCCGAAACAGGGATTAAATTCGCGGACGTGGCCGGGGAGGATGAAGCGAAGGAGGTGCTTTCCGAGCTGGTTGATTATCTCCACGATCCTAATAAATATCAGGAAATCGGCGCGTCTATGCCCAAAGGGGCCTTGCTTGTCGGCCCTCCCGGAACCGGTAAAACCCTGCTGGCAAAGGCAGTTGCCGGGGAGGCAAACGTCCCCTTCTTTTCCATATCCGGTTCGGAATTCGTGGAAATGTTCGTGGGAGCCGGCGCCGCCAAGGTGCGGGATCTGTTTAAGCAGGCCAATGAAAAAGCGCCTTGTATCGTATTTATCGACGAAATCGATACCATCGGGAAAAAACGTGACGGCAGCGGTTTTTCCGGAAATGATGAACGGGAACAGACATTGAACCAGCTGCTGACGGAAATGGACGGTTTTTCCAGTAACAACGGCGTGCTGATCCTGGCTGCCACCAACCGTCCGGAATCGCTGG
Organism: Eisenbergiella sp. OF01-20; assembly: GCF_003478085.1. Classification (NCBI taxonomy): domain Bacteria; kingdom Bacillati; phylum Bacillota; class Clostridia; order Lachnospirales; family Lachnospiraceae; genus Eisenbergiella; species Eisenbergiella sp. OF01-20. The sequence goes on along the minus strand of NZ_QUES01000012.1, from coordinate 9,091 downwards.
ATCCCGCGCTGCTGCGCCCGGGCCGTTTTGACCGCCGCGTGCCGGTGGAGCTTCCGGATCTGAACGGCCGCATATCTATCCTGAAGGTACATGCCCAGAAGGTAAAACTGGGAGATAATGTGGATTTCAAAGCGATTGCCCGTATGGCTGCCGGCGCTTCCGGTGCGGAACTGGCAAATATGGTTAATGAAGCCGCCCTGAGTGCCGTGCGCGCCGGACGTAAATTCGTCACACAGACGGATCTGGAAGAAAGTGTGGAGGTGGTCATCGCCGGCTACCAGAAAAAGGACCGGCTGCTAAACGACAAAGAAAAAATGATCGTTTCCTACCATGAGATCGGCCACGCCCTTGTTGCGGCCAAGCAGACCGATTCCGCCCCGGTTACCAAGATTACCATCATCCCCCGTACCTCCGGCGCCCTGGGTTATACCATGCAGGTGGATCAGGGGGATCAGTACCTGCTGAGTAAGGAAGAGCTGGAAAACAAAATCGCCACCTTCTGCGGCGGCCGTGCCGCGGAGGAGCTTATTTTCCACAGCATCACCACCGGTGCAAGCAACGACATCGAACAAGCCACCAAGCTGGCCAGGGCCTGCATCACACGCTACGGCATGTCGGAGGACTTCGATATGGTGGCCCTGGAAACCGTCACCAACCAGTATCTGGGAGGCGACTCCTCCCTCGCCTGTTCCCAGCAGACCGCCGCTGAGATCGACCGGCTGGTGGTAGGTATGGTGAAAAAAGAACATGCCAAAGCCTGTGACATCCTGAACAGCAATATCGGAAAGCTGCATGAGCTGGCAAAATTCCTGTATGAAAAGGAAACCATTACCGGGGATGAATTTATGGAAATCCTCAATGCGCCCCGGCGGATCCCTGCTGAAACCAACGGAACAATACCCGGATAAAAAAGAGAGGGCGGCCTGTTTTTATGGTACCAAAAAACAGGCCGCCCTTTCTATATCCTCATCCCAGCTTCGTATTCCGGTATTCATTTGCCGATATCCCCACCTGCTTTTTGAATACCCTGGAAAAATGGGCCATATCCAGAAAACCCACCTCCTCCGCAATATCCCCGATACGCAAAGCAGGCTCCTTGAGCAGCTCCTTTGCTTTTTCAATCCTGACATTGTTCAGGATTTCGGAAAAATTCTGTCCCGTATGCTTATTCAGCAGCTTGCTCAGATGCCACTGGCTCACATAAATTTGATCCGCCACATCCGAAAGCTTCAGCTTCTCCGTATAATTGGCCTCAATATATGCCAGGGCATTCTTGACGATAAAACAGCTGGCCGGGCTGTCCGTCTCCTCCCCCTCTCTGCCTTCCCCGGAAGCGTCTTCTTCCCTGCCGTTTTCCTCCGGCGTATGTACAGGCTGCGTTTTCGGAATCTCTCCCTTTGCCGCGTCCGCCTCTTCTTCGTGCCCCGTAATCCCCTGCCTTTCCAGGTTCTCAATCATAACACGGATCGCTTCCTCCAGCTCATCCATTTTAGATGGCTTTAACAGGAAACGGGTCACCCCCAGACGGATAGCCTGCTGGGCATAATCAAAATCCCGGAAGCCGGTAAGTATGGTAATCTGCATATGCCCGAATTCCGATTTCATGCCGGCGATCATCGTTAGACCGTCGATGCCGGGCATACAGATATCCGAAATCAGGATATCCGGCTTCTGTTCCCGGATCAGCATCATCCCCTCCTGCCCGTCCCCGGCTGTCCCCACCACCCGGCAGTTATAGTTTTCCCACGGAATTGTCCTGGTAAGCCCTCTGACAATAACCGGTTCATCATCCACAATTGCAACCTTATACATAATTTCTCCCCCCGGAGCCTTTCTGCTCCGTGCCCCGCCGCGGGCCTTTGTTTTGGACTGTTCCATGCCATACGCTTTATCATTATACCATAAACGGCCAAAAACGGAAAGTGCTCCGACAAGAAACACTTTCCGCATTTTTCTTATTTATTAACCGTACAGACCTGCCGGTCCTGACACATGTACATTCATCAGCCTTTGATAGCACCCGCCGTCATTCCTTTGATGATGTACTTCTGCAGACAGACGTAAACCACAATCAGCGGCACCACGATAAGGGAAACTGCCGCGGCCATCAGGCCGTAATCCGTACCCTGCCTGCCGGAAATCTCATTCAGCAGCCTGGTTATCGCCCAATGATTGGGGAAACGCAGGAAGAAGGTCTGGGTAAACAGGTCGTTATAGCTCCACAGGAAGCTGAAAATACCAACCGTGGCAAAGGAGGGCTTTGTCAGCGGCATGATCACCTTGAAAAAAATCTGATAGGCGTTGCAGCCTTCCATGTAGGCGGCCTCTTCCAGTTCCACCGGCAGTCCCTTGATATAGCCGGACAGCACCACTATGGCAAAGGCCAGGTTCCCGGCTATCTGCGGCAGCGCACAGGACAGCAGGGCGAGCCAGAGATTATTGGTATTCACGATTCCCCAACCGGATTCCATACGGAACACCGGGATGATGGTTGCGAATACGGGAAACATCATTGCGGCTATCACGAGGCTGTTCATCAGGTCACTGCCTCTGAATTTGTAACGTACCAGCGCATAGGAAGCCAAACCTGCAAAGAGGATAACCACCACCGCCACCGTACAGGAAATGAGCAGGCTGTTCCGGTACGCCGTAAAAATACTGAATTTATTGATTGCCTTTTCGTAATTATCCAGTGTGAACAGGCTGCCCAGCGGAAAGGCAAAGGAATTGGAGACAATCTGTTTTTTATCCTTGAAGGAATTCATTACCACCCATACCAGCGGATAAATCGTAGTCAATGCCCATATAACAAGAAGCAGATACACAAAAGGCATTCCTATGGAAAACTTCTTCTTTTTCATCTATGCTCCCATCTGCGCGTCACAGCGCCTTACTCTTAATAATCTTTTTCCCTGAAAATCATATTGACCACCTTGGAAAGAATAATCCCCAGGATTACGATAACAATCGCTACCGTACAGCTATAGTCAATATCTTTTCCCTGGAAAGCCCAATAGTACATGTAGGTGCCGGTCAGCCAGGTCTCACCCATCGGCATACCGTTGGGAAGCATAACCCAGGGCAGGTCGAATACCTTCAGCGCGCCTGTTACAGCCAGAATGCTGCAGGTACAGATAACGTTATGCAGCAGGGGCAGGGATATGTATCTCACCTTCTGCCAGGTTGTGGCGCCGTCAATCGCCGCCGATTCATATAATTCATCCGAAATATTGTTAAGTCCCGTCAGCAGGATAATAAAGTAAAATCCCACATACTGCCACATTACCGGAACCATCATAGTCACCATCGCATGGGCCGAATCCTTCCAGTCCGTTAACTTCGTTGCTCCGAACATTTCCAGAAACTGATTCAGCATTCCTTTGTCGTACAGGAAAATCAGGTTGAACAAAAGGCCGAGGGCCGTAGCGGATACCACAATAGGGAAGAAGTAAACGATTCGGAAAAACTTGGCTCCCCTTTTGATATTATCCACCATGAGGGAAAGAACCAAGGCTATCCCCACCTGGCCTAAAAGCGTTACCACTATCATAATAAGCGTGTTTTTCATGGCGATTCCCATGTTTTTATCGGTAAACAGCTTTGCATAATTCTTATAAATCGGGTCATTCCATCCTTTTGCAGGCGCTCCCAAATCCTTGATAATCTGGAAGCTGTTCAAGATGTTTCTGAGAAACGGGTAAAACAGATACAGCGCCAGAAAAAGAAAAGCCGGGAAAAGGAAGAAAAAGACAGGTTTTTTATTTTTATAGATATTTAGGTCAGTTTACAAGGAACTACACGCAGACCACGAAACGGGGGCTGCTGACAACAAATAAAGGCTGAATATCAAGCACCGGGGAAGTGCGAGATATTCAGCCTGTTTTGTTGTCTGGGGTTTCCAAAGGGGCTTGCCCCTTGGCACACGACTTTGCTTGCAAAGTGTAGTGTGTTATACGCTCTGTCGGCGTTGCTGCGAAAATGAGGTTGCCGCCGGGTCGGGCAAGGGCATTTGAAGCAGCAGAAAAACAGGGCTGTGATTGCGTGTCGTGGAGCCGCAAGCGCAGGGCTGGTTTCGTCAGCAGACAGGGCGTATATGAAAGCCCCCGGTCCTCGTCCCACGCCGGACTTCGGGACAAAATGTCCCGAACTTGTGGACACACTCACAAAAAAGCAAACAGATTTTTCTCTCAAAATTGGAATGGGCGGGGAAGCCATTTTAGGGCTTTGCTATCTCCCTGATAAATGAGAAGTTAAGTTTCGTCCATATATATTTTTACCTCGATGTATTCATGATTTCTTGCATAAGCAAACGACGCTGATTTTCTGATATAGTCAAATATATTTTCGTCTAAATCTTCGTCCCATGTTGTTTCGCTGAAAATTTTATTTTCAGCGGTTGGCTTATACAAGATGACTACATGGATTTGATAAAACTCTTCATCATCATTTGAAAACTGTCGAACTAATGAAATTTGAAAAAATGGTTCTTTTGAAAAAGCAGTAAATGTTCCGGTTTCAAATAAAACCATATCTTCTTCAAGCGGTGTGCTGCACATCTGCTCAAAAACATCAACTATTTCTTCCACAGACATTTTATCCGTTATCTTATCTTCTAAAAACTTAATCAAGTTCTCCATTGATTTTCCTCCTGTAAATTCTTATTTATTGTTCTCTACTTCCGTCCCCGCTGTGGATTTGGATTTTTCAGCAAATCTGACTTATCAGTTCTTAGAAATGGGCGGGAAGCCATTTTAGGGCTTTCCCGCCTTGATTGCCCATCAGCAAAGGCGGGCGGGGCTGTCAATGGCGGCGCATTTGTGCGCCGTTCATCTTGACCGTTGACTGGCTCGGCTGGCTTTGCTATTTTCCCGGTAAGTGAGAATGGGAATAGGTATGTATCATATTATTTTATCATAATTCCATCTGGCAAAATAATATCGCCATCATCTCCACTCACATCAAAAAATCCAACCTTGTGTTTTTGAGCTAAACTACGCATAAGTTCATACGCCTCGTCTGCCACCGACCAAGAAAACGCAGCGTAAATTACATTATACCCAATACTGTAATCAACCATATGCAACTCCAAATTTTCATCGTCATCAAGAGCATCGTCATTCGGTGCATATTCCCCATTCATGGGCGGGAATTTTTCTTTCATTTCCATAAACCAGTTTTGTAAAGCCGGAGAAGAAACACTAATCGTTTGGTAATCATGTTCTTCCTCCCATTCCATTTGCTTTTCATACCATGCCATAAACTCTTTTTTTGTGGTAGGTGCTTTTGTTCTCTCAAAAACCATCAAATCATAACTCATATTGATAACTCCTTTCAGATTTCTTGTTTATCGCTCTCTTATTTTCTCCCCCGCTGCGGGTTTGGATTTTTCAGCAAGTCCGACTTCTGTGCAATCTTTTTCAGCCACTTCTTTTCTTCCTCGGACAGCTTTTTCAAATTCAGCTTGAGCCGCTTACAGATAAACGCCAAAGCCGCTTGCTCCGGGTCGCTGTCTGGACTGGCAGTTTCCTCGGCGGTCTGCAAGAAATCTTCCAGCGGATTGTCCTCCGGAACGCTGAAAAAATCGTCCTTATGGGCTTCCCGCAGGTCAAGGGCTATCTTGTTTATGTCTTGCTGTATCACATAGCGGCAAAAGCTGTCATCGTCAATATGGGCGGCGACAAGCTGCCTTAACTGCGGGTCAGACAAGCCGGGATTGTGCTGCTTCATAATGGTTGCGCTCATGGCATCCACTATGGCGTTTGCGGCCTGCACCTGCTTCACCGCCACGCCGTTCACATAGATTTCAAGGTCAGCCATCAGCCGGGGGAAATCCGGGTGTACCGCCAGCTCACACAAGAGGGAATTATCCACCCGCCCACTTTTCAATAGTTCAATCATATCATCACTCAAACGCAGGTCTGCAAGATCGGCGTTTGGGTGATTTCTTGTTTGGGACAGCCCCAGCAGATAATCGGCAGTCACGCCGTAAAACTTCGCCAGCTTGATAATGGCATAGTGGCTGATGTCCTTGAAGTCCTTTGCTTCATAACTGCCCAGTGCAGACTTGGAGAGATTTACCTGTTCCTCAAGCTGCTCCAGCGTCAGCCCACGCTCCACACGCAGGTCTTTCAATCGTTCTTGTATGGATAGTTCCATGCTCCCCCTCCTTGTCTGCTTGATAGTCAAAAATATTTCTAATTTTCTCGCAGATAATTCACTGATATTGTCAACTGCTCATTTTACTCGGTAGCACAAAGCTCATTCATTTTTGGAATCAGTAATTTATCCATCCACTGACAAACAATCTCAAAGGTATTATCAATTTTTTCTTCATTTCCTATGTCAAGATATATTTCATTGTCTCTTAAACTGTAAAACAGCGGTTGTGTGTTGAGGTCTGGTTTGGCATAACCATAAGGGTCGTATGGACGAGTGTTGATTATATAGCAAACCTCTATACTTATGCTATCCTTTGTGTTCCCGCCGAATGAGGAAAACGCAATCATATAGGTGAAATTTTTACTGTGCCTCGTAAGTGTTTTGTCAGATTTTTTATACTTAAAGCCTAAATGTCCGTACTTTCCTTGCAACTTGTTTCCAAGCATTTGCATTGCTTCGTTAAAGTTCATTGTGCCTCCTCCATTTTTCCATCGTGAAAATGAATATATCTTTTCAAATATCCATTTATAAAGGCTTTCCTATCTCCTATTTATCACTCATTATTTCTATTCTACCACAATTCCGAGAGCGTGGAAATAGAAAGTTTTCCGGGCTGATTTCCGACTTTATGGATATACGGGGCGGGCGGTCATTTAGGTGTAGACTTATCTTAGTTCATCGATGAGCCGCACCTTGAAAAATGAATGACCGTCCGAAAAGGAATACCCCGGCAGGGGAAGCACCGCTACGAGCCACTTCGGGACAAAATGTCCCGAAGTCCGGGGAGCGTGCCTCGTCGCCACAAGCTGCGTATCATTCGCTTCCGCCAAATGGCGAAAGCTCACTCGCTCCGCTGTGGCTCCTCTCCCCACAAAGTCCAACGACTTTTTGGGGGCCCCCGTTGGGAACACGCCGCAGGAATGGGGCAGGAAGCCTTTTTGGGGAGAACGGCAACAGAAAAATGGAGGGAACACATGAGAGAGAACCCATATAAACGACTGCCGCCCATAGAGCGCAAACCGGACGGCTCCCTCTACCGTATGACGCCGGCGCAGAGGAAACAGGCAAACAGCCTGATACGCCGGGAGTGCTGCTGTTGTGAGGGCGGCAACTGCATTTCCCTTGACGATGGGGACACCTGCACCTGCCCGCAGACGGTTTCTTTCTCGGTCTGCTGTAAGTGGTTCCGCTGGTCGGTCTTGCCGCTGGACGGAACGCTGGAAGCGGAGATTTTCCGGGATAAGGAGCTAAAACGCTGTGCGGTCTGCGGCAGAGTGTTCGTCCCAAAGTCCAACCGGGCAAAATACTGTCCCGACTGCGCAGCCAGAGTTCACAGGCGGCAGAAAACAGAAAGTGAACGGAAAAGGAGGTCTTGTGTGGACAGTTAGGGGCTGAAAAGTCCTTGATTTACAAGGCTTTGCAAGCACAGAACAGGGGCAGGCAATAGAAACTACCGTCTGCCCCCGGAAACGGGCTTCTAACCGTCCACAAAACACGATATGACAAACACTATTTATATCCATCAGCCGGAAAAGGCGGTCAGCTTTACCCGGCTTCCCAATTTCCTTTTTGAAGCCCCCACATTCACGCCACTGTCCAACGAAGCGAAGATACTGTACGCCTTTATCCTGCGCCGGACAGAACTATCCCGCAAGAACGGCTGGGCGGACGAATACGGGCGCATTTTCCTGTATTATCCAATCTGCGAGGTGGTCGCCCTGCTCCACTGTGGGCGGCAGAAAGCCGTCAATACCCTACGGGAATTGCAGTATGCGGGGCTGGTGGAGATCCAGAAGCAGGGCTGTGGAAAACCCAACTGCATTTACCCAAAATCCTACGAAGCGGTTCCAAACACCGACTTCAAGAAATCCGGTTATGGAACGCCGGAGGACTGAAAACCGCACTCCACAAGTACGATAATCAATCCTCTTGAAGTACGAAAACCAGACGGTATATAGAAATACAAAGATAAAAATATTGATTTATATTCTATCCATTTCCTTCCTATCCGAGATATTTTCTGCGGGATTTTCCTGTGGAGAAGTCCCGGAAAGGAACGGAATGGGGAAAGGAGTTTCATGGCACAACACGCAATTTTGCGATTTGAAAAGCACAAGGGCAATCCGGCAAGACCGTTGGAAGCCCATCACGAACGGCAAAAGGAACAGTATGCCAGCAATCCCGACATTGACACCAGCCGGAGCAAGTACAACTTCCATATCGTCAAGCCGGAGGGACGGTATTACCACTTCATTCAAAGCCGCATTGAACAGGCAGGCTGCCGGACACGCAGGGACAGCACCCGGTTTGTGGATACGCTGATTACCGCCAGTCCGGAATTTTTTAAGAAGAAGTCCCCAAAGGAGATACAGGAATTTTTCCAGAGGGCGGCTGATTTCTTAATCGGGCGGGTAGGGAAAGAAAACATCGTGTCGGCGGTGGTACACATGGACGAGAAAACGCCCCACCTGCATTTGACCTTTGTTCCGCTGACAAAGGACAACCGCCTGTGCGCCAAAGAAATCATCGGCAACCGGGCGAACCTGACGAAGTGGCAGGACGATTTCCACGCCTGTATGGTGGAGAAATATCCCGACTTGGAGCGTGGGGAAAGTGCCAGCAAGACAGGCAGGAAGCATATCCCCACCCGTTTGTTCAAGCAGGCGGTCAATCTCTCCAAACAGGCAAGAGCCATTGAAGCCACGCTGGACGGTATTACCCCGTTCAACGCCGGAAAGAAGAAAGAGGAAGCCCTCTCCCTGCTGAAAAAGTGGTTTCCGCAGATGGAGAATTTCTCCGGTCAGCTCAAAAAATACAAGGCCACAATAAACGACCTTTTAGCAGAAAATGAACAGTTGGAAGCCAGAGCAAAAGCCAGTGAAAAAGGCAAGATGAAAGATACGATGGAACGGGCAAAGCTGGAAAGCGAGCT